>JANSXW010000295.1 GCA_024742755.1 bacterium | reverse complement strand
GATTTTGGATACTTCAAAAGGGCCGTTTCTACTGGTTTTTCAATCTTCTTGAACCGATTCCCCAATTCTGACGATCTCAAATTGATCTTGAAAACTGATCCCAATTTCCCGGTTTTGATTCCTGATCTCGAAGACTAATCTCCCAAATTGAACCAAATTCTTGATCTCCAGTCTTAAATTTGATTCGGCTAAAATCTTGTTTTTCAAGATAATCCTGATTCAAGTTGACCGATTCAATCTATTGATTTTCAATCTCTAAAACTCAACTTGATTCACGAAAACCCGATTCAATTTGATCAGATTCTTATTCGGTGAAAAGTTCAAATTTCGTGATCTTATCCCCTATTCAATTCGACGGTTTACCCAAATTCTTAATTTCCATACTAAGGCCCTAAACGCAAACTCTCTCCAGAAAACTCGATTTCCTTTTTCGACGATAGGGAGCGGATATTGTTAAGGATCTCAATTATTCGGGACAACGGATCACCCGATAGAAATACTGATTTTCCATTTTTCTGCCTGCCTAATTGGATTATACATTCTATTGACCGTAACCAACAAAACTCGGGTTTCAAAACCATTTTTTGCGATTTTCAAAGGCAGGCTTAATCCCTAATCGTTTGTTTATCAGATTTTTATCCCCAAAATGGAGTGCGCCCAACGGGTTGTGCAGCCGCAGTACGTAGCGCAGCGGAGTATTGTCGGCTGCACTGTGTTAGCCTTTCGCCTTCTTTTTCAATGTTCCGGTAAATCTAATTTAGAAATTGAGATTATTTCTTCACAAGCATAACTTTCTGTTGGATTTCCACTAATATCAACTCTTGAAATATAAAAATATGCTTGATTTGGAAATTTGTGATGCGTTTTATGACCTTTGAATGCATCTGTCAAAACTCCCTTCAAATGTCTATCATTCGTAAGTCTAATAGATACAAAGTTATCTCCAAACTTGTCACGGAGTTTTTGAACTTCTGTTAACGTCATGCTTTTATTATTTTTTAGAATTTTGGATTTCCTTCTCTAAATCTTCCAAATTTGAATAAAGTATACCTTTTGCTTTTAGCAAATCTTTAAAATTCTGATTTTCTATATCTCCGACAGTCACCAACCAAAATTGAGGTTTATCTTCAAGTTCTTCGACAATATTTATTGTATTATACAGAGTGTGTTCTGCAAAACGATTACCCTTTATTTCGACTATCCAATCTTGACTTTCAGTTTCCATAAGAAAGTCAGGGGTGAAAATGTACTTGTTATTCCTGAATTTTTTTATGTGTTTAGGTTCTTTTAAAATCTGAATGAAAGAAGGAATAGTTAAATCTCTGTTTGAGTTTATTAATTCTTTATTGATTTTTCTTCCGCTTAATAAAGGTAATATTTTAGAAAACCGTTTTTCAGTAAGGCTATTAAACTGTTTTCTTTTATTGGATAAATCATGAACGAACTTAATCTCTTCTTTCATATCTTGACTAAGCTGTATACTTAATTTTTGCTTGATTAAGCTTTCCAAAGGCGGTAGTATTTCTTCGATAATTTTAGACACCTCATCTGCTGTTACGTCAATTTGATAATGTTCAATCTGATTTCGGAAACTACTTAGCTCTTTCAAACTATCCCTGAAGTTGGTATCCAAAATTTCAACAAAGGCACATACTCTGTCTATTGCTTCTGAGTATGTTACTGTATGAGGAGGATTTGACAAATAGAAAATATCTATACCCTCTCTGTCTGCTTGAAGTTGTTTTTTTGTTGCTACCTTTAAATCGCTAAAAATAAGAAACTCACTTTTTTGGACTAAGATTTCTTTCAAAAGAAGTTCAACACCATGATGTATAAACATAAGTGCCTCTTTCAGAAGCATTTTCTTATCTGTTTTACGGTTTTTATATGATTTAAATGCTTTAATTCCCTTTTTTAAAGAGTGTTCTCCATTCTCCTTTAAGGAAATATTCATTTTTTCCATATTTCTTTTCTTTTTTTTGGTGAAGGCTAACGGCCCGGCTACGTGCTGTGCCGGATTCTAAATTTACCATTTTCGTCCTAATTCACAAATGCTAGCGCAGGCAACAAAAGGCGATGATGGCGAAGCCTGGCTTTTGATGCCTGCGCGGGTTTTTCCATCTCTATTTTTCAATCGTAGATTTTTACCGGCATGGCATGTAGCCTGTGTTAGGCACCGTTTATTTTCTTTTTTATTATCATCAAATTTGCAAACGGAGTCACTTTCCTGTTTTCAACGATTTCCAAATCAGCCATTTCAATTGCTCTTTTCCATTTATTTTGACTTATGAAATGGAATGCACCAATATTGAAGAATAAAAAGTTTGTCAAATTTCTAAATTGTTCGGCTACGATTATCAGTCCGTCCCTTTCAAGAATTCTTTTTGCTTCTTTAAAAAATCTTATCCTTTTTTCGTGACTTAGAATCTCGTGTAATGCAGTTATTGCCAAAATGAATTCCTGAGAATTATCGTCAAAGGGCAATTTTGTTGGATCTATTCTGATTTCTCTTCTATTTGGAGGGAAGATTTTTTTAGAGACTTGTATTCCTGATTCATGTTCATGCCGATTTCCGTAAATATCACATACAGTCAAGTTTAAATCTCTGTACTTATCTTCTAATGATTGGGAAACCGGATCAAAACTTGCATGAATTAAAATTCCAGTTTTTAACCTATTCGAACGAAAATAATCATCTAAATTTTCAAGCTTAAACAAGTCTGATTTGTCATATAAAATGTAAGAAGCAATTATTGAACCAACAACATTTATAACAATAAGGATTCCAAAGACAAAGGATATAGATTTAACATTTTCATTTTCAATATATTCTGCTAGTATAAAAAGTAATAATGCAGCAGCTAATCCAGCTAATAGTTTTTTATAATTAAATCGAATTACGAGTTTAGTGACTTTCATTCAATCTCAAATTCAGATTTTTTCGTGATACCAAATGGTGCCTAACGGCCCGGCTACGTGCCGTGCCGGACTCTAAATTTACCATTTTCGTTTCATTTCACAAATGCTAGCGCAGCGGCTTTTCTTTCTCCATTTTCCTCTCGAAGATTTCTACCGGCATGGCATGTAGCCATTGTTGGGCGCT
>JANSXW010000038.1 GCA_024742755.1 bacterium | reverse complement strand
GCAAGTACAGGGGGTGGCTATCGGCAATTTCTCCCTGTGCCTCAACAACTACTCCGGAGCAATCACCGCTACCTCAGATTGCCCACAGGCCGCCGTGCTCTGCAATCAGGCTCCTTTTGTCATACCGCAGGTCACCGATGGTGGCAACGACCCGAGTGAAGCGGATGACGCTGACTGCCTGAATATTGCCGGGCTGCCAGTAGAGACCTTTTCCACCTGGTTTGTCTGGACCGCTGCTGAGTCGGGGAGCCTGACTTTCGCGCTTACGCCCATCAATGAGACCGACGACCTCGATTTTGTCCTTTATGAATTCCCGAACGGGCCAGGCGACTGCTCCGGGAAGACGGTGCTCCGTTGCATGGCCTCCTCCTGCATTGGCCCTACCGGGCTCAACGATACCGCAACGGACCTTTCTGAGGCACCGGGATGCGGCCCGGGAGACGACAATTTTCTGGCAGCGGTTCAAATGGAGGAAGGCGTCACCTACGGGCTGATGGTCAACAACTTTTCGCAGACGACCATCGGTTTTGAAGTGGAATTTGGGGGCACGGCCAGCTTTGTGGGTGGAGAGGAGCGCCTCGCAGCCGAAGCCGATGAAGTCTGCCAGGACAGCTTGTTGACCTTCGTGGGGCTGAACCCGCCGGGCAGCTCCAATGTAGTGGACTGGCAATGGGAATTTGGCAATGGTGCCACTCCCGCCTTTGCTTCGGGCCCGGGACCGCACGATGTGGCATTTAGCACTTCCGGCACACAACTGGTGCTCCTGCGCGCCACCACGGCGCAGGGCTGTACTTCCACTGAAATCCTCCCCATAGAAGTGCTTTGCTGCACCGATAACTTCCAGGTCAGCGCCACCCCGGTGCCCCCCTCCTGCCCGGGCGATAGCGACGGAAGCATTGGGCTGGATATTGAAAGCCCGAACGGGCCGCCCTTTTTCATCACGTGGGAGGATGGTTCCAACAGCAACCCCAGGACAGGGCTCGCCGCAGGCCTGTACAGCGTGACCCTTTCCGATACCTCAGAATGCCAGGCCATACGCACCTTTGAAGTGCCGGCTGCCCAGCCTTTTGTGGTGGATACGCTGCTGAGTTTGCCCAGTTGCGATGCCGGCGTGGACGGCAGTATCACACTGGAAGTCACCGGCAGCGCCCCGCCCTTTTCCTACGCCTGGGAAGGCATGCCCTTCAGCAACAACAACACGCTCAGCAACTTAAGCGCAGGGCTTTACACCGTAGCCATTCAGGACAGCCTGGGCTGCCTGGACACGCTTGAGATCAACCTGCAGGAGCTGCAGCTCGTACTCGACCCTCAGGTGACCGATATTGCACCGCCATCCTGCTTTGGGCGGAGCGACGGTCAAATCACACTGGTTATCGCCAATGGGCTCCCACCCTATCAGTTTGATTTCAATGACGGGAACGGCTACGTACCCTCGAATGCCCTGAACCAGCTTGCATCCGGTACCTACACGATCAATGTGCTGGATGCCAATCTATGCGAAGGCCAATTCATCATTGAGCTGGCAGACCCGCCCCCATTGGAGGCCGGGCTGCAACCCACTGCCATTTCCTGCACAGGGGCCGCCGATGGCGCGCTTTTGGCTGCGCCCTCCGGAGGCACGCCGCCCTACACCTATGCATGGGAAAATGGGAGCAATGCCGCACAACGGGAAGCTTTGCCGCCCGGCATCTACACGCTGACCCTTACCGACCTCAATGGATGTACCGCCCTTGCCTCCTACGAAATGGCAGACCCTGAGCCGGTTACCGCATCTATCGACTCCATAGCAGGGCCATTGTGCTTTGGCGATGAAAATGGGTACCTGTCCGTGGTAGCCAGTGGGGGGCAACCGCCTTACCTTTACCAATTCGGCAGTTCAACTGCACAGAGCGATCCGGCTTTCCCCAACCTCGCCGCGGGCTCCTACAGCATCACAGTGACCGATAGCCGCGATTGCCTCACCACAGCCGATGCGACTGTCACGGGCCCCGAACGCCTTACCCTGATGCTTTCCTCCAACGGCCCTATCGTTTTGGGGGATAATGCCCGGCTTCGGGCCCTGACCAATGCGGTCCAGCCATCCATCCTTTGGTCGCCACCCGATCTTTTATCCTGTACTGACTGTGCCGCCCCTGAAGCCGTTCAGCCCACACAATCCATGACCTACCAGGTGGAAATCACCGATGACAAAGGCTGCAGTATAACCGATTCCGTAAATTTGGGCATCCTGTTAAGGTATCCGGCCTATCTGCCCAACGCTTTTTCACCCAACAACGACGGTATTAATGATACCTGGGCGCCTCAGGGTGGCCCGGCGCTGGAGCGATGGCTCTACATACAGGTTTTCGACCGCTGGGGCGGGCTGATTTTCGAGGCGCAAAATCCAAATGCCCAAAATGCCGTTTTAGAATGGGATGGCCGTGCGAAGAACCAGCCCATGCCCATCGGTGTATATACCTGTATTATTGAAGGGCAATTTATTGATGGTACAGTGAGGCGGTTCCAGTCGGATGTCCTCCTTACCCGATAACACAAACCTAAGTAATGAGAATACATAGCCTGTTTTGCTTTATCATACTGCTGATGCCATTGTCTATGCTCGCGCAGGGCGAGGATTGCAATTCGGCTACCAACCTGCCCAATGTAAGCAGTTGGTGCTCGGAAGGCGGCGCCTATACCAATGCTGGCTTTGAAGACTCCGGCTTCACCACCGGTTGTTTTCCGAATAACCAGGCCAACTTTGATGTCTGGTTTTCCTTTGTGGCCGAAGCCACTACTGTGAATGTCAGCGTAGCGGGCGCTACCGGGCAAAGCAATGGCGGTACGCTGCAAAACCCGCAGTTTGCTGTCTACAGCGGCGAATGTGGCACGCTCACGGAGATTGGCTGCTTCTCGGATGCCATTGGCGTGGGCAGCGGGCAGCTCTTTGCCGGGCCCTTGGAGATTGGGCAGACCTACTACATACAAGTCGGGGCCCGGGGCGGCAATCAGGGCACCTTTCAGCTTTGTGTGAACAACTACAATGACATCCCCGATCCCTCCAGCGATTGCAATACCGGGGTGATCCTCTGCGACAAATCTCCTTTCACCGTTGAACAGGTCACTGGAGTCGGTAGTAATCCCAACGAAATCGGTGACGTAGCCTGTTCCACCTTTTCCTGCCCACTGAGCGAAAGCGGCTCCGCGTGGTACAAATGGACTTGCGATGAACCCGGTTCGCTCACCTTTTCCCTCACCCCACTCAATCCGGCAGACGATCTTGACTTTATTCTTTACCAACTGCCTAATGGCATTAACAACTGCGATGAAAAGTTCGACCTGCGGTGCATGGCATCCGGGGAAGTGGTGGGGGCCAGCTTTAATGTATGGGAGCCCTGTACCGGCGCAACCGGCCTCGCAGACGGAGAGGAGGATACGAGCGAGAACTGTGGCTGCGACCCCGGAGATGATAATTTTGTTGCGCCAATTGAGATGGAGGCCGGGGTAAGCTATGCGCTCGTCGTCAATAATTTTAGCCAGTCCGGCAATGGTTTCACGGTCGAATTTGGTGGCACAGGCACCTTTCTCGGCCCTGAGGCGGAATTCAGGACAGAGCCTGAACTTGATACCCTCTGCCTGGAAAGCAGCATCACATTCGTGGACGAGTCCAGTTTTATCGGTGGGCTTAGTGGCTGGGAATGGACCTTCGGCGAAGATGCCAGCCCGGCAACGGCTACCGGACAGGGGCCGCACGAGGTTACCTATGGCAGCCCGGGGCTGAAAAGTGTCCTGCTGCGGGTGCTGACTGACGATGGTTGTATTGTATCGCATGTGGAGACGATCTATGTGCAATGCTGCGAGAGCAACTTCAATATAGACGAAGCAATCGCTGATGTCCTTTGTCCAGATGACAGTACCGGCACCATTAACCTCAACGTTACCGGAGGAGTCCCACCTTATGTATTCAACTGGAGTACAGGCGACGAAACACCAGGCTTGAGCAACCTTCCTCCGGGAGATTATACGGTGACCATCACTGATGACTATACCTGTGACTCTGTTCTGACGTACACCGTCAACAGCCCGCCCCCACTTGACGTGGACACCCTCATCACCATGCCTACCTGTAATGGAGGCACCGATGGCGGCATTGAGTTGCAGCTGACCGGCGGCACGCCCCCCTATGAATACAGTTGGGAAGGGCAGCCCTTTGGCAATGACAATACGTTAACTGACCTGCCTGTGGGCGACTACGAGGTGGTCATCCGCGATGGCAACAACTGTATCACAGAACTGACCATTCCGGTAAGGGAACTCGAGCTCCTGCTTGACCCTGCGCAGCCCGGAATCGTCAACCCATCCTGTACAGGCTTCTCCGATGGTGCCATCACCATCAATATTGCCAATGGGCAACCGCCGTATCAGTACAACTTCAACGATGGGAATGGCTTTGTAAACACCAACTCTATAGGAGGTCTTAGTGCCGGCACCTATACTGTTGATGCCCTTGACGCCAATCTGTGCGAAGGCACCTTCACGATTGTCCTGGAAGACCCGCCACCGCTGATTGCTGGTTTGGACGTGCAGGGCATCAGCTGTTTTGGAGAGGCGGATGCCATCATTACGGCTACCCCGCAAGGCGGCACCGGAGCGTACAGTATACAATGGAGTACGGGCTCGGCCGAAGCCACCATCAGAGGGCTGGGAGAAGGCACCTACAGCTATACCGTTACGGATGCCAATGGTTGTGTGGCTTCTGCTGACACGACGATCACACAGCCCCCACTGCTTGAACTTTCCATACTGGACATTCAGGACGTCCTCTGCTTTGGCGATACGACGGGCATCGTTGTACTGGAAGGCACGGGAGGGGTACCGCCTTATGAGTTCAGTTCAGACGGGCAAATCTTTCAGTTAGCCCCGAGCTTTGAAAACCTGGCGGCCGGCAATTACACCTTTGTAGTGATGGACGCCAATGGTTGCCTGGCCAGCATTCAGGGCAGCGTATCTCAGCCCCCGGAGCTTATTGTAGATGCAGGAGAGGACATCCGTATTGAGCTTGGCTACAGCGGGCAAATAGATGCAACCGTCTCCAACCCCAATGTTTCCTACAGCTGGATGCCGCCCGACTCCCTTTCCTGTGTCGATTGCGAAGATCCGGCGTCCAATCCGGTAAACACCACTTTGTACACGCTCACGGTTACCGATGAGAATGGCTGCCTGGCCGTTGACTCTGTCACCGTGCGTGTAATCAAGAACCGCCCGGTGTTTATTCCCAACGCCTTTTCACCAAATACGGATGGCAGAAACGATGCCTTCACGGTGTATGCAGGGCCGGGCGCCCGGCGTGTACAGGAGCTCAAGATCTTCAACCGCTGGGGTGGCATGGTTTACGATGGGCAAAACTTCCCGCCTAATGCGCCCGAGTTCGGATGGGATGGCACGTTTAAGGGAGAGCCCGCTCAGATTGGCGTGTATGCCTACTTTGCGAAAGTGGAATTCATTGATGGAGTCGTCGTCCTTTTTGAAGGCGACCTACAGGTGGTGAGGTAAGATCAAAGGCAGTCTATGCTTTATAAAACGCGAAAGGGTTTCAGGTGATAAGTTCGCCTGAAACCTTTTCTTATGCTAAGGTATAGTAGGATTCGGTTCTTTTCCAAACTGAAGCAGAACAGAAGAGTGGACATCAAACAGACAGCAGGCTGTCTGCGGAAATTATCCCAGGTCTCTCTGCTTTTCCAGCTTGTAGCGAGCCTTAAGCACTTCGTGCCGGCGCTCAACGGAAGGCTTTGTGAATTGCTTGCGCTTACGCAATTCCTTGATTACGCCAACATTACGGTGCTTACGCTTGTAGCGCTTCAGCGCCCGGTCAATAGACTCTCCTTCTTTTACGTTGATGATGATCATGTACGAACTATAAAATTGAGGGCGAAAACATACGGCCCGTTTGGTGAAAAAATAATCAAATTGATTGGCAAAGCCACAGCCCTGACTAACAGGGCTGCAAAATTGCCCGGCAAAGGTAACAATAAAATTTTTACAAGACAAGGAAAATGAACGGCCTACTTCTGTAAAAAGAAGTAGGCCGTCATTTTTAGGTCAAAGGGGAACCTGTTGTTGAAACTCAGACGTTTGCTCCCAATCGCTAATGTGTTTATTTGCCTGATTGAGAAAAACAAGCAAAGGATTGGAAGAAAAAAGAATCAGGGGCAAGCCCTGTCGGCATGAGTTCATAGTGTTGAAAAGATACCTGCCTTCAAACAGCAGGTATCCGTACTGATAAATGCACAAAAATTCTTTTTCGGTTTATGGTATGTAGAAAGCGTATCCTTCAATGTATTGAGCAGGCTTAATTAAGGTTGCGTTTGCTCAATTAAAAAAGATAACATATTTTGTCTGTGCGGTAGCTGTTGGATTTCTTTTACGCATGGTAAGGAGGTATGTTTGGAAAATCAACAATTTCCTTTTTAATCTAACGATACAGCTCCTCTACATTGCAACACAACCCCCTGTAAGACATACATTTAACCCACTATCTACCAAACCCCGGCAAACATGAAACCGTTGAATTCCCCATTACACCTGACGCTGTTGGCGTTGCTGTTTTCTATTAATCTTTGGGCCGTTAAAGACTGCGCAAACTGGCTGGAAGAAGAAAATATTTCAGAAAAGCCCCCCAAGGAGCTCATCATTCAGCTCTATGACCTTATGCGCGAGGAGGAGGAGCGCTTCCTCTGCCTCATCGACTATTACCGGGACAATCACCTGACGACCCCTGAGCACAAACAGCTCTTTTACAACTTCATGGGGCAGTACTATAATAATGTAGGCAAGTTTGACTCCGCCCGGGCTTACATCCTGCTAGCCATTGGGCAGGACAGCCTTTTGACCGACAACCCCGAAGCACTTCCCGCAAACCTGGCCACCCTGGGCAATACAGAATTGTTTCAACGCAATTACCATGAAGCACTGAAGTATTACCAAAAAGCCCTCGACGCAGTGGACTGGGATGGCCGCCCTTTTGTAATTGCCAATACCTTCGCAACGATGGGTGTCTGTTACGTTGAACTGGAGATGCCGGGCAACGCCCTTGCCCATTTTTCAACGGCCCTCGAATACAGTATCCGGGATACCACCCAGCATTCTACCGGCAGACGGCTTATGATCCGGCACAACATAGGAGTCGTGCATAATATCCGGGGGCAGCACCAACGGGCCCTTGAGGTCCTTGAGCCATTAGTTGACTCCATAGCGCACATCGACTACCCGTATCTTGAAAGGTTGCTGCATAGCAGTATCGGCTATGCGTATCTTCAGACCGGGGAACTGGAGCTGGCTGAACAGCACCTGAAAAAGCTGCTTGGCGACAAAATGAATTTTGATGTCAATCAGGAAGAGCTTTATTATTATTTATTGGAATTGTACGCGCAGCAGAATGCGACCGAAAAAATGAAACCGATCCTTGATGCGGTCTCCGCGCATTATCAGGAGCTCGGCATACCGCCTTTATTTGAACACTTCTATTGGGCAGGGCGGTACCATGAACTTTCCAAACAGGAGGTCGAAGCTGAAGCGCTCTACAAAGAAGGGCTTAGCCATATACCTGAAGACTCCTTTCCCGCCAACCGGGCACTGTTTTACGAAGCCCTGGCAGCACTCTACCAGAACACCAGCCAATGGGAAAACGCCTACCGGTACCAAACCCGGCATGTCGATGCTTTGCTGGAACAACAGGAGCATGACCAAAACCGGGCTGCGGAGGATATTGCGGTGGCTTACGAAGTAAAGGAGTACCGGACCCGTGCCGAAGAAGCCGCAGCCCGGGAGAGCCTTTCGCTGGTGCGGGCAGAACTGGCAGAACGCAAAGCGCTTTACTACACCTGGGCGGCAGCCTTTAGTGCCCTTACGCTATTGCTATTAGGCTTTAACTACTGGCAATACCGCCAACGGTCAAAATCTAAGCAGGAAGCCATACGCGAACGCAACAAACGCCTCGCTCAGGAGCAACAGCAAACCCGTCAGCAACTGGAGTACCAGAAAACAGCAGTGCTGGACAAAAGCCTCTGGGCCGCCCGGCTCAAACCAAAAGTCAGCGAAGCTATTGCCAGGTACCACAAACGCCCGGACTACCTGGAGCGGAAAATTCACCAGATATTTATGGAAGAAGATATTCTTCCCCAATTCGAAAAAGAATTTCAGCTATTCTACCCTGATTTCTCCCGCTCCCTGATCCGGGACATCCCGAACCTTACCGACAAACAGCTGCGGTACGCCATGCTTATTGCCCTGGGCATGAGCAATAAGGAAATTGCGGAAATCCTCTCAGTAAGCGTCAAAGCGGTGGAGATGGCCCGCTACCGCCTCAGGTCGGCACTGCAAATTGACCAAGAGGATTCACTGGAAGCACTCCTGCGCAACCACCTGCTTCATATGGAGCCTTTGGTAGCCGGGGAGGTTTAAAATCGGCGGCTCGCTCAAACGTTGCCCCATGATTAGGAGGCGTGCTGACAACACCGGCCTGCATCTGGTGTTTAACCATCGGAATCCGAACTTTTTATAGGTATCCCTTCGGTTTCTACATCGCATAAGGTGTTCATAACCCTGATTTTTGCAGTAAATCAAACATTCAAAGATCATGAAAACCGTAATCCATAGAGCCAATACCCGCGGCCACGCCAATCATGGCTGGCTCGACTCCCATCATACTTTCAGCTTCGCCGGCTACTACAACCCGGACCGGATGAACTTCGGAGTGCTTAGGGTGCTCAACGATGACGTGGTCAGCGAGGGCCGTGGCTTTGGCACCCACCCGCACGATAATATGGAGATCATTTCCATACCGCTGGAAGGGGACCTGGAGCACAAGGACAGCATGGGCAACACCACTGTCATCCGTCAGGGCGACGTGCAGGTGATGAGCGCAGGCACCGGTATTTACCACAGCGAGTACAACAAAAATGCCGATCAGCCTGTGAAGTTCCTGCAGATTTGGGTCTTTCCTAATCAAAAGGGCGTAACGCCCCGTTACGATCAGATCACCCTCGACCCGGACAAACTGCACAATCAACTTGCACAGGTACTCTCGCCCAACCCGGAAGACGATGGCGTATGGGTGCACCAGAACGCCTGGTTCCACATGGGCAGGCTGGAGCCCGGTTTTGAAACCACCTATAAGCTTAAAGATCCCGCTAATGGCGTCTACACTTTCGTCATCGAAGGCGATGTGACCATCAACGGGCAGGCCCTCCGCCAAAGAGATGGCATGGGCGTGTGGGAGACGGATGAACTGACGCTTAAAGCCGACAGCAATGCCCGGGCACTGCTGATGGAAGTGCCCATGCAGTTGAATTAAAGCCCCTCCTAAAACGATCATCCCGAATCAGGCGGACACCTCGATTCGGGATGATTGAAAATATCAGCGTTTTGAAAAGCAAGATTTAGGAGCCAGAACATTTTGTGTAGGCAATAACGTGTTCTACCAGGTTGCCCCACTGAATGTTTTCACCGTACTTGCTCGCTACATCAGGGCAATCTTTGTAAAGGCCTTCAAAGCGTTTGCGGTAGTGCTTTTTCTCCAGCTTGAAAGCGGTATCCTCACCAAACTGTACGTAGTAAGACTTTTCGTCTCCCCCTACCATCGTCAGGCCACCTACTCCCAAAGATGTAGTCTCTTTAGCAAATGGATCGTGGTAGATTTTCACTTTGGAGCTGAAATGCGGGTTCAGCAGCTGCATCAGCAGGGTACGTTTTTTCTTTTTGACCAACACTTCCGCATTTTCAAAGTAGGAGTAACCTTCTTTTATAAGTTCATCCTCAACTTCTTCCTCGCCCCAGCGCTGCGTATCGGTCATCTTGTCCACCGCATTGCCGAAATTATCCGCTGCCGTAGCTTGCACGTACATGAATTTGATGTTATCAGGGCTGATTTTCACTTTCTTGCCATCTTCTCCTTTATACTTGATTTCCTGAATCAGGCCTTTCTTCCGCTTCAAACCTGTGATACGGCCCACCAGCTCGGTACCATCCTTCATCGTAATGTAAGAGTCTTTCTTCTGAGAAAACGAAAAGATGGGATGGAGCAGCTCCTGAGCACCAAGTGTGCTGCAGGTTAGAAATGCCAGCGCTAAAAACAAGGGTTTAATTTTCATTTTATAACTTTTTTGATTAATTAACACGTCAAAGTTATCAAAAAAATTAAACATACACACATCAACATAGATTTTTTGTCCTCTAAAGGAAATGAGGAGCTAATACTAAAGAATCTCCCAGGGAAGCCTATTTTTGCCCCACAACTATGCATGTGCTTAGCCTATGTCCACCAAAGAAAAAATACTGTCCGCTGCCCTGAAGTGCTTCAATGCTGATGGCATGGTCAATGTGCGCCTGCAGCATATCGCCGATGAAGCGGGCAAAAGCGTGGGCAACCTGGCGTACCACTTCCCCAACAAGCAGGCCATTGTACTCGGGCTTTACAAAAAGCTGGAAACGGAACAGATTGAGCTGCTGCGGGAATTCCGTATCGTCCCCCTTTTCGACAACATCGACCATCTGCTGGAGGCCGTATTTCAGCATCAGCAAACCTATCGTTTCTTTTACCTCGACACCCTGGAGGTGACCCGCGCCTTCCCTGAGGTACAAGCCGAGTACCAAAAACACATCGAAACCGAAGTACAGCAGTGGCTGCAAATCCTGGAGTTCAATACCTCAAGGGGAGTGATGACCCCGGAACCCCGCCCGGGCTGTCATGCCGGCCTGGCCTTGCAGCTTTGGGCCACAAGTACCCACTATATGGCACAGGAGATGGTACGGGCCGCAGCACTGCCCGGCCTTCAGGCGTATAAAACGGCGGTCTGGAACCTGCTCATCCCGCTGTTCACCAAGCTTGGCCATCAGGAGTACGAACAGATGCTGCAATCCCCTTATGATCTATTCTACTGACCCTTAACAGTTATTTAGAAAAAATACAAATAGCGCTAAAGCAGCTCCATTGAGTTAGAAAATTTTTTCTAATCGCCTTTTTTCCATACATTTATTCCTGAGTAACTCAATAGGCATTAGTTCTTTTGATTACCCGCCTTCAAAAGTGAGGAGATAAACTTCAATTTCTTGCCAATTTATCGCTAACCTGCCCCCGCCACCCATAGGACCGGCGACCTGGCCGGCTGCTAAGTTTGCAAAGCCTCAGTTGACGTCCTGTCTTCACTTCGAAGTACTTAAACAAACAAAAACATTAGCAAGCATGGCAAACATCCTGTGGCTACAGGGCGGAGCATGTAGTGGCAACACCATGTCCTTCCTGAATGCCGAAGAACCCACCGTTGTAGAGCTTATCGTCGATTTTGGCATCAACATTCTGTGGCACCCTACCGTTGGCCTGGAAATCGGGCATCAGGTTACCGACTTAATGAATGACTGCATCTCCGGCAAAACACAACTCGACATTTTCGTTTTTGAAGGCTCCGTCGTCGAGGGCCCTGACGGGACTGGCAAAATGAATTATTTTGCGGACCGCCCCATGAAAGACTGGGTGCAGGAGCTCTCGGACGCTGCTCAGTTCGTTGTCGCTATTGGCGACTGCGCGACCTGGGGTGGCATTCCTGCCGTACCGCCCAACCCAAGCGAATCTACGGGCATGCAATTCCATAAGGAAGCAAAAGGGGGCTACCTCGGCCCTGACTTCAAATCCAAAGGTGGCTTGCCGGTCATCAATATCCCGGGCTGCCCGGCTCACCCGGACTGGGTCACGCAGATCCTCGTAGCCATCGCTACCGGCCGTATCGGGGATGTACTGCTGGACGAATTCCACCGGCCCAAGACTTTCTTCACCGACTTTGTACAAAACGGCTGCCCCAACGCCATCAGCTTTGCGCAAAAGGTAGACGGCCACTTCGGCAAACGCGGAGGCTGCCTCTTTTACGAAGTAGGCTGCCGCGGACCAATGACCCGGGCGAGCTGTAACCGCATCCTTTGGAACCGGCAGTCGAGCAAGACCCGGGCCAACCACCCCTGCCTGGGCTGTACCGAACCGGGCTTCCCGCACCACGACCTCAAGAAGGGCAGTGTCTTTAAGACGCTGAAGTACCTCGGCTTCCTGCCACAGGATACCCCTGCCGGCACCAACAAACTGGCTTACTACAGCCGGGCTGGCTTCGAGAAGGTCATGGGCACCCTCGAGAACGTGATGGGCGTGAACAAGGAGCACTTCGAGACTTCAAAGTAGCGCTCCGCGCCGGATGTTGGGCACGCTGCAGTGATACCTTACGCTGTGGTGTCCATCCCTAATCTCAATCTAGTTATTGTCAAAATTGTAAGCTAAAAATGACTCAAGTTAAAGAACTCAACATATCTCCGGTCGGCCGGGTAGAAGGCGACCTGGACGTTAAAGTCTATATGGAAAATGGCCGGGTCACCCGTGCGCACACGCAGGCCGCGATGTTCCGGGGTTTCGAAAAGATCCTCGTAGGCAAAGACCCGCAGTCGGGCCTGATCGTGACGCCCCGTGCCTGTGGCATTTGCGGGGGCTCTCACCTGTACTCTGCTTCGTCTGCACTGGACACGGCATGGGGCACCACTTTGCCGCCCAACGCACTCCTGCTACGGGCTATCGGGCAGGCGACCGAGACCATCCAAAGTATTCCGCGTTGGTTTTACGCCATCTTTGCGACCGACCTTGCGAATAAGAAATTTGCCAATAAGCCTTTGTACGATGAAGTCGTCAAGCGCTTTGCTGCCTATGTGGGCACTTCTTTCCAGAAAGGCGTGACTGCGAGCGGCCGCCCCGTGGAGGTGTATGCCCTCTTTGGCGGGCAATGGCCACACTCGAGCTATATGGTGCCGGGCGGCGTGATGTGCGCCCCTACCCTGAAGGACATCACCCGGGCACATGCCATCATGAATCAGTTCCGCAACGACTGGCTCGAGCCGGTATGGCTGGGCTGCTCCATCGAGCGCTACCTGCAAATTCAGAGCTGGGATGACATGATGGAATGGCTGGAAGAAAACGAAAGCCACCGCAACAGCGACCTCGGCCTCTTCCTGCGTGCCGGCATTGAATTCGGGCTCGATAAGTTCGGGCAGGGCGTAGGCAAATTCCTGGCCTGGGGCACCTACCTGCACAAAGACCTTTACAACAAGCCGACCATCGAAGGGCGCAACCCGGCCCTCATCAGCCCGGCAGGCTTCTGGGACGGCCAAAAATATTACGATGCCGATCAGAAAATGGTGGAAGAGCACGTGAAGCACGCCTGGTACGAAAATCAGGCCAATGCCCTGCACCCATTCGATGAACCGGCACCGGATGCATCCATCAACTCCACTACCCTGGAGCACACCGACTTTGACGGTAAGTACAGCTGGTCCAAAGCGCCCCGCTTCATGCAGCATGCTGCCGAGGCCGGCCCGCTTGCAAGGGTGATCATGGCGGCTAACCCTGCCAATACAGATCATCAGATCAAAGACCCGCTCTTTGCGGATATTATGGAAAAGATGGGGCCTTCGGTCTTCACCCGGAGCCTGGCACGGGTACACGAAGCGCCACGACTGTATACAATGATCAACGACTGGCTCAGTCAGGTCAACCTGGACGATGAGTTCTACATCAAGCCGGAAGAGAAAGACGGCATCGGCTGGGGCGCTACGGAAGCTGCCCGCGGTGCGCTTGCACACTGGATCAAGATCAAGGATGGCGTGATTGAGAACTACCAAATCATTGCGCCGACCACCTGGAATGTCGGCCCGAATGACTCGGAAGGCAATCCCGGCCCGATCGAAGCCGCCCTGGAAGGCACGGAAATCGAAGACCCGCACGATCCGGTGGAAGTTGGACTGGTAGCCCGTTCCTTTGACTCCTGCCTGGTTTGTACGGTGCATGCACACGACAATAAGTCTGGTAAGCAACTCGCTAAATTCAAACTTTAGACTTGCCCTGCCGGGGCACCAATGAACGCAACCCGGATCATTCGCCGGTTGCAGCCATGCGATGCCCCGCAACAAGTCATTTTAACTAAAACCGATAGCGACGCACTTTTAGGGCAGGCCCGGGCTGTAGCATCATAGCCCGGGCTATCCCAATCTGTAAGAAAAACGAACCTCCACTATGGTACAAACCTTACCCGTAAGCACTGCGATCCTCGGCTTTGGCAACCCTGTCCGGGCAGATGATGGCGTAGGCGTTTACGTAGCGCAGCAGCTTCAGGAAGCCCTTGAAGGCGTGGAAAAGTGCCAGGTCTTTGATATGGGCACCTCCGCCTTTGAAGTCCTTTTCCAGCTCAAAGCCCATGAGCGGATCATCCTGGTAGACGCCGTGGTCAATACTGGTGAAGCCACCGGGACCGTATACCGGCTGCCGGCATCTGAAGTTGAAGCACAGATCGAAGAAGACCCACTGGTATTCCTGCACGGGCTGAAGTGGCATCAGGCATTGTCCTACGCCCGCAAAATCCTTGGCGATGACTATCCCGCTGAGGTGGAAGTCTACCTCATCAGTGTAGAAGACACCCGGTTTAATGTAGGTATGTCTGACGAAGCCAAAGCAGGAGCCGACCGGGTCATCACCTTATTAAAAGAAAGACTGCAAAACGAATAGAAGTTATGTTTATTCCGCCTTCAGCACTACAGCGGCAAATGCGGGAAACGCAGCAGCAGGAGCAGGCAGCGGTACGCCTTCGGGCCGCCCACCTCGTCATCCCGGCTACGATTGCCGACCGTATTTTTGGCCATACTTTCAATGTGCACCTGGTGTATTACCCTCCAAAGCGCTCCCTGCTGATTGCAGGCGCGGAGGACAAGCTGTTCCGGCAGCTGCACAAATCCAAGCAGCACTTGCTGAAAGCCGGGGACGCAAGAGGCAACCGAAGCATTGCCCTGCACGAACTGCTCATCGACCACAGCATACCGGGCGAAGACCGGACGCTGCCCTACGAAGCTGAGGAGGGGCTGGGCGTACTGAACGTAAGCCTCTGATATGTTCATCACCCCGAGCCTGAGGGTTGTGGAGGAGGCTGAGCGGCCCGCTCCGGACACGCCCCTCGACCTGCTGACCGAGGAAGCCTGGCTGATGGACACCGAAGTCCGTTATAGCCTGCAAGCCAGAAACAGTGCCTGGCACCTGACGATGGTCTTTGTGGATGTACGCAACGCCATGCGGTTCATAACCCGCAAAATTGACGTGTACTACTCCGAACAAAAAGCACTGACTTACGCAAAAATTCTGCAGCGTGGCATCCGCAAGGACGCCCGCGGCACACTAAAATCTGAATGGGATGCTTTCCGTATATGCACCAACTGATATCCACGAGCAGCTCCGGGGCTTTCTCCGGCAGGAAAACCGCCTGGAAGAGCTCGTCCGCCTGGTTGATCTCCTGGAAGAACGACCGGCGGCCAATGCGCATAGCCTGATGATCCGAAAGGGTGAAATCTATACCGGTATCGACTGGCATAATATTTATCCGCCCTATTTGCTGCCGGAAGCCATAGACCTGGACGGGCCCAACTTTTTAGGATTGCTTTATGCACGCCTCAACAACTTCGAACGCTGTCAGGCACTGCTCAGCGCGCATAACCACAGCCTGTACCTGGAGCTCGACATCATCAACCGCCTGCAGCAGGGCATTGAGGTCCGCCCGGAGGAGCTCCCCTCCTCCTACTCCCCCTTTGAAGAGTACCGGATCATGCACAATCAGGCCGTCGTACTGCACTACAGCTCCGCGCTGGATACCCCCAGCCTCAATAAAGCTAAGTACTTTTACCTGGAAGCATTGCAGTGCGCCCCTAATGAGGAATACCGGGCCTTCACTGCCCAGCATTTTGCCCTTTTGCTGCTCGACAGCGGTGCCCGCGAGGATGCCGACCGGGTGATCAATGTAGCCCTTCATCCCGACATTTCAACAGATGCCCGGATGGAACTGCAGCGTACCCGCTGTCAAATTTGGGCGCAGCACCTGGTCCCGCCCTACCCTACGGACAAGCTAAAGGCCCTGCAGCAAATGATGCGCGATGTCCTTGCCCATTACGAAAGGCAAGACCGTGCCGTAGAACAAGCGCTGCTGCTGCTGGAAGCCGGACAGGTAGCACAGTTCAGTGAAAACTGGTCCGAAAGCCACGGCTGCTACAACAAAGCTTTGGCCGTATTTGAACGCGAAGGGCTGCACCCACTCGCTGCCGAAGCCAACTACCGCAAAGGCATACTCCTGCTGGCCTGGGCACAAGCCAATAACCCTCAGTTTTACCGCCCGGCAGCCGAGAGTTTCCAAAAAGCCGTGCAGACCTTCACCCGGGCAGAAGCCCCCGAAGTCTACGCCGACATTCAGCACCACCTTGGCATCATCTACGCGGACATCCCCGATGAAGTGAAAAAGAAAAGCATCTGGGCAGGGGTCTCTTCCTCCGCTTTCCGGGAAGCGCTGGACATTTACCAAAAGGATACCCACCCCTTTGCCTATGCGACCGTATGCAACCACTACGGCAACGCCCTGACGAAGTACCCGCAGGCCAAGCTGTCGGACAATTTCGAAAAAGCCATTTTCTACTATCAGGAAGCCCTGAGCGTACGCACCGCTGCGGAATTCCCCACAGAACGCTGCCTGATCCTGCTCAACTTCCTCAACGCACAGTGGCACCTGGGCATGGAGGAAGACAAACTCGACGAAGCCCGCTATCAGGATATGGTGGAAAAGGCAGAGGAAGCCGCCCGGCTCGCTACGGATGACGCCCTTCGTGAGGAAGCCGCCGCCCACCTCAAAGAACTGGAGCAACTGCGCTCCGCTTACGCTTAAAAGACTGGACGACCATGCACGAAATATCACTCATACGCACTGTTTTCAATACGCTGGAGGCGGAGTTCGATGCCGAAGAGCTCAGCCGCCTGCAAGCCGTGGACCTCAAGGTGGGGCTGCTGTCTAACGTAGAGCCTACGCTCCTGCAGAATGCCTTTGCCGCCGTAACCCAGTCAGAGGGCAAATACGAAACGGCCACCCTGAATATCGAAACCGTCCCTGTTGAAGTCTACTGCCCGGTCTGTGACAAGAACTCCCCGGTGAAGAACTATAAATTTGCCTGTTCCTGCGGCCGGCCGAGCAGCGATGTAGTCAGCGGGACCGAGCTGCTTATTCACCGCATCCACTTCGCAGAACCGGCAGCGGTGCGCTCCACGTAAAAAAGTGGCCGAAATTCAACAATTCGCCTCAGGCTGTCCTTTCGATCTGCCTTAAGCCTTTAATTCCCATAGGTTTAAGCCTTTAACGGCTATGCTGGCAGGCTGGCTTTCAGAATTTTAATTGGACATACACAGGCTCTGGCATAGGAACGAAGAGATTTGCGGCGGTTCTGCTTTTTTTATTCTATCTCAATCCGTACCTTGTAAGGATACAAGCAAAAGCAAACAAAAAACATGCAAAAGATTCAACGGTCCTCCAAAGCCGCAAGGGGCACAGTGACTTGTGACAACACGACGATGCACCTCCTGAAGGCCAACGACTTTGTCGCCGAGAGCATCCGCAAACGGATGGCGGAACAAAATATCCTTCTCCTCAATATCACTTCTTCCGCCGGCAGTGGCAAAACCACCTTGCTGCAGGAAACCATCAAACGCATAGGCGATCAGGCCAACATCAAAATCCTGGTGGGCGACCTGGAAACCGAGCGCGATGCCGACCGGCTGCGTGCGGTAGGCGGTGATGCCCTGCAGATCGTCACAGGCGGCATTTGCCACCTCGAGGCACAGATGGTCTGGCAAGCCATGGAAGGGCTGAACCTGGATGGCGTTGACCTTCTGATTATCGAAAACGTGGGCAACCTCGTCTGCCCGGCCTCCTTTGACCTGGGCGAAGATTACCGCGTGACGCTTATCGCTACCACCGAGGGCGACGACAAGCCCAAGAAATATCCGCGGATGTTCCTCACAAGCGAGCTGATGCTGGTGTCCAAAGTGGACCTGCTGGAGTACCTGCCTTTCTCCGTGGACAACGTTGTGGCAGACGCCCGGGACATCAACCCGGACATCGACGTACTGGAGCTGTCCACCATCAAGGGCACAGGCGTAGATGCCTGGTGCGACTGGCTGCTGCAAAAGGTAGCTGAGAAAAAAGAAGCCGCTGCCGTAGTTGCTTCCTAATGCAGACCTGGCACATTCATATTCAGGGGCAGGTACAAGGCGTTGGCTTTCGCCCCTTTATTTACCGATTGGCGCATCAGTTCGGGCTGAACGGGTGGGTAAACAATACCCTTGAGGGCGTGCACATCCGGCTGAATACGGACGCAGCAGGTATCAGGGCTTTTTGCCGGCAGGTGGAGCATCAGGCCCCGCCCCTGGCTCGCATCCTTAGCCTGCATTACCATGCGGTTGCCCCGGAATCCTTTGATGGCTTTCAGATTGTGCACAGCCAGAGCGAGGGCACACCAGACCTCCTCCTGACACCCGACGCGGCCTTGTGCGAAGACTGCCAGGCCGATATCCACAATACCCAAAACCGGCGCGCAGGCTATGCTTTCACGACCTGCATCAACTGTGGCCCCCGCTATTCCATTATACAATCGGTGCCCTATGACCGGGCCAATACCGGGATGGCAAGCTTCGAAATGTGCCCGGCCTGTCAGCAGGAGTACGATAACCCGGCAGACCGGCGCTACTATTCTCAGACCAATTCCTGTGCCGAATGCGGGGTAACCTTAACCCTTTGGGCCGATGGAGCACCCCGGGATTTGTCCCAAACGGAAATCATAACCGCAGTCACCCGTGCCTGGGCAGACGGGCAGACCGTCGCCATCAAAGGCATTGGGGGCTACCTGCTGACCTGTGATGCCGGGAATGCCGAAGCCGTACAACAGCTCCGCGCCCGCAAACAGCGCCCCACCAAGCCTTTCGCCCTACTGTTCCCCAACCTCAGTCAGCTCGAACAGGTGGCGTGGGTCAGCCCGTCGGCAGCGCAGGCCCTCACAGGGGCGGTCTCCCCCATTGTGCTGCTGCCTTTTAAGGAAAAGGCCAAAGCCCAGCTTGCTACAGACGACATCGCGCCCGGATTGGGGCAGATCGGCGTCATGCTGCCCTATACCCCGCTCTATGCGCTGCTGCTGGCCGAATATGGTAAACCGGTAGTGGCTACAAGTGGCAACATCAGCAATACCCCGATTGTCTATCAGGATGAAGCCGCGTTGCAGTCCCTTTCCGGCATTGCCGACCAAATCCTGCTGAACAACCGGCCGATTGCCACACCGCAGGACGATAGCGTGCTGGCGTTCACCCCATGCCATGAGCGCCCAATCTGGATGCGGCGCTCCCGCGGGCTTGCCCCTTCCTATCTGGAAACGGACATCCCCTGGCCCAATCAGACGATCCTGGCTACGGGCGCTATGCTTAAAAGCACCTTTGGGCTGGTGCACCGGCAAAAGGCCTTTCTGAGCCAGTACCTGGGCGATTTGGAGCAATACGAAACGCAAAAACATTATCAGGCAACCTATGCTCATCTGGCACAAACCCTGGCAGCCCGGCCGGAGATAATGCTCGCCGATGCCCATCCGGAGTACCCTTCCACCCATTTTGCGCAGGAGGTCAGTGCGGCAGAGGGGATTCCGCTACAGCGGGTACAACACCACAAGGCGCACTTTGGCGCCATTCTGGGCGAGCACCAGCTGTGGGATCAGGAGGAACCTGTACTCGGGCTGATCTGGGACGGCACGGGGCTGGGCGATGACCACCAAATCTGGGGCGGGGAATGTTTCCTCTACCAGAACTATCGGTTTGAACGGGTGGCGCATTTCGACTATTTCAGTGCCATATTGGGCGACAAAATGCCCAAAGAGCCCCGGGTTTCGGCCCTGTCTGCCACCTTTGGGCTGCCGGGTGCAGCGGCTGCCCTTCAGCCTTTGTTTTCGAAGACAGAATGGAGCCTCTACGACCGTATGCTGGACCGCCATGCCGGACTGCAAACAAGCAGTGCAGGCCGGCTCTTCGATGCGGCAGCCGCCCTGCTGGGGCTCGCCAGCCGGCAATCCTACGAGGGAGAGGCCGCCATATTGCTGGAGCAGCTGGCCCGCCAACATATTGCCCGCGAAGCGCTTCCCGAGCCCTATGACTTCCACTGGCAGGCGGGCACTCCCCTTCCCGTAAAGCCTGTGCTGGCGCAAATCCTGACAGATCAGCAACAGGGCGTATCCAAAGGGGCCATTGCTGCCCGCTTCCACCATACCCTGGCACAAATGGGCGCTGCGGTAGCCACTACACTTGGCGTAAAGCATGTCGCCTGCTCAGGCGGTGTATTCCAAAACGGGCTGCTGATTGATTTGCTGACCGATGCATTGCCCGCAGGCTGCACCGCTTACTTTCACGAGCGGCTTTCGCCCAATGACGAAAATATCGCCTTCGGGCAGCTGATCTGCTACCTGATTGGTCAGCGCAAGGCGGCAACACATACCTCACTCCTTAAAAACACTCAACCATGTGCTTAGCAATCCCCGGAAAAATAACAACAATAGAATCCAAATACGACGGGCTCGCCCGGGTCGCCAAGGTGTCCTTCGGGGGCATCATGAAGGAAGCGAGCCTGGAAATGGTGCCCCATGCCAAGGTGGACGACTATGTGCTGGTACACGTGGGCGTGGCCATTAGCGTGGTGGACGAAGCCGAGGCCCGGCAAACCTTTAAATACCTGGAACAAATGGGAGAAGTGGCGGAAGAACTGAATATTCATGACTTCCTGCCTGATAAAGAAGCCTACAGTTGACGCCCCGGCGCACCCATTGTTGATTCCTAAAAATAACTCGTTATGAAGTTCCTTACCGAATACCGGGACCCCGAAGTGGCCCGGCAATACCTCGATGAAATCCGCAAAACCGTCACCCGCCCCTGGACCATCATGGAGGTCTGCGGCGGGCAAACCCACAGCCTGGTCAAGAACGGCATCCTCGATATGCTGCCCGATGAGGTGCGCATGGTGCACGGCCCCGGCTGCCCGGTATGCGTCACGCCCCTCAACCTGATCGACAAGGCGGTCTACCTGGCCGAAGAGAAAAACGTCATTCTCTGCTCCTTCGGCGATATGCTGCGCGTGCCCGGCTCTGAAAAGAGCCTGCTGGAAGCTAAAGCCAATGGTGCAGACATCCGCATCCTGTACTCGCCCCTCGAAGCAGTCAACATCGCCAAAGACCATCCGGATCGGGAAGTGGTCTTCTTTGCCGTGGGCTTCGAAACCACAGCGCCGGCGAATGCGCTTTCCGTTGTGCACGCTGATCGGTACGGGCTGCAAAACTATTCCATTCTTACCTCGCATGTGCTCGTGCCCCCGGCTATTGAAGCCGTGATGGACGATGAGGCCACCCAAATTGAAGGCTTCCTCGCTGCCGGACATGTTTGCACCATCATGGGCATCAGCGAGTACTACCCGCTGGTGGACAAGTACAAGGTGCCGATTGTGGTGACGGGCTTTGAGCCGGTAGACCTGCTGCAGGGCATCCTTATGACGGTACAGCAGTTGGAAAAGGGCGAGCACAAACTCGAAAATCAGTACGCCCGGATGGTCCGTCCGGAGGGCAACCCCCACGCCATCAAAACGCTGGAGGAAGTCTTCGACGTAACCGACCGGATGTGGCGGGGCATCGGCGTGATTCCCGGCAGCGGGTATGAGCTCAAGGCCAAATACGCCACGTACGATGCCCGCCTCAAATTTGACGTCAACATCCCGGAAGCACCGGAAAGCGACAGCTGTATCGCCGGGGAGGTCATGAAGGGCATTAAAAAGCCGTTCGAATGCCCCAATTTTGGCAAAGCCTGCAAGCCGGAGACCCCACTGGGCGCGCCGATGGTCAGCTCAGAAGGCGCCTGCGCAGCCTATTACCACTTCTCCGGCATGCTGGAAGAACTCGAAACCGTACAACCCTAACCCGTACTAACTATGGCAATGACCGACCAAAAACGCCGCATGCAGCTGCAATGCCCGATGCCTAAACTCGACTTTGAGGTGATTACGCTCGGGCACGGCAGTGGCGGGTTGCTGACCAACCGGCTCCTCGACAGCGGTGTGTTTGAAGTACTGAAGAATGACATTTTGGACAAACGCCACGATGGGGCGACCCTCGACCTCAAAGGCCCTACTGCTTTCACCACAGACAGTTTCGTCATTTCCCCCATCTTTTTTCCGGGTGGGAATATCGGTGAGCTGGCAGTAAATGGCACCGTCAATGACCTGGCAATGTGCGGGGCGCTGCCCGAGTACCTGTCCCTGAGCTTCATCCTGGAGGAAGGGCTGCCGGTGAAGCAGTTTTGGGAAGTGCTGGTCGGGGTAAAGGTCGCCTGCGAACTGGCTGGCGTGCAAGTCGTCACCGGCGATACCAAAGTGGTGGAAAAAGGCAAGGGCGACAAAGTATTCATCAACACCACCGGCGTGGGCCGCCTGCACCCCAGGGCACAAATCGACATCAACCGGGTACAGCCCGGCGACCAAATCATCGTGAGCGGGCAGCTCGCCACCCACGGTATGGCCATCATGTCGGTACGGGAAGGGCTGGAGTTCGAAACCACGATTGAAAGCGACTCTTGCAATCTGAACCACGCAGTCAAAGCCCTGCTCGATGCTTTTGGGCCCGACATCCACCTGCTGCGCGACCCCACCCGGGGCGGTGTGGCTACGGTGCTCACAGAGATTGCCCGGGACACCGGGCTGGGCGTGGACTTGCAGCAGCGCCGACTCCCCATTGATCCGCAGGTGGCAGGTGCCTGTGAGATGCTGGGGCTCGATCCGCTCTATGTGGCAAACGAAGGCCTGTTTATTGCCGTAGTGGCTGCTGAAAAAGCGGATCAAGCCCTGGCTGTCATGCGGGAGCAGCCGTACTGCGAGAATGCCGCCATCATCGGGGAAGTCACCAAAGACCATCCCCGCAAGACCGTGCTCACGAGCAGCATCGGTGGCAAGCGCGTGGTGAACATGCTAACCGGCGAGCAACTACCCCGTATTTGCTGATGAAGAAAGACATTGCTGACAGAGGAGATATAGAACGAATGGTGGACGACTTCTACAAGCGGATGCTGGAAGACCACCTGCTGCGACCCTTTTTCCTGGAAGCCGCCAACGTACACCTGGCCGGGCACTTGCCGCTGATCTGTGATTTTTGGGAAACCGTGCTCTTCCAAACCGGCACCTATCAGGGCGGAACCCTGCAAAAGCACCTGGCACTGCACATGGAAAAGCCCCTTGAAGCCCGGCATTTTGAACGCTGGCTGGAGCATTTTCAGGCTACGGTCAACACCCACTTCAAGGGCCCTAAAGCCGAAGAAGCCAAACAAAAAGCCCGGTCGATCGCTGCCGTTATCCGGGTCAAAATTGATAACCTGGAGCGCCGCCGCAAGGAGCTCAACAACTAAAAAACGATGACACCCACTTCGACGCAGGAACAAGTACGCCCCTACCTTCTTCAGGATACCCGGGTTTTTAAAGGCTCGGAGGGCAGCCCACTGCTTGCCCCAAGAGGGGTATTTCTGAGCCATAACCGGCTTTTCGTGGCGGATACGGCCCAAAACCGCCTGTTCATCTGGAACCAACTGCCGGAAACTGAATTTCAGGACCCCGATGTGGTGCTGGGGCAGCCTGCCAAAGCCGAAACCGGCCGGAACGCAGGCGGGGGCACTTCGGCCTCCACCCTGTTCTACCCTTCCGGCATCTGGTCGGATGGCCAACGGCTGATCGTGGCGGATGCCTGGAACCACCGCGTCCTCGTCTGGCACCAACTGCCCACCGTTGACGGCCAACCCGCAGATGTGGTCATCGGGCAGCCCGATTTTGAAAGCAACGAGGCCAACGTAGCCGGGATCAGCCATACGCCAACCGCTCAATCCCTGCACTGGCCCTACGGCGTATTCTCGGACGGGCAGCACCTGTGGATTGCCGATACGGGCAACCGGCGGGTATTGTTTTTCGAGGCCATCCCTACTTCCAATTATGCTGCTGCAGACAAAGTGCTGGGCAAGCCATCCTTTGAGGAGCGCGACTACGACCACAATGACCCCATCTGGCCTTACTCGGTGAAAGTAAGCCCTGAAGGCGCCCTGGCCATTACCGATACGCAGTATTACCGGGTCCTCCTCTGGCACGACTGGAAAGACGCCTTCAGCAGTAAGGCAGATGCCATCATCGGGCAGGCTTCCTTTGAGGGCAACGGGCAGAATCAGTACGGGTGGTTCCCGCAGGCCCAAACGCTTAACTGGTGTTATGACTCCTGCTTTTATAAACAGGGGCTGTGGGTAGCCGATACGGGCAACAGCCGCATTCTGTGGTTTGAGCAGCTCCCTTCCGAACACAATACGCCGGCCAACAACCTGATCGGGCAAAAAAACTTCACCACCGGAAGCGAAAATAAAGACACCATCTGGACGACTGAGGAGAGCCTCTACTGGCCTTTTCAGGTAAGCATTGAGGGGCAGACCATGGTCGCAGCCGACACCGGCAACCACCGCATCGTCATCAATCAGCTCGTACGGTAAGCCCTTCTCCAACCCGCCCCAATCTGCCAACCTATGGATTACATCCCCGTTGAAATGGTGGCGCTTACGGATGCGCCCGATCAGTCTAAGGCTTTTGTGCTGGTCCTGGAAGAATCTGATGGCTTCCGGCGGTTACCCATCAAGCTGGGGCATGCAGAGGCGCAAGCCATTGCCCTGGCGGTACAGAGCCGGGAATTGTCAAGGCCGGCTACGCACGACCTCTTCGCCGGGGTGCTCCAATCAGCAGGGCTGCAATTGCGGGAAGCAAAGATTAACCGCATGGAAGGCGAGGCGTTTTGCGCCCTGCTCACCTTCAGGAAGCCCGACGGCAGCACTTTTGAGCAGGATGCCCGCCCTTCTGATGCCATCGCCCTGGCCCTACGCCTGTCTTGCCCGGTAAAAGTAGCGGACGATATAATGGACGAGCACGGCATCCTGTCCAACCGTCTGACGCCCAATACTGCCTGGATCAAAGGGAAACTTGAGGACTATACCTTGCCTGAGTTAGAAGCCTTATTGCAACAGGCGGTAGAACGGGAAGACTACCAATCCGCTTCCCGTATTCGGGATGCCATCACCCGCCTGTCTGATTCCTGATCATTGCTTAAAGATGTAAGTTTGCCTTTTAAAGTGCCAACAGGCGGCAACTTCCATTGCCTGGCTTATGCCAATTGCAGACACCCAAATGACGAAGGGACGTGAAAATCAGGTTGCTCGGTTTGCGGGTCCACCCAGGTGATCCAGTTAAAGGTAGCCTTATCTTCACTGATCTCAAGGCAGCGCCCCCGGTACAAACCGGCTTGCAGGTACCCCCCATCGTGCATCAGGTGTAAATTGTGCAGGGACTCAAAGCTGATCCGCCCCTGCAGCCAGTAACCGGAGGGCGTGCGCCCCGTTTCCAGTTGCAGGTGCCCTTCCGGCCAGCCCCAGGTTTTATCCGATTGGCGGTAGTAGCTCGACTGGTAATCGTAGACCCTGCCGAGCGGGTCCATCTCCAGCCCGTAGTACCGCTTCAATTCCGGGTCCTGCCGGAAGAAAATCTCTACCCGCTCGGAGTTGAGGACGTCAAACTTGGTCTGGTCTTTTTCGTAGACCAGAATATTAGGTTCTTCCACATCAAACCGGAAATAGAGATGCGCCCCGTCGTGGAGGGCGCGAAAAGCCGTCCCGGTATCTTCGACTTCCAGCCAGGGAGAAGAAAAGTCGCGGAGGATGGTGGCGGGTTGCCAGTTGGGGAAGTGGTGCCTGGAGCTTTCGATGCGTTTTACGATGTAGGTGGTTAACTGTTCATTCATAGACTCAAAATAAGCATTCCGGGACAAAGGCCTCATAAATTACAATCAACCAAATCCAAGCAAACAGCCCCTAATCAAAATCCACCTCCACCCACATCGGGCGGTGGTCTGAGATGTAGTACCGGCAGTATGCTTTAAAGTCCTCCTCGCTGAGCCGGTCCCAAAGCTCGGGAAAGACTGCGCTGTCATAGTCAAAGACCCCGTTGTTTTTGATTTTGCGCTTCAGGCTTGGGAAAAACGCCACCTGATCGTACTGTGCATCGGTGGAAATGCTGGAGGCAATGCGGGTGGAGTGCTTCGGGACGGTCAGCCCGCGCCTGGACAGGGCATCGTAGATCGGGTCGCCGGCTGCGGCAATCGGTATGTTGAAATCGCCCAGCGCAATGATGTTGGGTGAAAAGGCATGTTCATCGTCCCGGCGCAGGTCTGCGTAGCGGCCTACCGCATACGCTTCGAGCGCCCGGCGGTTCATATCCGCCGAAGCCGTGCCCCCAAAGAACAGATGCGCATTGACCAGCATGAACCGATGGTTGCGAAACTGGAAACTGCCGATGTAAGGATTGCGGTCGAATCCGCGGAAGGCCTGATCCACGCCCGGCAACCGGATCCAGCGCTGAGCGGAGGGCTCTATTGCCAGCTCACCGGTCATAGGCATCCGCTCCACCTTGGCCGTATCGTAAAAGTAGGCGGCCCGCTCATCATTCCCGCCCCGGTCGGTGAACATGGGCTCGTAGGAAGAGCCAATGAAGGACTCCAACTGATACAGCCCGCTGAGGTCGTCGTAAACTTCCTGAACGGCTACAATATCAAACCAGCTCATGATCTCAGCAATCAGCTGATAGTGGGCTTCTGTGCGCTCGTGCAGCCCCAGGTTGGCTACGTTCCAGGTGGCAATCAACAGGCGGTCCGCACTCTTATCCGGGATGCCCCGCTTTTCTTTGTGCTGCAGCAGGTGCTGCCGTTCTGCCTCTACGGAAAAAGGGAAGGTATAATCTGGTTTTTCAAAGGCTACCATGGGCGTAAAGTTGTACTTTCAGAAAAAATGAATCTTCTTATAAGAAAACACTTTTCCACCCCACTTTGTGCCATACACGAGGCTCAAATGCAAGCGGATCCCGGCTTTTGCTCCAGAGCAAGCCGTTGAGAAGCGCCTGCGGAAGGCATTGAATGCGGCTTGCAAAAAGCGTATATTGCGCCTATATTTAAAAAACAAGCTTATGAGCGCCTATTTTTCGACAACTGCGCCTGATTTTAAGGCCCTGGCACTAGGCGTAAACCGGATAAGGTTAGTGTGGTGGGGTATGCAGCCATTAGTTAACAACCTCTGCTCACCCCCACTTCCCGCGCCCCTTTTCGAATAATCTTCTTCGCATCCTTGCCTTTTTCCGCCTGCCCGTCGGCATTCCACCAGACGATAGCGCCGGTGGGGCAGCGCTGAATGGCGTCCTTGCTCTCTGCTGCCGTGCCGTGGTGGATGACAGGCAAGTTGTAAGCCATCTCAATCAGCCCGCCGGGCGCATCCATGGCGCAGCGCCCGCAGGCCGTGCAGGCGACCTCGCAATCTTCGAGTATGTCGTTGCCCTGCTCCAGGTTTTTGCAGGCCACCCAGAGGTGGTTTTGCAGTGGCTCCAGGGAGAACAAGCCCTTGGGGCAGGCTTCCACACAGTCGCCACAGGCCGTGCACTTGTCGGTGTCGACCACCGGCAGGCCCTGTTCATCCATTTGTATGGCATCAAAATCGCAGACCACCTCGCAGTCGCCATAGCCCAGGCAGCCCCAGGAACAGCCCTTGCCGCCACCGCTGACGAGGGCAGCCGCCTGACAGCTCGCCAGCCCTTCGTACTGCGCCCGCACCCGCGCTACATTCGCCCCGCCCGCACAGGCCAGCCGGGCGACTTTGCGGTCTTCATTGCCCAGCGCTACGCCCAGATACCCGGCGATCCGCTCCCGTGCTTCTTCAGAGCTGACGGTACATTTGCCCGGCAGGGCGCCCCCGCCCACCAGCGCTTCCGCAAAGGGGCGGCACCCCGGATACCCGCAGGCCCCGCAGTTGGCGTGCGGCAGCATGTCTTCCACCGTGTCAATACGCGGGTCCTCGTACACGTACAGCTTCTTATTGGCCAGTACGAGCATAAGGGCGAGCAGGAAAGTCAGGCCTCCGAGGGCAGCTATAGCGGTCAGGATGGTCATATCAGTTTGTTGTCTAGTAAATCACCTCCGCCCACTTGCCGCCGGCGATCAGCTCGGCTTTGCGCTGCGCCCACTTTTCTTTGGAGCCCAGTACTTTGGCGAAGGCTTTGTCCAGGTTTTCTTTCACCTTGGCGTAACCGGCTACGTAGATGTAGGTATTCACCTGATTCAGCATCTCGAGCAGCTCTGAGGCACGGTCTTCAATGGCTTTGTCCAACTCAATCGGGTCCAGCCACTTCGGCCGCGGGCTGAGGGCACGGAACGCCCGGAAGGTCTCCTCATCGTAGTAGTTCATGAGGTCGCCGTCCTTGTCGTTGAGGTAGAGCAGCTCCAGGCCGGAGCGGGCACCGTAGAACAGGCGGATCTTGCCTTTCCAGTCTTTCTCCTCCGTAAAGATGTGCTTGACAAAGGCACGGAAAGGCGCAATCCCGGTCCCCATGCCGATGAGGATGAGATTGGCTGTTTTGTCCTCAGGTACCGAAAAGGGCAGCCCAAATGGACCGGTGATCGTGATTTCATCCCCGGCCTTGCGGTCGCAGAGGTAATTGGAGGCCACGCCTTTGTAGCGTTCGCCGTTTACATCGTCCACATACGCGCAACGCTTGACCAGCATGGTGAGCAGGGTGTGCCCGTTCTCCCGCTTCGGAAGGTCGGCCACGCTGTACAGCCGGTGGTGGTGGGTATTGCCAAACTCATCCTTGTGGTCCAGCAGCACGCCAAAACTTTGGTCTACCGCACAGTCGAAGCCGGGTTCCAGCACTTCCAGCTGAATTTCCCGGACCTCATCGGTATCCATTGGCGTAAGGCGCTCGGTTTTGCGCACGGCAGCCCGGAAACGGGGCTCGGTCTGATAATCTGCTAAGTATGCCATGGTTGTTAATTTTCGTTCTTGAAAGTTTTATTGATCGAGACTTGACAAGAGCTTGGGGGTGTCCTGGGAAACTTGTCAAGTCAGGTTTTCTCTGCGAGACTTGACAAGAGCTTGGGGGTGTCCTGGGAAACTTGTCAAGTCAGGTTTTCTCAATTTTCTTCGGATGACGCTATCCGAGACTTGACAAGAGCTTGGGGGGTGTCCTGGGAAACTTGTCAAGTCAGGTTTTCTCAATTTTCTTCGGATGACGCTATCCGAGACTTGACAAGAGCTTGGGGGGTGTCCTGGGAAACTTGTCAAGTCAGTCTTTATTTAATTTACAAACCCCGCCCCCACAGCCGCAGTCGCCGCAGCTCCGGCGCTCGGCCAGCACATCCTCATCGGTGATCTGATCGGCAAACATCTGCCGCCATACGGTTTGGATGAGCAGCCAGTACACCATCAGGGCTACTACGCCAACGAGTCCGATAATTAGGGAAGAGGTCATCCTTTATTTTTTTTTGGCGGGGTTGCCCCCGGATTAAAGTTGTCAGTCTTACACTTCGAGCTTGGTCACCCGGAAAAGGCTTAGACTCAGGTTCAGGTTCAGGCATACACGGCATGTACTCCGGGGGCGGCAGCGAGCTGCCTATCGCCTCTGCGGAAGAAGGCAGCTTGCTGCCGCGCCAAGCATACACGCCCCCGCTCGCCTCAACCTTAACCTCAACCTCAGCCTTCTCCAGCTACCCGCCCAGCCCCGCAAACCCCATAAACGACAGCGACAAAATCCCCGCTATCAAAAGGGTCAGGGCCGTACCTTTCACCACCCCGGGCACCTCCGCAAAATCCAGCCGCTCCCGCAGGCCGGCAATCAGCACGAGCGCCAGGGTGAAGCCCGCTCCGGCACCCAGGGCGTAAACCAGGCTTTCCACCATCCCGTACCCCTTTTGGGTTTGGAAAAGGGCAAGGCCCAGAATCGCACAGTTGGTGGTGATGAGCGGCAGGAAGATGCCCAGGGCGCGGAACAGCGCCGGGCTCATCTTGCGCACAAACATTTCTACCAATTGCACCGTGGAGGCAATCACCACAATGAAGCTGATGAGCTGCAGAAACGGCGCACCCACCGCAATCAAAAAGGCATTGATGCCGTACGCACAGACGGAACTGATCAGCATCACAAAGGTCACCGCACCGCCCATTTTCGTGGCCGTCTCGAGCTTGCCCGACACGCCCAGGAAAGGGCAGATGCCCAGGAAGTACGCCAACACAAAGTTGTTGATCAGGCTGGCGTTGATGAAGATGTACCACAGGGATTCCTCTTTCATGTCGTCGCTCGTTTTTGCTTCAGTATGTTAAACAGCAGCAGCCAGATGGCGAGGGTGAAAAAACCGCCCGCCGGCAGTATCATCACGATCCATTCCTGGAAAGTATCCGGGAAGAGGCCGAAGCCAAAGACGCTGCCGTTGCCCAGTACTTCCCGTACCACGCCCAGGCACAGCAGGGCGAAGGTGAAGCCTATGCCCATGCCCAGCGCATCGAGTACGGAATTGCCTATCGTGTTTTTGGAGGCGAAAGCTTCCGCCCGGCTCAGGATGAGGCAGTTCACAACGATGAGCGAGATGAAGGCGCCCAGGCTTTTGTGCAGCTCCACGCTGATGGCCATAATCGCATAGTCCGTAATCGTCACAAAGGTGGCGATGATGAGAATGTAGGAGGCAATACGCACCTGCTTCGGTATGAAGTGGCGCAGGGAAGACACCAGCACATTCGACATTAAAAGGACAAAGGCGGTAGCCAGCCCCATCGCCAGGGCATTCTCAGCAGTATTGGTCACGGCCAGCACGGGGCACATGCCCAGCACCTGCACAAAGACCGGGTTGTCTTTCCACAAGCCGCGCAGGAAGGTATCCGCTGAAGGGCTATCCTCCAGTGCCGCGAAGAATCCGGGTTTGTCCGTATGCTTATTCATGGCTTTGCGTTTGTGGTTCAAATTGATCTTTCGCTCCGTATAGTTTTGGCACCCATTCGGCGGTGCTTGTGCTCAGCGCTTCGGTCACTGCCTCAGAAGAAATCGTGGCACCGGTGATGCCGTCTACCTCCCAGGCGTTTTGCTTTTCGCCGCTCTTGGCGTAGCGGATCTTGTTCTTCAGGCTGTTGCCGTCTGTACCGACTGCTACCGAAAGGGCTTCAAAATTGGCCAGGAAGACGGGGTCTTTCTCAATCTTATCGCCCAGCCCGGGCGTCTCTTTGCTCTCCAGCACGTAAAAACCAACGATGGCTTCCTGCGCGGGGTCGTAGCCGTACAGCACCCGTATCTCCCCGGCGTAGCCCAGGCCCACCGCAGGCAGGGCAAATCCGTTCAGGGTACCGCTTTCGCTAAAACCGGCGTAGACCGGCTGCCCTTCGGCTTCCATGCCATTCAGGGGGGAGAAGGCGTTGCCATCCCAGTAGTAGCCGGCGGTGGTCACGGTGCCGGGCAGGACTTTGAAAATCGCCTGCTCCAGGGCTTCCGCTTTATTCTTTGCAATGATGGGCTTGGTGCCCTCGTAAGTCAGCACGATGAGCAGGGCACACATCAGGCCGATGCCGACCATGGCGAACAACATCTTGCTGCTGCTGCCGGTGGCGGTCTTTTGCTCGGGTGCTATGGTCATCGTCTCTCTCATGCGGCTTTGGCTTTTTTGACGGTTCCGTAAACGCGGTTTTGCAGGGCACTGTCAATGTGGGGCGACACAGCATTGGCCAGCAGGATGGCATACATCACGCCTTCCGGCAAACCGCCCCAGAGCCGGATGACCACCACGAGTAGCCCGATCAGCACGCCGTACACGACTACGCCCTTCGAGGTAAGCGGGGAGGCGACCATATCGGTGGCCATGAATACCGCCCCCAGCATCAATCCGCCGGAAAACAGCATGAAGGCGGGCGAAGGATAAGCTTCCGCGTCCACCCAGTGCATAATGCCGCTGAGCACGTAGACGGTCAGCAGTATGGAGACCGGAATGCGCCAGTTCATCATATTGCGGGCAACGAGGTAGATGCCGCCCAGCACAATCAGCAAGGCACAAGTCTCCCCGGCCGAACCGCTGACCAGCCCAAGGGCAAGGTCCGCTGAATCCGCCGCCACCCCGTCAAATTTGAAGGCCGACAGCGGCGTTGCGCCGGAAACCGCATCGTAAGTTGGCTCCATGAAGGGCAGTGCCAAAGTCGAGCTCGCAATATCCGTAAAGCGCCCTTCCAGAAAAGCGGGATGCCAGGTGGTAATCGCCGCCGGAAAAGCCGCCTGCAGTACCGCCCGGCCTACCAGCGCCGGATTGAAGGTGTTGTACCCCAATCCGCCGAAGGCAAATTTGCCGAGGGCAACCGCAATCACACTGCCCACAAAAGCCATCCACAGGGGGAAAGCCGGGGGCAGGGTCAGGCCCAAAAGCAGGCCGGTGATGACCGCTGACCAGTCGCTGACCGTGCTTTCCTTGCCCGACCAGCGGCACAGCAGGTGCTCCGTCAGCACTGCCGCCGCCGTAGAGGTGACAAGCAACAGGAACACACTCAGCCCGAAGGCGTACACCGCAAATGCCGAAGCCGGCAGCATGGCCCACACCACATTGCGCATGATGTCGTCCGTACTGACCCCCAGCTTAAGGTGGGGAGAAGTGCTGATATTTAGGGTCTGCTTAAACATTCGCTGCTTCCTTTTTGGCCGCCGCCCGCTTGCGGACTACGGCCTTTGACATTCGGAAATACTGCACCAGCGGGATATTGGAAGGGCAAACGTAGGAGCAGGAGCCACACTCAAAGCAGTCCATCAGGTTGTGGTTGGCTGCCATATCGTCGTAGGCTTCAAACTTCGCCAGTATGCCCATCTGCGAGGGGTTGAGGGAAAGCGGGCAGGCATCTACGCAGGCCCCGCACTTGATGCAGGGGTAGACCTTGTCGGCCCGGTGCACCTCATTGTCCGTAAAGGCAAGAATACCCGAGGTCCCTTTGGTGATGGAAATATCCAGATTGGAGACCGCCATGCCCATCATCGGGCCGCCGAGGTAGACCTCGCTTAGGTTGTCCGCTACGCCGACTTCTTCCAGTACAAAGCGCAGGGGGGTACCTACCGGAATCAGATAGTTGCCTTTCTTTTTCACGCCCGGGCCGGTGATGGTCACCACCCGTTCCTGTATGCCGCGCCCGTGGGGCAACAGCCGGCCGATTTCCGCGGTAGTGGCCACATTCACGACCACCGCACCGACATCAATCGGCAGCCCGCCCGAAGGCACTTCTTTGCCCATGACCGAAGTGATGAGCATTTTCTCGGAGCCCTGCGGGTACTTGACCGGCACGACTTCCACCGTCACCGGCAAGCCTTCCGGGATGTTCCGGGACAAGTGCTCAGCGGCATCTTTTTTGTTGGCTTCAATGCCGATGATGGCACGCTGTGCACCGGTCGCTTTCAGCAGATAGCGGATACCCATGAAGATATCGTCTGCCTGCTCCAGCATGACGCGGTGGTCGGTGGTGAGGTAAGGCTCGCACTCGATGCCGTTGAGCAGCAGCACTTCGCACTGCTTGCCTTCCGGCACTTTCAGCTTAACGTGGGTAGGGAAGGCCGCCCCGCCGAGGCCCACAATACCGGCATTCTGAATGCCTTGCAGGATTTCCTCCGGCGTAGCGGCCTGCCAGTCGAGGCCGTCCCTTTCCAGCACTTCCTGCCCGGAGGCAGGGAAGGCTTCCAGGTAAATGCCCAGGGACATTTCCCCTTTCGCAGTGGGCACGTTCGCGATCTTGCGCACCCGGCCCGAGACCGGCGCGTGCAGCGGTACCGAAACGTAGCCGCCCGCTTCCGCCAGGAGCTGCCCGCGCATCACTTCCTGCCCTTCCCGTACAATGATTTTGGAAGGGGCGCCGATGTGCTGCGACACGGGCAGTACGAGCAGCGGCGCAAAGGCGAACTGCCGGATGGGCAGGCCATTGGTCTCGCTCTTGTGCTCCGGCGGGTGGATGCCGTGGCGAAAGGTTTTATGTCCGAAATTAAACAGCCCCATTAGTTATACTTTTCGCCTCGCTTGATCCATTTCTCCTGTCCTTCCGGGTCGGCGGGCAGGCCGGGGTGAATGACCTGCGCGGTGCATTTCTCGGCTGCCTTTACCAGGTCCTCGTAGGGGCCGGCGTTCGGATCCTTGATCTCAATCTGATTGCTGCTGTTGTAGGCAAACATTTTCGAGTTGATCTTGATGCACTCGTCGCAGGCCGTGCACTCCTCGGATTCTATCCAGGGGGCTTGCCCTGCAGCGGTGGCAACGGCGGTTTCTGCCTCTGCCTTGGTGCCGTTGGTAGCAGGAGCGGTATCGAAACTGAGGGCAGAAGTATCTACGCCCAGCTCATCGAAATTGCCGCCGGCAGCCATCTTCATCAGGCCTTTAGCGATATTGCTGACCACCTCGTTGCGGATTTTGCCTTCCAGGTCTTCCGGAGCGGTTTCCACTTCTTCCTTCACGCCGGCGATGGCGCGCAGCATGATCCAGAAGTCGCGGCGTTCCTCACAGGAGTCTACGATGGTCTCCGCTACGAGTACCCGGGTGAGGTGCTGCTTTTGGTCAACCGTCCAGATGAATGGGAATTTGCCTTCCCGCTCTTCGGCGCTCATTTCGAGGAAGTCGGCCAGCACGACCATATTGTCGTTCCAGGCCTCGCGTGGCACTTTGCGGAAGTGTTTGCGGAAGCGCGCCTCCGTGAGGGCAAAGTCAGCGAAAGTCATCGCCACTTCCATCGTCTTCTCGCGGCCATTTTCCAGGTACTTGAGGTTATACGTCGGCCAGTTGCTGTGCAGGTCCGGGTTGCCGCTGAGGTCGAATGCTTCTTCCGGCTTTACGCCCATATCCGGGTTGTATTTGAAGACCGGATAAGCGCGGGATTCTACTGCCAGCTTCGCCTGATGCGCACCGAGGTCGTCGGCTACGCCGTGCTCCGGCTGACAGGTGGTGTACAGGTTGAACAGGGCCGGGCGCTTCGCCATCAGGCCGTCGATGAAGCCTTCGATCATGTGGCTGGTATTGGACAGCGTGCCCTGCATCACGTAGGTGTTGCGGTGCGCCATGGCAATCAGCCCGATTTCCTTGCGCGGCTCCGGCTTGCCTTTCCAGACTTTGCCGTACTGCGCCATATCGGATACCTGGCCGATGAAGCCTGACGTACAGGCCTGCCCGCCGGTATTGGAGTACACCTGCGTATCCACCACGATGACTTTGATCGGCTTGCCGGAAGCCATCAGGCGGGAGAGGTTTTGGAAACCGATGTCGTACATGGCACCATCACCGCCCAGGGCGACTACCGGTGGGCACAGCAGCCATTCCTCATCGGTAAACTGTTTCCAGTTGAAGTAGGTGAGGAAGGAATCGTGCTCGCTCGGGTCGTATTTTCCGTCGAGCATCAGCTCGGCTTTGCGGATTGTTTTGAAGCCCTCTGCCATTTTGGACATGTGCCCTTCGAATACACCCATCGCCATGGACGGGGAATCCTGGAAGAGGTGGTTGGCCCATGGGAATGGGTAGGGGTTGTACGGGTAAGTACTGCCCCAGACGGAGGTACAGCCGGTGGAGTTGAGCATGCCCATATTGGTACGCCCCTTGCCAGTCAGGCCATCCGTGTATTTCCACTTGAGGTTCTTCAGTTTGGCCAGCAGCTGAGACACTTCGCGCAGCCATTCCTGGTCGATCGGCTGTGTGCCTTTTTCCGACTCAAAACGGCTGGCAATACCGGATACGGTGAGGTCGCCGCTGCTCATTTCAGAAACGATCTTCGTCATCAGGTCAGCATCGCCTACGTTGACCGTGCTGAACAGCTTCTGCTGAATGTGCTGCTCCAGGCGGTTGATGAGTTCCGTCAGGCGGGTCACGTGCTGCCTGATGCGCGGCTGCATGAGCGCCTCTACGGTAGCGGTAAAGATATGCACCACTGACTTTTCAGAACAGCCCAGGCAGGCCCCGTCGCCACTGGCGAAGTTTTGGTAGGCCTCCTTGTTGAGCAGAAGGGTCTCCAGCGGGCCGATCTTTTCTTCCAGATCGTCGATGCGGTTGTATTCTTCCGGCGTATTGGGCAGCTCGGTCCAGAGGTCCCAGTTCTGCCGCAGGGTGGCAACGGAGTCTTCGGTCTGTGTGATGGGGCGCAGGGCGTCGTCATCGCAGACTTCGATACATTCCATACAGCCTTTGCAGGTAGTGGGGTTCAGGGTAATGCTGAACAAGCCACCGCTGCCGGCTTGTTGCTTTTCTTTCAGATCGTAGTACGGGCGGGTGAGCGCAAACTGGAAGTCGCCCAGCTCCTCAAGGAACCAGTCAAACTCCTGCGCCATGCCGTTGGTGTTGCCGCTTTCGCGAACGGTCTTGTCGACCACCTCGCGGATCATGGTATTGACTTTCGCCCGGTCATCGCCTTCGTTGAACAAGGCGCGGATTTCGGGCTCCATCTGACGGACCGCTTTTGGCAGGTAGTTGAGCTTGCCGTGGTTGTTTTTCACGCGCTGCACTACGGTGTCGAGCACGTCGGACAGTTTGGAAACCAATCCTGGCAGTGCCGTATCCGGACAGATGGTGTAGCATTTGCCACAGGCGGTACAGTTCTCAGCAATCCATTCCGGATGGTTGAAGCGGATGCCCGTCATATCGCGGAAGAGGGAAGAAGCCGCCGGCATCACACTCAATCCGATAAACGGATCGGTGAGGTTGTCATTGCCGCTGCCCTGCTGATAGAAACTACCCGTCTGCTCCCAGAACCGGTGGATGTCGCTCAGCTTGGATTTGCTCTGTGGCGTATCCTTCAGCATAGCGGGGAGCGGTATCGGCTTAACGGCATTGGCTTTGGCATCGTGGCCTGCACCAACGACCTTGTCGGTCACCTCGCCTACCTCGTCAAAACCACGGCGCACCACGCGCATATTGTCGTCTACCACGCGCTGCCCCTTGCTGCCAAATTTCGACTGCACCTGATCTTCAATGGCCTTGAGCAGGCTGTCTTCGGTCAGGTTGGCTTTCTCCATGAGCGGAGAAGCAGCGAAGAAGGCACCCTGGAAAGCAATACCCTGCATGCGGAGTTGCAGTTCGGGGTCGGTTGCTTCCTCGCGGGCAATTTTGAAGCCGTCGATGTAGAACAGGCGGATGTTGTTGTCCACGATGATCTTCTGGTACGGCTTGGGGATATCGGCCCAGACTTCCGCCGGGCTGCTTTTGTCGCTTTGTATAATAAAGGTGCCGCCCTTCTTCAGGCCCGCCAGTGCGTTGGTGTGCTTGAAGACGTTGGGGTCGGGCGAAAGCACCACATCCACATATACGTATTCACAGTTGACACGGATGGGCTCCGGAGCGGCAGACAGGTAGTAAGTCGTCGGCTGCCCTTTCTTTTCAGAACCGTACTTGGGGTTGGCTTTGATGTCGTACCCAAGCAGGTCGAACAGGGTCATCGCCAGGTTCTTGCCCGTTGTGATCGCGCCCCAGCCACCGATGGAGTGGAAACGGACCGTCACCGCGCCCTTCGGCATAAGGTTGGGGTTTTCAGAACCCCGGACAGACAGCTCCTTCACATGCGGGTAGGCTTCCTGAATGGATTCCTGATAAGCCCGCTGCTTGGGCGTGAACGGCACATCGCGGATGAAGTCGATAGACAGGTAAAACTGCTTTTTCTTTTTGCCTGTAGGCAGCATATTCTCTACCGCGCCGATGATGCCTTCCGGCTGAAGGTCGCGGCTGCCCATGCCGAAGGAACCGGAGTACAGGGGCGGCATATCGCCCGGCTTATAGGCTTCCAGTTCCGGATAGGGGCGATTGTCTTTGTAATTGCCGTTTTCCAGGCACTTGGTCAGGCTCGCGCGGACTTCCCGCATGAGCGGCAGGTCGGCAGCCAGGGGCTGATCGAGGCGTTCCAGGATGGCGACGCCTTTCTTGCCCTTGAGTATCTTGCCCAGCAGGTCGGCCGGGAAGGGGCGGAACATCACGAGGTCGACTACGCCTACCTTCAGGCCGCGGGTCTCGCGCAGGTAGTCGGCAACCACTTCAGCACTTGGCACTACGCTGCCCTGTCCGAGGATGAGGTAATCGGCATCTTCCACCTTATACGTCATCACGCGCTCGTAGCGCCGGCCGGTGAGCTGATAGTACTCGTCCATGGCCTGCTCGGTGAGCTGCTTAATGTGATCGAAGAAGAAGGGGCGCTGTGCGGCGACGGACTGCATGTAGGAGTCCTGGTTTTGCACAATACCGGCCATCACAGGATTGTCCACATCCCAAAGTTCGGGTATGCGGCGGCGGGTGTCCCCGTAAATGATGCGCTGGGCTTCGGTCGGCGTTTTGATGATGTCATCGGGCCGGCCGAGGTATTCTTTGATCAGCTCGCGCTCCGGCAGCGTCATGGACTCAATGAGGTGAGTGGTCAGGAAGCCGTCCTGCGCCACGATACCCGGTGTGAGTGCCAATTCGGCGATGCGGTGCGCGATGATGTTGAGGTCTGCTACGTGCTGCGCCTTTTTGGCAAACAGCTGGAAGAAGCCAGTATCATCCACAGCGTGGTAATCGTCGTGGCCCGCGTGAACGTTAAGGGTGGATTTGGTCATGGCCCGTGCGCCGATATTCAGCACGTAGGTCAGGCGCTTGCCCACCGCAGCGTAGAGGGACTCGTGCATGTAGGCGATGCCCTGCCCGGAGGAGAAATTGGCAGCGCGAAGGCCGGTCATGGACAGGCCGGCGGTCACTGCCGCAGCAGCGTGCTCGCCTTCCGGCTCGATAAAAATAAGAGGCCGGCCGGAGATATTGAGATGGCCTTTGGCGGCCGCATCGGCCCAGTACTCGCCCATTTGAGTGGAAGGGGTAATCGGATAGGCACCGGCAGCGTCGGAGGATTCCCGCTCGCACATAATGGCAGCAGTGTTCCCGTCCATTGCTACCCGGGTGCCCGGATACTTAGCGGGCTCGGTTCGCTTCTTCATGGTGGAAAAGTTTTTAGTAGGCGGGCGCTTCATCAATAGCGATGGCGCGGGTCTGTTTGGCAATACGCAGGCAATCGGCCACTTTCTTGACATCCATGCAGTAGGCTTCATCCTCTGCGTCATGCTTGCAACCGATATCGGAAATGTCGATCAGGTTGAACCGGCCGTCGATATCGCGGCACTTGTCCAGTAGGGCTGCCATCGTCACGGGCTCGGGGAGCTCGCTACCGTGTTTTTGCAGGTAGGACGACAGGTAATTGACAATGGATTGGCGGGAGTTGAAGCAGACGGCATGGGTGGCAACGTCTTCCTCTGCCCGTTCAATTTCGTGGCTGGCGAATTCCAGGAGCTGGTCAGCTTCCTGAATGAGTAGATCGGCATTTTGCTGGCGCATGGCACTAGGTTTTAATTAAATTGGTGCCCTAAAATTCCTGGTTTACAGTTGGTTTTTAAATGAATATTGTCAGTGGGGGTGAGTGATCATTGTCACTTTACCGGGGTTTTATGGGTTGGTATTGTACCTTTGAGCCACTGTAAACAATAGAAAATGGACGCCATTCTATCAGTCATCGGGCAGTACCATCCGGTTACACAAGCTTTATTGGCCACCTTATTTACCTGGGGCGTGACTGCGCTGGGCGCTGCTGTGGTTTTCTTCTTCCGTCAGATCCGGCAGGAGGTGCTGGATGCGATGCTCGGTTTTGCAGCTGGTGTGATGATTGCCGCCAGTTTCTGGTCACTGCTGGCGCCGGCCATTGACCTGAGCGAGCGGATAAGCACCCTGCCCGGATGGCTGCCGGCGGCGCTGGGCTTTATGGGCGGCGGGCTGTTTATGGCGGGGGTAGACAAGGTACTGCCCCACCTGCACCCGGGCCTGAAGCTGGAAGAAGCAGAAGGGGTGTCGACCAACTGGAGGCGGAGCGTGCTGCTTGTGCTTGCCATCACACTGCACAATATTCCGGAAGGGCTGGCGGTCGGCGTTGCCTTTGGCGCGGTGGCGCATGGCCTGCCATCCGCTTCCATCGGAGCAGCGGTGGCACTGGCGGTAGGCATAGGGCTGCAAAATTTCCCGGAAGGGACGGCGGTCTCCGTCCCCCTGCGCCGGGAGGGCTTTTCCCGGCGGCGGGCGTTCTGGTACGGGCAAATGTCGGGTGCGGTAGAGCCCCTGGCAGGTGTGCTCGGTGCTTTCGCCGTCATGACGATGCAGCCCATTCTGCCCTATGCGCTGAGCTTTGCGGCTGGTGCTATGATTTTTGTGGTGGTGGAAGAGCTCATCCCGGAATCGCAGCAGGCCGGCAATACCGACCTGGCAACGGTTGCGACGCTGGCAGGCTTTACGCTGATGATGAGTTTGGATGTGGCGCTGGGGTAAAAGTACTTACTCCCAAAACTTCCACCAGGCCCCGCCTTTGACCGCTGCCTGTGCGTCTTCCGGCAACAACGGGCGCAGCCGCTTCAGGATCGCTCCTTTGGATACCACGCCGGTGCTGCGGCCGACCACTTCCCCATCCTTAAAGTAAAGAATAGTAGGCAGGCTGCGGACCTGATACTGTTTGACCAGTTTCTGGTTCTTTTCGGCATCGAGCTTAACGAAGCGGGCGCTGTCGCCAGCCTCTTCGGCAGCGGCCGCAAAATTGGGGGCCAGGGCATGGCAGGGGCCACACCAATCGGCCCAGACGTCAACGACAACGGGCGTCTCAGCATTCAGGACCAGCGGGCGGAAGGTTTTACGGTTGACTTGTCGTGGCATAATCGTTCAGCATTTTGGGCAAAGGTAAAGGGGTGCCAACGGAGTTTCAGTGATATATGCCACTTTGGTTTTTGGGAACAAGTGATGTTTCTTATTTTGAGGACAAAACCAAGTACATGCCCAGGCAAAAACTACCGGACGAACTCAAGGCTGCCATTTCCAAAATGCCCGATAAGGAAAAAGACAAGCTGCTCTTCCGCCTTATCGCCAAGGAGGAAGCCCTGATCAACCGCCTGACCTTCGAGCTGCTGGAAGGCGCTGGCAGTCAGGAGGAGCGCCGCAGCGAACTGGCAGTCAGTATCGAACGGGATGTGACCTACGCCATCCGGGCTTTCTACTCGCCGGGCTTTTTGCTGCTCGACCTGCGCGCCATCAGCGGCGATATCAACCGGCATGTGAAGGCGACCAAAGACAAGTACGGGGAGATTGAGCTCAACCTGCTGATGCTCAACCTGGCGCTGGAAGGTATAGACGGGCTGCTCGATCAGTTCCCGGGGGCCAAGGCCCGCACTTTTTGTAATTATGTAGTCAAGCGCGCCCTGAAACTGCAAAAGCTGCTGTCGAAAATGCACGACGATATCCGCCTCGATTTTGAGCAGGAAATGGAGCGCCTCGGGCAGTTCATCCGCAACAGCGCCCACCTGAAGCGTACGGCAGAGCGGGAGGGGCTGGAATGGCGGGAGTTGTGAAAATTCAATGCCATGAAAGAAGGACAGAAACGTTGGACCCGAGACGAGCTTATCCTCACCTTTAATCTTTACTGCAGGACGCCTTTTGGCAAACTGCATAGCCGAAACCCGGAGGTTATTGAATTGGCAGCACTGATCGGGCGGTCTCCAAATGCCGTAGCGTTCAAACTGGTTAATTTTGCCAGCCTTGACCCAAGCCTAAAGAAAAGAGGCATAAAGGGGGCTTCCAATCATAGTAAACTGGACAAACAAGTTTGGGATGCCTTCAATGACAACTGGGAAGAACTTGCCTTTGAAAGCGAGCAGTTGAGGGCACAATTATACGGGGGAGACCAATCTTCAAATGACCTGGTCCAGGAACCTGGCACCACAGAAGGCAAAGAAGAATTGCGCCTTGTCAAAGCCAGGGTTAATCAGCGTTTTTTCCGGTCCATGATTATGGCCGCCTATGACCAAAAATGCTGCATTACTGGTATCGGTCTCCCTTCGCTTTTGATAGCAGGACACATCCGTCCCTGGGCACAAGCCCCGAAACTACGACTCAATCCGCATAACGGGCTTGCATTAAACGCACTCCATGACAAAGCATTTGAACTCGGCCTGATTACCATCACGCCAGATTATAAGGTTAAGGTCTCCTCACAAGTACCTCAGCAGATGGGTACTACAGAAGCCGATACTTTTTTCAACCAATACGAAGGACGTCCCATCCGCCTTCCGCAACGTTTCTTACCTGATCCCGAACTCCTAAAATACCATAACGATGAGCGATTCCTTCACTAAGATCGAAGTTCTTTACTTGTACCGGGATGCCGGGAATTACAAAATTTACGACAAGCGGGTACTGCCCTGCAGCAGTCAGTATACGATTGATGAAATGGAGCAACGTCTGCGCGATGTACTGATTGATGAGGAATACTTTCTGCCCGGGGCGCTGGGAATTTCCCGGCCATCTTTCGGCTACTATGACTCTGACTTGGACCACGATTGGTTAGAATTCATTGGGCTTTGCCGTACTGATTTGGAGGCGGATACCGATTTAGATTTCTTCAGCTTTGTTGAAAACATGAGAAGGTTGAAACGGGAGGTACTTCCATAATCTACTCAAAATCCTCCTTAATCCTGCCAGCAATAATCTGCGCCAGCCGTACCGGCACCGCATTGCCAATCATTTTGTAGGCTGCGCCGAGGTTTTTGTAGTAAAAGATGAAGTCGTCCGGGAAGGTTTGGACGCGGGCCACTTCGCAGAAGCTCAGACATATAAGTTTGTAGAGAATAAACTTTCAGGAGTGCTTATAAGGTTAATATCAAACTTAAACGAAGGCTCAATTCTTGAGCTGGCATTATGGATGCGAAAACTCATTTGCCAGCCATTACTCATCGTCAGTTCCAATGTTGATTTAGACCCTTTTTTCAAACTAAGGTCGATAATCCTGTCTGGTAAATTAAGCTTGGGTATTCTTGCAGATGGCTTTCTGTAGGGAGAAGGCAAATTCAATGTTCCCTGCAAATTAAAAGCCTGAATAGTAATCATCCCTTTTGTCTTGATCACTTTATAAAAGTCTTGTTTGCCAATGAGATATCCAACTAACTTAGCAGCAACAACACCTTTATTCTGTACATCAAGCCGAAGCAACTCATCTTTAAAGTGCTCCAAAATGGGCAAATAAAAATCTCGTTGTATATTTTCGAGCTCACTCCACTTTGTCTCCGGACCATTGTTCTTCAGCTTTTTAAGCTTAGAGAAAATTGGTTCTATTTTTTCAAAATAGCGATCTGACACCGGTAAATCAAGCCATGATGCTCCAAAATCAATGGATTGAGACAAGCGAGGATGTTTAACTGCTTTGTGGTTATTCTTTGCAGAAATACCGATAGCCCACTTTTTTAAAGAAGACTGGATTAAAATGTCTCTAACATCTCCTTTTTGCCCTCTACTGTCTGAAGCCAGCGATAAATTCATTGAGCTATCCCCTTTTTGATAAAAAAGCATGGGCTCTACATCGGGGAAAAAAGATACTGCGGCTTTGGCTGCGGTGTCAAAAGCTTGCCGGTCAGCTTTGGGGAACTCAGAATAGTATTGCATAGCATAAGAAAGACTCTTATCATCCCCTACGTTGACGTTCATTTTATTGTCGCGCAAAAGATCATAGAAAGCATTGAGCAATGCAAATTCAAAAGCTTTGCCTGACTTTACCTGACTGGCCATGAGAAAACCTTAGGCGTTAATAAAGTTTTTGGCATCTTCTCGCATGATAAGTTTAGCTTGTTCATTTGACTTAGCGGATTCATCAAATAAATCTTTCCGAATAACTAAGGCAAGAGCTTCTCCTAACTTAACCGGCACTGCATTGCCAATCATTTTATAACCCGCTGCAACGTTCTTGTATCTGAAAATAAAGTCATCAGGAAAGGTTTGTACCCTTGCACATTCTCTGACACTTAAGCGGCGATAAAGATGCTCAAAACCCGGAATAAATCTCCGGACATCTCTCTCAACCAACTCCATTTTAGGCGCCTGTGGATGCAAAGGCGCATGACGACCACCGGCCTGAATAGTAAAAGACACTTCGTCCCAGCTGCGCACGCGATTGCGGGACATGTAAATACTTGAAAAGCCGCCAGTAAAATATTCGTGATTAGGCACTTCGCAGTTTCCGTTTTTGTAATTCCCCTCTCCGGCAGGTACTACATTGTCCTTTAAATCCCATATTGCATCTTCAAGCGTCAATTGGGTTTGGTGAGGTTTCGGGAACTCAAATTTTTTACCCAAGTCTCTCCTGTAACCCACAAAAAAGACCCGCTTCCTATCTTGAGGAACGGAATAGTCTGATGCATTTAACATTTTAAAGCTTAACTCATAACCAATACCCGCATTCCGAAACATCTCTTTAATATTTTCCAATGCCTGACGGTGACGTGGCACCAACATGCCTGAAACATTTTCTGCCAGAAAAAATTTAGGTTGTTTCGCTTCCAATATCCTAATAAAGTCAAAGAATAATTGCCCGCGTTTGTCATCTATTCCCCTTAAAGCTCCAGCGGCACTCCAACTTTGGCAAGGCGGCCCGCCTATGATTCCGTCGCACGCTGGCACTTCTTCTTCTTTGATCTGAGTAATGCTTCTTCTATCCAGCTTTGTTCGTGGATGATTATCTTCATAGGTATCCCAAATATCTTTATCATATTCATTAGCCCATATTACGTTGAAACCGGCGTTTTCAAACCCAAGGTCTAAACCTCCTGCCCCTGCAAAAAAAGAAACTAGCTTCATCTTGTATTGAGATTAGGTCTTTTCAAACAAAACTTTAATATAATCTTTACAACGGGACTCCCACTAATCTAGTTGACAAAAGTTATGAACATTCTTGTTTTTTTCCGCTGGCTTCCCTTTTTCAATAGTTTTCCACACCCATATGTGGAAAACTATTTTTCCAACCCCTTGTATTCAGGGGTTTACGGGAGTTATCAACATGCTGTTGGTAATTATACTAACGCTTTGCTTGATCGCGAGGGCGCGCCTCCGTATCTTGCCGTACTCAACGGTATTTCGTTCAATTTGACCGCAGGATAGCATCATTAAAGCGACTAAATCAGACCGTAGGATTGAACAGGGAACCGGGTGAAAATCCCGGACAGTACCCGCTGCTGTGAGCCTCAACACCAAAGTTTTGTCAGCAAGCCACTGCCTGTGGGCGGGAAGGCGGCAAAACCGGGGCGAGTCAGAAGACCTGCCGTTGCCAACATATCATTATTTAACTGCGAGTTTTCGGGAGTTAGGACAGCGCAGTGCCACCGTTTTTGCCCGGGCAACGCCCGGATGCAGCCTGCCGGTGCGCGCTCCTGCCCTCCCCCACAGCTCGGTAATGCATTAGCCACATGAGCGCGATTTTCAAACCCAGACTAGCGTACAAACCGTTCGAGTACCCGGAAGTGCTCGACTTTATCAACACCATCAATCAGACCTTCTGGGTGCACTCGGAGGTCGATTTTACGGGTGACATACAGGATTTCAAAGTGGAGCTTACGGAAGCAGAGCGCAATGCCATCAAGCGTACCCTCCTGGCTATCGCTCAGGTGGAGGTGGATGTGAAGTCCTTCTGGGGCAACCTCTATCAGCACCTGCCCAAGCCGGAGTTCAACGGGCTGGGCAGCACCTTCGCGGAGTGCGAGTTCCGCCACTCTGAAGCCTATGCCCAACTGCTGACCGTGCTGGGCCTGGCGGATGAATTCGAGTCTGCCCTGCAGTCTTCTGTCCTCAGCGACCGCATTGCCTTCCTGCGCGACCGCCGGGCTGCCGCGCAGCTGGATTCTCCGGAGCAGTCCTTCGGGCTCAACCTCATCCTCTTTTCCATTTTGGTGGAAAATGTATCCCTCTTCAGTCAGTTCGCCACTGTGCTGTCGTTCACCCACTTCAAGGGCCTGCTGAAGAACACGAGCAACATCATCGCCTGGACGAGCAAAGACGAACAGCTGCATGCCAACGCAGGCATTTACATCTTCAACAAAATCGTGGAGGAAAACCCGGGCTGGCTGACCGACAAGTACCAAAAGGTCATCTACGAGACCGCCCACGCCGCCATCCAACAGGAGGAGCGCATCCTCAACTGGATTTTCGAAATGGGCGAGCTGGAGCACGTCTCCAAAGCCGACCTGCTCAACTTCATGAAGCACCGCATCAATACGAGCCTGAAGCAGATCGGGCTGCAGGACATTTTCGACATCAACGAGCTTCAACTGCGCCGCATGAGCTGGTTTGAAGAGGAAATCTATGCCAATACCCTGGACGATTTCTTCGCCAAGCGCCCGGTAGAGTATTCCAAGCATAATCAGTCGTTCACTGCCGACGACCTTTTCTAAATACCCAAAAATCAAGCATTGACCATGACCAAGACCATTTATAACAATACCAAGCCCTACCACTGGGTAACGCCTGAGACCGAAACCGTGCTGCAGCGCGGCTACCTCCTGCCCGGCGAGACCCCACAGGATGCCGTGCGCCGCGTGACCACCGCCGCTGCTAACCGCCTGGACCGTCCGGACCTGCAGCCAAAATTTGAAGCGCTCGTGGCCAACGGCTGGATGTCGCTGTCTTCGCCCGTTTGGGCCAATATGGGCACCGACCGCGGCCTGCCGATCAGCTGTTTTGGCTCCTATGTGGAGGACAGCATGGACGGCATCACCAAGACCCTCTCCGAGTGCATTATGATGACCAAATTCGGGGGCGGCACCTCAGCCTACTTTGGGCACCTGCGCGAGCGGGGCGCTAGTATCCGCAACAACGGCAAGTCTTCCGGGCCCGTTTCTTTCCTGAAGATGTTTGATGCGATGATCGACACCGTAAGTCAGGGCAATGTGCGCCGGGGGGCTTTCGCAGCTTACCTCGATATCGAGCACCCGGATGTAAACGATTTTCTCAATATCAAGGACATCGGCAACGCCATTCAGAATATCTTTTTCGGCGTGACCGTGACCAACCAATGGATGGAAGAAATGGTGGCCGGCGACAAGGAAAAGCGCGCCACCTGGGCGAAGGTCCTGCACAGCCGTCAGGAGAAAGGCCTGCCGTACATTATGTTCAGCGACAATGTGAACGACAACGCTGCTGATGTCTACCGCGACAAAGGCATGCGCATTTACAACTCCAACCTTTGCTCCGAGATCGCCCTGCCGGTGAAGGAAGACGAGAGCTTCGTCTGCTGCCTGTCGTCCATGAACCTGGAGTACTACGAAGACTGGAAAGATACTGATGCGGTGCAGACTGCTATATGGTTCCTTGATGCCGTGATGGAAGAGTTTGTGCAAAAGTCCGCCAATCAGCCCTACATGGAGCGCACCCACAACTTTGCGAAGCGCCACCGTGCCCTAGGGCTTGGCGTCATGGGCTACCACGCCTACCTGCAGAAGAACAACATCCCGTTTGAGAGCATGGAAGCCAAGCAATTCAACAGCAGCGCCCACGCTCACATCCGCCGGGAGGCCGAGCAGGGCAGCCGCGACCTTGCAGAAGCCTACGGCGAGCCGGAACTGCTCAAAGGCTACGGGCGCCGCAACACCACGCTGATGGCAGTAGCGCCCACCACGTCTTCCTCTTCTATTTTGGGGCAGACTTCCCCGGGCATTGAGCCGTACAGCAGCAACTACTACAAAGTGGGCTTGTCCAAGGGCAACTTCATGCGCAAGAACAAGTTCCTGAAAGCCCTGCTACAGGAAAAAGACATGGACCGGGAGGAAATCTGGCAGTCCATCCTCCTCAAAAACGGCTCTGTGCAGCACCTCGATGGGCTGACCGAGCACGAAAAGGCCGTCTTTAAGACCTTCCGGGAAATCAGCCCGCGGGAGATCATCATTCAGGCGGCCGCCCGTCAGAAATTCATCGATCAGTCGCAGTCGCTCAACCTCAACATCCCGCCACAGGTACCGGTGAAAGAGGTCAATGCCCTGATGATCGAAGCCTGGAAGCTGGGCGTGAAGAGCCTGTACTATCAGCGCTCCTCCAGCGTAGCTCAGGAGATGGCGAATAAGTTTAAGGAGTGCGTGAGCTGCGCTTCGTAAGCTGAAGGATTAATTTGCTGATACACAAGGACGGCCTCGCGGTGATTGCTGCGGGGCTGTTTGTTTTCGCCCGGCGCTCTCTCCGTCCGACGTAGTTTGAAACGAAGTCGGGTCTTTCGCCGGGCGTACCAGCCATGTGCGCATGAAAAGCACACCGGGTGAATGCCCCGGCACTTTCCAGGGTTAGTACACCCGGTGAGGCTGTGATAAAGCAATCTAATCCTTTGACACAGATAGATACAGGACTTACAACAGGAGGTTGCTGGTGTAGAGCTTAAGCCAGGTACTTCCCTAGCGCTCTGCCCCAGCTTCGCCTTGGAAAACCTCCCGCATCCCGGTAAAGACCGGGACCCGACAGGGGCAAAGCGCCTCACCGCACCACCACCCGTTCCACCCAAGCCTGCCCCTCCAGTTCCACGCGCAACGCATACACGCCCGGCGGCAACTCCGGCAACTGCAGTGGCACCTCCGGTGCACAGGGCTGCACTTCTGACCACACCGCCTGCCCCTGCATATTATAGAGGGTGAAGTAGCCCGTGCCCGTGGGCGCTGCGCCCGGCCAGGCGACGGTAAGGTGGCGGGAGGCGGGGTTGGGGAAGACGGATAGCTGTGAGCTGCTACGCTGTGGGGACCACTCCTCAGAAGTGACTACATAGGCGCAGGAGTCCAGGCTTGGGCACCCTTGCGCATCTGTGCGGACCAGCCAGCAGTTT
>JANSXW010000096.1 GCA_024742755.1 bacterium | reverse complement strand
GTGGATTCAAGTAATAAATGCAACAGCAAGCTGTTGGTCTAAAATTTGAGCCAACATTTCGTTAGGCGATAAAAAGCCAAACCGCTTTCTGGGCCTGTTATTTAAAGTCTGTACGACTTGCTGAATATGTTCTTTTTCAATAGTTGCAAAGTTCATGTTCTTCGGGAAATACTGCCGGACCAGCCCATTGAGATTTTCATTGGCGCCGCGCTGCCAGCTGTGGTAAGGCAGCGCAAAGTAAAAGGCGATAGTGAGCTTTTCGGCGATGCTCTGGTGCCGCGCAAACTCCTTTCCGTTATCCGAAGTCATAGTGTGGATGAAAGGTATCCAATCCTGTAGTAATTCCAAAGTTTTCTCTTCAATTCGTTCGGCCTCTTTAGACTCAACCTTGTCCATGAACAGCATACCAGTAGACCTGTCGTTGATGGTCAGTAGGGCTTGTTTGTGCCCTTTGCCGATTACCAGGTCAATTTCCAAATCGCCAAAGCGCTCTTTGAGGTCAACGGCCTCAGGGCGGTGCTCAATGCCTATCCTGCCTGGGATTTGCCCTCTGCGCCCTTTTGCGTGCCCGCGTTTAGCATATCTCTTGCCCTTGGTGCGCAGGTACTGGTACAGTTTGCCGCCCTTGCGCTTATCTTTCCAGATGTATTGGTAGATACGCTCGGTACTGACCATTTCACGGCTATCCTTGGGGGCCCTCCCGCTTATCTGTTCAGGGCTGTAGTCCATAGTCAGGTAGTACAAGACATTGGCTTCTACCTCGGCATTGAACCGTATCTTTTTAGGTTTGAGCTTATGCCGGCTTTGAGCTTTGCGGTGCGCCAGCCCGGCTTTGTACTGCCCGTTTCGCCCATCCGAGTTGCGCTTGATTTCGCGGCTAACAACGGATTTGTCCTTACCGATAAATTGCGCGATCTGCCCCTGGGATTTGCCGGCTTCTAGCCAAGCCTCTATTTTGTATCTTTGCTCAAGCGTTAATTGTGCCATCTTATTTTGAGTGTTGCAACCCAAAGATAGGATGACTTTTTTCGCCCGCTGAACGGTTCCTGTTTTGCCCCTAGGGGCAAAACAGGAACCGTTCAGCAATTTTTAAATGCCGTTGCATTTATGTGTTGAATCTAAGTCATCAGTTGAGCAATCGTCGACAATAATCACCTCTTTTTGGATATGCTCAAGAAGTTTAACATCACGGACTTTATTTAAAATTAAGTGTACTGTTGTCCCCTCGTTATATACTGGGATTACAACAGATAAAGTCTTACTCATTAAAATGAATTATTGAATTCATAAGCTTCTTCCTGTAAAAGGAAGTTCCAAAGATAAAAAAATAAGGCTATCCTTGTACGGGCGTTTTAAGGTAGCAGTCATAAAAGTTGGAGTAATAATGATAATGTTAAGCTCCGAGAAAAGGCTAAGTATTAAAGTCATCAGTAAGACCCAATGGTCACCTCTGTTGTAAACAACCTGGGTATCATAAGCTATTTGCTAGGGTTCATACATTCAAAGTAACTATTTAGGTAGAAAAAGGGTACTGATAATCAGCAAGTTGGGAATTTCAACAATATGAAACGCTTTGAAATGATATTTTCATTGTTCCGTAAATTTCTGTCATACAGGCACTTGCGTTTTTGTCTAAAATCCTCCATTTCATAAGGGATTGATTATCAATATACGTGCTACCTAAATAGTTACCATTCAAATATCATAGAGAATAGGGAAGCTCAGTTTGACCCCGCTGCATTAAATTCTAAGAAATAAAGATAGCATCACTTCTAACCAGTACAGAAGATAAACCTTTAGGCAATAACCTGACTAAAGCATCTAACGAAATGAGCTAATTGCAGCAAATAGTATCTCACAGCAAATTATAAGTTTCTTCCATAGAAAATATCGCTAAACATAAAACAGTAGAGCGGTACTAGATTGCTATAGTACCGCTCTACTGTTTGCGATTGGTCGTCTCCTCATCTAGGTTCAGTTTGGAATATCCAAATTCAAACTTCTTCCTCTATTAAACCAAAATGAGAAGTGCTATCTTCAAATAGTGTATTCCAAGAAGCTGCATCGTCCAACTTGATTTGAGCCTTACTTGAAAAATGACAGATCAGCATCAAAAATGATAACAGTCTGAAATGAAAATAAAATCTCATAATATATGGTTTTGTGAATCAATAATAACGTGGATTCAAGTAATAAATTCACCCTAATCCCCATTCCAAAAACGAGAGGCAATACTGAGTAACTGCAAATAAGATAGCCGTACACTATTCGAAAGGTGGCAGCGCCACAGTGTACAATTTGAAATCAATGAGATAATAAACCTTGCCAGCTTCTAAATCAACGGCTGGCTGATTGTAGATTTTGGAAAAAGGGTCTTGCTCACTCCACAAAACGGGCTCCGTCCAGAGCGCATCACCTGTTTCAGCCGAAAGTGGAACCTGATTCACAAAAAGGTAATTTTCGTACCTTTCCAAATTTGCTACAGGACCCAGCTGAAACTTGGGTTTTGACCAGACTTGCACACCATCCACTGCGCTGTAGGCAGCTATTTTTTCGTCACTAACAATAAAGACCTTGTCTCCCTGAAGCCATGCATTATGCTCGTCCTGAGCGGCGTACGTGTCTTCAGCCCATAACACAGCACCGGTTGAAAGGTCCCGGCAACTCATTTTGTCTTTACTGAAAATATATACCCGGTCATCACCAGCAATCACTTTGTAGGGTTTAGGACCATTCTCCCCGAACTCCACTAATGGGTTCCGCCATATTTCTGTGCTTTCAGTGAGGCTAAAATTAATAAGCTGAATGCCCCCTTCGGGAAAGCGGTCCAATGTAACAACTGCACTGCCAAATTCTTCTGAGATGAAAAAGTCCCACTCGATTTTCAAGTCAAAGTCTTCTTCATAATCCCTGCTCATCTGATAGGCCGTTCTTACTTCACCGCTTTCCAGATCAACCTCCCTGAGGTTTATTGTGGCGGAGGCCCCGTACTGCTTGAAATACAAATTAGAGCCTGTCAGTTTATGCTCATAATTGGTTGTTTCAATAGGAATCCGGCTTCGGGTCTCTAACTCTGGGATTCCAATAATGGCTACTTCATTTTGAGGGAGTGGCGCTCCTGCATATCTCATAAGGATGAGTTCATCTCCTTCTATAGAAATCGTTGAGGACCGCAAATCGCCCCAGGTCAAATCATCCAGCTTCATGAGCTCTTGATTTTCAAAATCGTACCGGTAAATATTAGAATAACCTATGGAGGCGCCTGATTCGAAAATCAACAGGTATCTGCTATTCACTAATTTAAGGGAATAGAAAAACAGCTGATCAGAATCTGTAAGCAATCCGCTTAAATCCAGAGTGTCTGTAAATTCAGGATCCGGTAACTCTTGGGGATTGACAACGGTTTTGTCGTTTAAACAGGAGGAAACTGTAAAAAGGAAGAACATCAATAGTAACGGAAAGATATGGCGTTTCATGAGGCTGGGGTTTTATGGGGAAGGGACCTTTACCCATCCCGACAAAGAAATAACAATAGATGAAAGATGGGAAATACAGATTAGGCGTGCACCGTTTTAATATTTCAGAATTTCATCAAACAACCTTACAAAGGTACCCCCCCTTGAAAAATTCAAAATATTTCATTGTTAATTTAAAAAAAACATTGTGCCTGGTGCAACTAGACCGAATTATTTGAAAGTATTTTCATGCTCCAGCCCTCTGTGGTGCCTGGTCTTTAATTATCAATTATTTACGTCTCAATCCATTAGAGGATAAAAGCACTCACAGAGATACGACCTTCTCAATCTCATATATAGAATTGATCTTGCCCGCAAAAATGCAATAGAACCGGGGGTTGTCATGCAAAACAGATATCTCCGTAGGCCGCCCATCGTCAATATAACTCGCTTTGAGTTTCGATTTGATGGTAAACATCGAGGTGAAGTACTGAAACTCCACCTTGTCGGTAAAGTAATGCCGGATTTGCCCCAGCATTTTGCGGTAATTGCTGGCCGGTTTGGCGGGGCAAAAATTACAGATGTCCGTAAAGTCCGGGCGGCAGCTGGTGTTCACCTGCTGACAGTCGAAGGTAGGAAGGTTGTCGTAGGAGACTTTGTGGTGGGTGTAGGCCACGCTCGACAGAGACAGCAGCCCGCTTTTGCCGTAAGGCATAATGGAGCCAAAGGGCCCGTCCATGATGGTCAGCCCGATGTCCCGCACCTGAGGGGAATTGACAAAAGCCATTTCCGATATCTCGTGCATCAGGTCGATATCGCGTACGCCAAAAAGGCGGTTGATGGCGTTGCTGCCGGCGTAGGTCGCGTTGATCACCTGACGAGCTCTGACGGACACCAGCTTACCGCTTTCCAGGTCTTTTAACCCGACCTGCCATTGGTCTCCGTCTGCCACTGCATCTACCACTTCCGTAAAAAGCCGGGGGGTAACCTCTGGCGCCGCTTTGTACAGCCGCTGCCGGTAGTACTCTGCGATGAGAATGGGGTCGAAAGTATACTCCACGGTCTTATACAAAGCCTCCAGCCGGTGGTAGTTGAAGTACGGGTGGCGCTCCACGGGCTCGCAGGGAATGCCGATGAAGGCGCAGAACCGTTCAAACTGCGCGGCATCCGTAAAGGAGCCGAAGCGGTCGATGGCGTAGTACTTCTCGAACTCAAAGTTGATAAAATCCTGATGATCAGCTGTAAAGCGTGCTTTGTTATCATCGGACATCCGGGCCGTTGCCACACTGCGCGGATAATGGTAACCGCTGTGCAGCCGCGCCTGATTGACGATGGAAGCCTTCTTAAGCAGCACCTTTTCCTTCTCCACGAGCAGTACCCGCTGCCCCTGTTCCCGAAGGAACAAAGCCGCATAAATGCCAAAAATACCGCCGCCAACGATCAGGAAATCGTACTGCTCCATATTCAGAACTCTGCCGCTACCCGTTTTAGCCCTTTGTAAAAATCGCTGTAATCATAACGCTGCAGGGCCTCATGGAAGTTGAGCGTATGCTCCAATTGCTCGGGCCGGGAGGGGCCAATCAGTATGCTGCCTACATCCGGGCTGTGGAAAGCGAAAGCCATGCCGCAGTGGTTCATATTTTGGACCGGAGGGCGATTGGATTGCTCATTGGCCGCTTTAAGTACTTCCTGCAAAGGCCCGACAATAGGGTGTGGCTTCTCCGTGTCTCCGCCCCGTGCCTTCAGAGAGCTGCCCTGATGATAGGCAGCCGGATCCAGCTTGATCCCCCCGGCATTCACCCCGTAGGTGATGAACCGCTGCTCACCGTGGAAAGGGCTGTAACGCTCGTAGTCCGATTGCAGCAGGTTGTGCTTCATCTGTATGCGGAAGTCGAAACCATAAGCTTCGTTCACCCTAGCATGAACTTCCGGATGACGGATACCGGACAGCCCTAATCGGTAGCCCAGATCCTGTGCGCGCTGAAAAGCCTCAAACGTAGCTTCGATTTCTTCGGCAGCCTCCCGGTTGTCCCAATGCAGCATGAAGGTATCGAGGTTGTCCCCAAAGGCATAGCGGTACTCATCGAGCATGATGAGCAGAAAGCTTTTGGACAAATTGCACTCCGGTGTACGCATATTGTTGACGCTTCCCACCTTCATCATCACACGGAGGTCATTGATGCCGTGGGCGTTGATCCATTGCAGAAGAATGTGCTCTGCCCGGCGGAAGTCCTCAGGGTTTTTATTGATGGGATAGTTGGTGGCCCCATCCACCTCCCGGTAGCCCCGGTCGTAAAACTGATCAAGGAGTTGGAAAGCGGTGGCGGGTTTGGTGGTCCACCCCCACATCGCAGTGCCCAGTATTAGTGTCGGCGCGGTGTTCATGGGCGTCGTTTTTTGAGTTCAATCATGGAGTTGATGTAGCGTTTGGCCAGAGGCAGGATTTCCACCCGGCTGCTGCTGACGTCATCCGTCCACTTGACAGGCAGTTCGTAAATGCGTTTGTTGAGCCACTCGGCCGTGGTGAGCAGCTCGGTGGAAAAGAACCAGCCATCATTTTGCGCCCCGGCTTCATGCAGCTCCGGGTACACCTCCCGCTTCAGCCATTTGAAACCGCACATGCCATCCGAGAAGCCAACGCCAAGGTAGGCTTTCAGCATCAGGTTGAACACCCGGCTCGCCACTTCGCGCTTGAAGGGGCGGTTGACGACTTTCGATTGGGGGTGCAGGCGGGAAGCGTAGACCAGGTCGTAATCCTCCTCAGCAATCGCCCGGTAAGCTTCCAGGAAATGCGGCAGGTCGGTCGCCAGATCCAGGTCCATGTACCCCACGATGTCTGCCTTGGACTGCCCCCAGGAAGTCTTCAGTGCCAGCCCAACGCCGCGCCGGGGCACTTTCACGAACGTGACTTCCTGGATACGGTTGCTGAGTTCCTGCGCGATTTCCAGAGTCCGGTCGGTGGAGCCATTGTCGGCAATGACGATCTGCCACTGCCCCTGAGCAGGAAAATGGGTTTTCAGAAAGGCGTGCAACTGCTCTACCTGTTGGGCCAGGGTTGGCTCTTCGTTCAGCACCGGGATGGTGACATCAAAGGTCTTCATGCGTACGGGATTGGTCAGTAGGGGCGAAGATAAACAACTGTGGTTGTACAACTACCCGAATTTTGCGTTATTTGTAGTCCTCAATTCAATGATGATCATGAACAACAATTCTCAAGTACAGCCCAAACCATTCTGGAAGCGCCCCGAGGGCGTCACTGGCGCTGTTTTTCTGGGTGCTCTGCTCGTCGGTGGCGGCTACCTGCTCTATACGGCATTGCCGACCCTGATTGCTTTGGCGCAAAACACGCTCTACCTGGCAGGCATGCTGGCTGTACTGGCAGCCGTCGTTTACATGGTGCTCGACCCGCGGATGCGCAACCTCATCTGGTACATGTACCGCAGCGTAATGCGCTGGATCACCGGCATTTTCGTGGAGCTTGACCCCATCGGCATCCTCAAAAACTACGTAGAAGACCTCAAAAAGAAGGTCAAGCAGATGGAAAAGCAGATCAATATCCTGCGCGGGCAGATGCACAAACTGCGGGAGTTGATCCACAACAATAAAAAAGAAATTGAGGCCAACCTCCAACTGGCCAGCAAAGCCAAAGCCAGCAACAAACAAACGGTGATGATCCTGAAATCGCGCAAAGCCGGCCGGCTGAAGGACTCCAATGTCCGCCTTGAGGACCTCTACCAGAAAATGGAGGTGCTGTACCGCGTCCTCACCAAAATGCACGAGAATTCCCTCATCCTGGCTGAGGATGTGAAAGACCAGGTCATGATCAAAGAGCAGGAGCGCAAAGCCATCCACGCCAGCCACGGTGCCATGAATTCTGCTATGAGCATCATGCAGGGCGACCCGGACAAACGCGCGATGTTTGATGCCGCCATGGAAGCCATCACCGACGATGTGGCCAACAAAGTGGGAGAAATGGACCGCTTTATGGAGATGTCCTCCAACTTCATGAACTCCATCGACCTCCAAAACGGCATTTTCGAAGAAGAAGGGCTCAAAATGCTGGAAAAGTGGGAAAAAGAGAGCACCTCACTCATTTTGGGCGAAGACGAAAAGCAAAACCTGCTTTCTCAGGCGGCCAATGACAGCGATGTACTGGACTTGGACCAGCCCATTAAGGAACCGGTGCGGCAGGAGGGGCGGCGGAACCAGTATGATACTTTTTTTGATTAGACGGTACTCAAAAAAAATGTTATGGGCCAATTCCTTGCAGTGGGGATAGCTACAAAACTACAGTTGCACCCCATTTCTTCCAGCTATTGAAAGCGTTAAGGGTATACATCACAGGATGAGTATTGAAGTACTAAAGTAATTCCCGAAAACGATTCCGGGTTTAGCGTAAACTATAGATAAATACCGTGCCTTTAGGTACGAAACATCGGTAGATAATCCAGGTTTGAGGGCAGGTCCGTGCCGTAGGTACGGAATGTGTCTGCGCACCTTTTCCATCAATATTGCATTCCACCTCTAAATTCCTTACCTTGAGATTAGATAATTCAAGTAATATGGCTGAGTCAGTATTAGCGGAGCGAACCGATTTTATTGAGTTATTAAATTATGGTCCCATCCAATTAGAAGGGCCCTTGTCTGTTGCTGAATTTATCTCATTGTACCTAAAGTTCCCTGAACTCCAAATGGAGCGGGAAAAGAATGGAAAGGTCACAATTATGACACCGGTAAAACGCGGCTCTGGCAAAAGAGAATCCATCCTGAACGGCTATATCTGGCAGTGGGCATCTGAACAAGGCAATGGGGAAGTGTATAGCCCTTCTACTGGTATACATCTACCCTCTGGTGCCATCAAAAGTCCGGATTGTGCCTGGGTATCTGAGCACAGGCTTGCTCAGCTTGCAGAACATGAGGAGGAAACATTCCTGAAAGTCGTCCCGGACTTTGTGGCAGAGATTCGGTCAGATTCTGATGGCTTGGCGAAGCTAAAGCGAAAAATGACCGAAACCTGGATGGCGAGCGGCGTACAACTAGCATTGCTGATCGACCCTTACGAAGAAAAAGCATGGATTTACCGGCCAGGTAAGAAAGTAGAGGTCCTATCCGGGTTCAAAAACAATACGCTAAGCGGGGAAAAGGTACTACCCGGCCTCCAAATCCCGCTCCAACCCTTCATTCCTTAGCCCCTTGCAAGGCTTCTGCTTCGTTCAAAGCGGAGGCTAAATTTTGCGCCCCTGCCTTCGACAATCCGCGCTCCAATGCCCATGCGGTCCCCGATATTTTCAGCAAAAAAGCCTGTGGATTGGCGTCATAGAGCTGCTTCGACAGTGCCAGCACGGTTGCCGGTGACAACTGATGCGTTGTAAACCCGAAATCCGCATCGGCTTGCAGAGGGGTGAACGCAAAACCCATCGGCAATTCCTCCCGACAGGCATCCACGAATAGGACGGTGCGGCAACCGGCGATCAGCAGCGCATCTTCCACCTGCAGCTGATAACGGTAAACCACCGCTCCCTGAAAGTCATTACTTGCCTCCATTGCCTGACCGAACGCCCAACCCAGCCCATCGTCCTGCCGGGCATCATTGCCGATGGCGATCAACAAAAGTTCGTTTGCCGGATTGGATTCAAGTGGGTTCATGTGCAATTCGGGATTTAAGCAGGTCATACGCCCAGCGGACTATTGTACAGACTACTGTTTTTTGTACGTTGCCCCATCAACTGGCCATCATGGCTGAACAGTTCAATCTGTAGTGGCATATCCCCAATGGCATGTGTGGCGCAGCTCAGACAGGGGTCGTAGGCCCGGATGGCAATCTCCACCTGATTGAGCATGGGCTCCGTGATCTCTTTTTGCCGGCTGAGTTCCCGCTTGGCCACTTCCCGTACCGCCCGGTTCATAGGCTCGTTGTTATGGGTAGTGGAGACAATAAGATTGCACCAGGTCACCTGCCCTTTATCATCTGCCCGGTAATGGTGCATCAGCGTGCCGCGGGGGGCTTCCACAACGCCCACGCCTTCTTCCTGCCGCTGTCCTTCCCGAACCAGGTCGTCACTTAGGATTTCCGGATCATTCAAAAGTTGGCGGGCAACCTCCGCACAGTGCAACATTTCAATGAGGCGTGCCCAGTGGTAGTACAGGGTGCGGTTGATGGGGCGGTGGCCAGAAAACTCAAAGAAGCGCTGCCGTTCCTGTTCTGCCAGAGGCGTACCGATGTGGTCGCAGACATTCAATCGCGCGAGCGGGCCTACGCGGTTCCAGCCATCGGCTCTGCCCAGGTGCTTCAGATACGGGAACTTGAGGTAGGTCCAAGGCTCCACCGCCTCTCCAAAATACTTGCGGTAGTCCTGTGCCGGCACGTCGTTCAGGGTGCGCTGCCCGCTTGCGTCAATAGCTCTCAGCCGCCCTTCGTACAGCTCCAGTTCACCCTTTGCCCCCACCAGCCCAAGGTGGCCGGAAGGGTAATCCGCGAAGTTATCCAGCCAGGCCCGGTTGGTTTCGTGGTATTGCCGGAGCATCTGTAAGGTCTCCTGTGTCCACTCAATCATCGTGTCTACCGAAGGAATGCCCTGCCCGTCCAGGAAAAACCGGCGTTCTTCGGGCGTGAAGGTCTTGTAATTGCCTCCCGGTACTGCGGCAACGCCATGTATACGCTTTCCAGCTATGGCTTTGATAATTTCCTGCCCGAATTTACGCATCAGTATGCCCCGTTTTGCCAGGTCTTTATTGCCCATCACCACACCAACAATATTGCGCTCCGCTACCGGCGTATCCCCTCTGAGGAGCAAGTCGGGCGAAGCCAGGTAGAAAAAGTGCAGGGCGTGCGATTGAAAAACCTGGCCGTAGTGCAAAAGCCGCCGCAGCTTGGTAGCTGTGGGTGACAAATCTTTAGGCATCAATCCGTGGAGCTGATCAATGGCTTTGGCGGCTGCCAGATGATGGCTAACCGGGCAAATACCGCACAGGCGTTGCACAAGCACAGGCACCTCCCAATAGGGATGCCCCTGAATGAACCGCTCAAAGCCCCGGAATTCTACTATATGGAAGCGGGCTTCACTGACCTCCCCCTGTTCGTCCAGGTGGATGGTCACCCTGCCATGCCCTTCTACCCGGGTGACAGGATCAATGGTAATCTTGGTGGTCTTTTGGTTGGGCATGGTTAATCGTATTTAAATTCTTCATGCGTCAGGGCATAAGGCTGCCCGAACAGCGCATGTTTTATTACTTTCCAAATATGCCGGGCATCGGGCGGGCAACCGGGGATGAAGTAGTCCATCCGTACGATTTCCTGGCACCCGTAGACCCGGTCGAGTAGCTCCGGCAAGTCCTCGTGTTTGGGAATAACGACCTTGCTGTCTTCCAGCTCGGTAGTGCGCCCGTAGGCTTCGAGCAGGCATTCCTCGATAGGTATGAAGTTGCGCATAGCCGGCAGTCCGCCCCAAATGGCACATTCCCCTACCCCAATCAGAATATCGCAGTGCTCCCGGAAGGCCCGCAGCACCTCCACATTTTCACTGTTGCAACAGCCACCTTCGATGATACCCACGTCGCAGCGCCGGTCAAAGGCTTTGATGTCGGTAAGTGGAGATTTACTAAAGGCTACCAGTTCAACTGCGTCCAGCAATTCCTCATCAATATCGAGCAGGGACATGTGGCAGCCAAAGCAACCTGCAAGGGAAGTGGTCGCTATTACCTTTTTAGGCGCTCCGGGCTTTGGCTGTGGCACATCAACGGCCTCTTCCTCTTTTCTCCAGCCTTGTTCAGGCTGATCGTACTTCCGCTCTCCAACCGGCCGGGCCAGGCTTTTGCCACGCACCAGAATTGCGCCTACCGGGCAGAGGTGCATGGCTTGCAGGGCCTCGGCTTCGCTCAGCTCACTTTCGGCACCGTAGTCGATAGCAACTACGGTGTTTTTACCCCGGTTCACGAAGGAAAATACCGCTTTGCCCGCTTCGGTACGCACCTCCTCCACACAGCGCCGGCAACGGATACAGCGATTGTGGTCGATGACCATACGCTCTGGCCGGTAATCAATCAACCGGTTGACGAAAAGATGGGGGAAACGGGTAGCCGTCACGCCAAGCCGGTAACCCAGCCCCTGCAAATCGCAATCACCGCTTTTTTCGCAGGCCGGGCAGAAGTGGTTGCCCTCTGCAAATAACATTTCCACCATGCCTTTGCGCACATCTTCGAGTTCCTTAGTTTGAGTCACCACCTTCATCCCGGGCTTCACCGTAGCAGTGCAGGAGGCCGTGGGTTTACCATTGACCAGCACCGTACACACGCGGCAGGTACCCAGCGGAGGCTGAATATGCTCGTAGTAGCAAAGAGACGGAATAAACACGCCCGCCCCACGTATGGCATCCACCAGGTTCTGCCCTTCCTCGGCCTGAACCTCGATGCCGTCAATTTGGATGGAAACAGCCTTTGCCATAATCAGTCGGTTTTAATGGTCCCTAAAGTTTTGTTTACGGCCTGACGATAATCGCTGACCGCCGCTTCCAGGTCAAAGGGTTGGGCGCCCGCTGCACTTTTGGGGTTGAAATATCGGGTGAAGTACCCCGGGAAGTTTTCTATTGCCGTAAGCAAGGCATTGGTCGCTGCCCGGCCCAGCCCGCAACGGCTGGTTTGTCGCATGATATTGCTCCAGTTTTGTATTTCCAGGTAATCATCCGCCCGCCCCAGCCCCTTGGCGAGCTTGTCCAGCTTACGGGTAAAGATGAAGTTGCCGGCCCGGCAGGGCGTGCACACCCCACAGGATTCCTCGGCAAAGAATTTGGAAAAATTGCGGAGGATTTGAAGCAAATCGCGCTGGGTATTGAATACCGTTACGGCACCCCCGCACCGCAGGTCGTCCCAGTCGAAGCGCCGGTCACCGTAATTAGGGTCGATGCATTGCCCGGAAGGCCCGCTGATCTGCACCGCCAGCGTAGATGTAGCCCCAGCCCAATCCAGGACTTCTGCAAGGCGGGTCCCCCACTCTATTTCGTAAATACCGGGCCGCTCACAATCACCGGCAATGCTCAGCAGGCGTGTACCTTTCATCTGAGGAGTGCCGAGTGCAGCAAAATAACCAGCCCCCAGTTCAATGACGCGGGCGGCTGCAGCAAAAGTTTCCACATTATTGACCACAGTGGGCTTTTGGCGGTAGCCTCGTTCTACCGGGAAGTAGGTTCGCACCCGGGGTTCGCCCCGCAAGCCTTCCAGGGAGTTCATCATAGCGGTTTCTTCGCCACAGACGTAAGCCCCGGCACCGAGCTGAATATGGAGGTCAAACCGGAAGGGCGTTTTAGCGGGAATCTGTGCCCCCAGCCAGCCCTCGTCGTAATATGCCTTTATCGCCGCTTCCAGCACAGGCAGGAGCCAGCGGTATTCTCCCCGCAGGTAAATCCAGCCTTCGGCCGCACCGGTAGCATAAGCGGCATGTATCATCCCGTCGATGACCAGCCCAGGCAGGTACTGCAGCAGCATACGGTCTTTGAAAGTACCGGGTTCTCCTTCGTCGGCATTGCAGAGGATGTACTTCTCGCCCCCCGGTTGTTCCCGGCACATACGCCATTTTTTACCTGCCGGAAAGAAAGCGCCGCCCATGCCCCGCAGCCCGGAAGCTTCGAGGGTGGAAAGGGCCTCCTCCGGGTCAAGCTGCAGCAATGGCTTTAAGGTCTGCCCGGGAAGGAAGGGCCGGAGCAGCACCGCCCGGTCCGGCGGCAACGGATGCTGCAAATGCTGAGGGATTGGATCGGCAAGTTGTTCAACCGGCACGCCGCGCCGCAATTGCCAGACCAGTGCCTTTACCTTTTGGGGTGTTAGATTGATAAAAGGCTGAAAATTGATCAGGGCGGCTGGCTCAAGGTCGCTCAGCCCGATGCAGGAGGTTTCGTACAGCCCAAAGACGCCCGTAGGATCGGTCTGCCCAATCCGGGCACCGGTCGCTTCCTCGAAGGCAGCGATAATGGCGCCCATGCCACTGTGCATGGCGGTGACGCTGTTGTTGATATAAATGGTGTACTGCCCGGCTGGCTGCCGGTGAAAAAAGTGATAAAAGGATACCACCCCTTCAATTTCTACTTCAGAAAGCTGATACTGCTCTGCCAGAGCCTTGATATCCTGATCGCTAATGTGCCGCTTCTCAAGCTGAATGGCCCACAGGTCGTTCAGCAACGTGCGGCGGTCCGGAAGGTCGGTTGCTGGTTTCATAGGCTAGGGTTGGGTCACTGTTTAAGGTACCACCTCTTTAAATGGGATGCACTGATTTTGGTCAGTGCTGTTTGTTAATTCCACCTAACCGAAGCCCGGTATTTGAATTTTATTCCTCCACAACCACCCTCCACCCAACCTCCCGCAGACTGTCCACTACCCGTGGAGCAGGCGCATACCCATAAGCCGTGCCGCCCAGAAAAAACATCGTCTCAATTGGGTGAGGCACGTTGAAATAAACCACGGAGTCTGCCGGGGAAGGCAGACGCAAAGATTCCACTTCAATCCGTTTGGCCCAAGCTGCTTGGTCTCTATTCAAGGGTTTGAGGCGTTCCAGGCTGTAGCGGACCGGAAGGAGGAGTAAGCCCACCGTGAAAATCTGCACCCACCTGCGCCTGCGCCCAAACCGGTATTGATACACCTTGAAATGTTGCCAGGCCAGCGCAGTGACCAGGAAAATAGCGGGGGCCGATATGAGAATGTAGGCGGGCATCTTAGTGGCAGCGAAGGAGAAGAACGCTAGTGGGACCGCGATCCAAAGCAGTAGTGCCCACCGGCTGGCATCCGTTTGTTTGCGGATGGCAATCCAGGCCCACCATAGCAGGGGCAGGTAGATGAGTTCGCCAAATAGAATACGAGTGTTGTTGAGGTGGAAGTACCAGGGTTGGTCGTGCCCTTCGAGCCCTTCAAACAGGTGGAGGTAGTTGTAGTATTGCTCCCAGCTGGCTTCTACCGGGAAAGCCTGATGAATGTAGATTTGCCAGGGCGCAGCCACCATAAATACGGTACAGGTCATCAGTAGGCCATGCCCGAATCCGCTTTTCCAGGAATGCTGCCGGTAGTGTATCGCCCAGAGTGCCCAGACGGGCAGTACAATGAGCCCCGGCAGCCACTTGGTGAGCACAGCCAGCCCGGTAAACAGGCCTGTAAGGAGCGTGAACCCTGCCTGCTTCTGCTGCGCCGCCCGCAGCGCCCAATAGGCCCCAAACAGAATCAGCGCAATGAATACGGCATCGACGTGGTCAGTAGCCCGGCGCCCACCAGCAAGCTCCACCAGCATACCATGTACCGCCCAAAGAAATGCACCCACAAACCCAATGCGGGCATGGTAAAGGCGCTTGCCCAATCCATACATCGCGCCTATCCCCAAAGTGGTAATCAGCACACTCGGCGAACGAAGTGCCAGCAGATGAGTGCCCAACAGTTTCATACTGCCGCTCATCAGCCAAAGGGCAAGGGGTTGCTTGTGGAGCCAGATGTGATTTGCGGACCAGTCTTCAGGGGCATAGGGCAAAACCGGGTAGGCATAAAGCATGGGGCGAAAAGGGTGGCTCATCATATTCTTAGCCACCAGGGCATGGAAGCGCTCGTCCCAGGGGTTCAGAAAGGGGTCATTGGCGCTGAACAGGCGCAGCAGAAAGCCGCCCAGCATCAAAAACAGGACGGCTATTTCGTATTTTGATTTTGTGTGTAACCGCCAGGCGTAACCGAAGCAGACAAGCGCCCCGAGCAAAATGCCCCACCAAATTGGAGAATTAACCATTGTTTATCTTGAGCGGTCGCTGTTTCAAAAGATGGGCTCACCCAGGTCCTGCACATTGCGGTAGATCGCTGAAAGCGGAATATCAAAGCCCAAACTCCCCAAACTGATAGATTTATCCAGCCCGATCGCTGTCGTCACCTTCCAGTAGCCGGGCTCCCGGAAAAGGACATCTACCACGGGTTTGTGCTGATCAATTAGAACGTATTCCTGAAAAGAAGGCAGCGAACAGTATTTGTGGAATTTATCGCCCCGATCGTAGCCAACTGTTGATTTTGATAATACCTCCACGATCAAAACAGGATTAACAACGGCATGCGGGTCTTTCTCTGCAGATTGAATTTCACCACATATAACCATAGCATCGGGGTAAACAAAGGAATGAGCATGGTCTATCCAAAGACGGGCATCACCATTTAAGGCTATGCAATTGGAATCTTTAAGGCTGTTATTTAGGGCTGTAATAATATTACCCCCCATTATGGAATGATTGATTGAGCCGCCACTCATCGCATGGATCCGCCCTGCTTCGTATTCATGCCGCTCCTCTGCCTGCGCCTCCAGGGCCAGGTACTCCTCAATGGAATAGTATTCGGTCTGCTGTTCTGCCATAAAATTACGCTGTATTATGCTTTTCAAAGATAGCTATATTCCGCCAGCCTTTCAACTCAGTAGCGGCATTCGGGCTCGCCCTGACAATTGCCCTGTTGCCGGAAAATATGCACCGATGGTCTTGCGTTCCTAGCAGCATGAAAGCAAGATTACTCACTTTTTTTCTCTTTTGCACAGCGCTGAGCCTTAGCGCTCAATCCTATGATACCGCGTTTGGCATGCGCCTGGGCACCGACTGGGGCCTGACGGTCAAACAGCGGATTTTTGATAAAACCACGCTTGAAGCCATCCTGCAAACGAGCCTGCAGCGGGAGGAAGCGCTCGTAACCCTCCTAGGCACGCAACACATGCCTTTCATTACCAAACGATTGAACATTTACGGGGGCGGGGGGCTGCACAAAGGCTGGGGCAGCGTGTCGACTACCACTGAGGGCAGCCCGTACGAGGACCCCTTTGGGCTGACCCTTATAGGGGGGATCGAGCTGTCACTCGGCAAGCTCAACCTGACGTATGATATCAAACCAGCGATTAATCTTATTGGCGGAGAACGGACCGTTTACACCCAAACCGGCATTTCGCTGCGCTACGTCATCCTGAAGCGCAACTGGCTGAAGAAAAAACAACGGAAAAGACGCCGCCAAAGAGAGGGCATCAACTGGCGGTTCTGGGAAAACTAGACAGAAAATCAGCTATTGGGGTATGCTGTAGTCTTTGCTGAGGGCTTTCTGCAGGCGCACCTGCTGCCCGTCCAGGTTCAGGCTTACCTCCAGCCCGTCTCCCGAGCGCTGAAAGGTCCCGTCTCCCATAGCAGAGGAAAAACGGAAGCCCTGATCGATAAGGTCCAGAGCTGCGGAGTCCTGAGGTGCCATGCCGGTCATCAATACATTCAGCTGATTGAGTGGGGGCAAAACGCCATCGAGGACAAAGTGCTCCCCAATCAGCGTGTCTTCATGCATGCCTACAAACAGGATATGCGAGCCCGTTTCCTGGCTCAGGATGTAAGTCCCTACGAGTTCTTCGCGCGTGGGCGGCAGCTGCAATTCAAACTTCCCGTTTTTGTACACCCCCAGTTGGGTGTAATGGAAGCCCTCGTCTTCCTGCATTTCGTCCTGCCAGCCCTGATAATAAACGATGGATTCCCCCTCCCTGATGGCATAGATATAATCCCCTGCTCCGGCGTACCAGCCACCGGCGGCGGCCAGCGCGGAATCCGGAATGCCATAATCTAAAAAAGCAGCGGCCGGGATGCTGTCACAAGCGGCAATATTCGCAATTTTGACCTTTTGCTCTTCGACTAGTGTGTAAACAGCACTTTTGGGAATGCCCGCTCCACTTTCGCCCCTGGACTCACAGAGCAAACGAACACTTAAGTCCTGAACAGCTTCCTGATCGGGTGCACACCCGAAAGCCAGCAAGCCAAGAGCAAAGAAGAAAGGCAGAATAATCGGTCGGTGCATGGTTTTTCCGTTTTGATAAAGGTAGCAGTTTTTTCTAAAAAAGTTTTTCACTAATTCCGGAACTATTTTATCTTTGCATCGCTTTGATAAAAAGGAAGTCAAAAAGCGATTTCTGACAAAGTAAAATGGTGGTTGTAGCTCAGTTGGTTAGAGCGCTGGATTGTGGTTCCAGAGGTCGCCGGTTCAAATCCGGTCATCCACCCTACTAAAGCCTGCCGGTTATTCCGGTGGGCTTTTTTTATGCAACCGCTCCCCGGTTGATGATGTTTGGAATACAAAAAACCTGACATGAGCGCATCCGCAGAAATGCCCTACTTCATCAAGCCTTCCGTCAACCTCGGCCGGGCGGCTAAAATTGAGGCCTACGAGCAGGCCCTGCTGGCCATTCAGGCTAACCTGGAAGGGGAAACGGATGCCACCCTGAAGATGGCCACCATCAACTGCCTGCTCAAAACCTATCTGCCGTACTACTATTGGGTGGGCTTTTATGTTAAAAGTGGTGAGCGACGGTTGTCCGTTGGGCCTTATCAGGGCACCCTGGGCTGCCTGCATATCAGCTACGACAAAGGCGTTTGCGGAAGAGCTGCCCGGGAGGAAAAAACCCAAATCGTGCCTGACACCCACGCCCTGCAGCAGGGCACCGACCACATTGCCTGCGACCCCAACTCCTGCTCTGAAATCGTGGTGCCGGTCTTTGGAAAGGATGGTGCGCTGATCGCTGTTTTTGATGTGGACAGCACCCTCAGGAATTCCTTTGACGAGACCGATCAGCTTTATCTGGAACGCCTTATGAAAGCCGTTTTCTAAAACTTATGCTTCTTCCGGAACTGCTTGACTTCCCGGTAGATTTTTCCGAGCTGTTTATCTTTCGTTTTTCGTTCCAGTACCGTAGAGGTGAAATGCGCCTGCTCGTTTTCCATTTTGTAAAAATGCTCCAGCACTTCTTCCTGCAATTCTCCTGCATCCAACGCCGCCAAAACCGCACAGCCAATTTCGGAAGTATGCGTGCAATCTGAAAATTTACAGGCTTCAGCCAGGGCGTAGATTTGCTCAAAAGTGGTTTCAAGCCCTCCCGCACGGTCGGTGATGCCCACTTCCCGCATCCCCGGATTATCGATCAGCACAGCGCCGTTGACCAGTGGGACCAGCTCCCGGTGGGTCGTTACGTGCTTGCCCCGGTCAATCCCTTCGCTGATGGCGCCGGTCTTCATCCGCTCCATTCCGCTCAGGCTGTTGATCAGGGAGGACTTCCCAACCCCGGAAGAGCCCAGCAGGCAGTAGGTTTTCCCTTTCACGACCAGGTCTTTCAGCCCCTCAATTCCTGCTTGTGTTTCATTGCTTACCGCAAAAACCGGGACATCGGCAGTCCGGGCTTTTATTTTCGCAAGCAAGTCTTCCTGCTCTGTTTCCGATACCAAATCCACCTTAGTGACCACAATTATAGGTTCGATTTTCGCAGCATGGCAGAGGGTCAGGTATCGCTCCAGCCGGTTGATGCTGAAATCCCGGTTCACCGATTGGACGATGATCCCGTAGTCAATATTGGTAGCAATAATTTGCTTTTCGCCAAACTTGCCGACCGCCTGCCGCTCCAAAATGGTGTGCCGGGGAAGTACCGCGTGAATTAATGCTTTGCCTTCGTCGTATTCAGAAAGGGCCACCCAATCGCCCACGGCAGGGAGGTCGCTTTTTGATGCCGCTGCAAATCGTAAGTTGCCTAACAACTCAGCGTCGTACTCTCCCGCTTCGGTGCTTACCATATAGCGTTCACGGTGCTCTACCGTCACCCTGCCCACTAAGTGCTGCTCAAGGTTATGTTCTTGCCGGTAGGCCTCAAGGGCTTCGTTGTATCCAAGATTTTCCAGATTCATTGTTGGTCCTGCGTTGTCGACAAAGCGATAACCCGCGCCAGCTTAAATAAGTGCCGCTGGGCTGTAAGTATTTTTAAACCTGCCCCACTTTCTTTGGTGGATGCGCCTGCAGGAACCGCACCACTTCCTCCGGCTCATCCGTCAGGCAGAGCAAATCATAATACTCCCGCCCCCAGGCCAGCTGCCTTAACAGTGGATAAATCAGCGTTTCAATTTCGTACCGCTGCCGGCCGAGGAAAACCATGGGGCTATAGTAGTTAAAGGTACCGTAGTGATTCTGCGTGGCATCCATAAAAATTTCCTGGGTGGTGCCTGCACTGCCGGGGGCACAGATGATGCCGTAAAGGCTGATGGCCAAAAGGGTGTCTTCCCGAATGCTGTTGGAAAAATACTTGGCGATATGGCTGGCAAACAAATTGCTGGGCTCATGCCCGTAGAACCAGGTGGGAATGGCTAGGTTCTCTGCACCATCCGGGTAGTCTTCGAGGACAGCCTGAGCCGCTTCGTGATAACCGGGGTCGGTGTAGTGGGGCGCAGACTTTAAGGTGCGCAGGGCTTGCTTAAGGGCTTCCGGTCCATAAGGGGACAGGTATGCGCCGAGGTTGGCGGCTTCCATAATACCTGGCCCTCCTCCGGACACCACAAAATAGCCGGCTTTCGCCAAAAGCAGGGCGGTGAGGGCGGTTTTCTCAAAGTACGGATCGGTGCGCAAAGTGCTGTGCCCGCCCATAATGCCCACACAGCGGCGGCTGGTCATGCCTTCCTCGTCAAATTGCAGCAACTGCCGCAGCCCCTCATCAATAGAGTGGTCATGAATGCGCTGCCACAAGGCCTCGTTGATGGGCGGATTGAGCTTGGAAGCCGAAAAGTGCTCGTAGATGTGCAGGTCTGCCTGCCTGCCTTCCACCGGGGCGAGGAGCTCCTGCCAGGTATAAAGCGCCTTTCTGAATGGATTGTACGGCAGTGGCTGAGCGGGTGGCGGATAAATATGGGCACCGATCCGCCGCAGTTGCAGCTCCGTCTCCAGGTCCATAGGGCAACCCAGGAAAGCGGTATTGCCGATGCGGCACTTGTCCCAGTCCCGGCTTTGCGCCCGCAAGTCAACGCCCTGCACAGTGCAATTCGTTAAATCCGTCCGGTCCTGCAGCGCTGCCCATTCGGTAATCAGTATTTCCTGGGGGTGGTCAAATTTCGTCATAGCGTTGTTGAAGTTGTTGGTGAATGGCATAGATTTGGCGGATAAGCGACAGCTGCCCGTCGTTCTGAATCAGATAATCGGCACGCCGGGCCTTCTCTTCTTCCGGCATTTGTTTGCGCATGCGGGCGCGTACGGCCTCCTCCTCTGCCCCATCCCGTTCCATCACCCGCTGCAGGCGCACTTTCTCCGGGGCACTCACTACAATCACTGCATCGAGCGCTTTGAAACTGCCGCTTTCGTAAAGGAGAGCGGCTTCCTTGAGCGTGTATGGCACACCTGATTGTTCTTGTTGCCAGCGTTCGGCATCGGCACCAACTGCGGGGTGGACTGCGGCGTTGAGCTGTTCCAGCAAACAGGAGTCACTGAAGGCTTTTTGAGCAATATGTGCCCGGTTCAACGCTCCGGATACCTCGTAGGCTTCGGAGCCAAACAATTCAATGATCCTCGCTTTGAGTTGCTCATCATTGGCCATCAGCCATTTGGCGCGGTCGTCGGCGTAGTAGACGGGGATGCCCAGGGTTTCGAAAATGCGGCAGGCGGTGGTTTTTCCACTTCCGATGCCACCGGTAATACCGATTTTCAGGGGCGGTTTTGGCAATTTGCTTTTCATAGGCGTTAAAAATAAGCGCCTGAAGTTTAAAATGCCGCACAATCGGCCTATTTTTAGAATCATGGCGAGAAAAACAACCCTCCTCTTAATATTCCTGCTGCCTGGTTTTGTGCTCATGGCGCAAGACCTGCACTTTTCGCAATTCCACAATGCGCCTCAGCAAATCAACCCGGCTTTGGCAGGGGCTTACCGCCCTGACCACCGGTTTGGTGCCAATTACCGTTCGCAGTGGCAGTCTGTGCCGGTGGCTTACGAGACGGTTGCGGCCGGCTACAGCCGAAAGGTGCGGTTGCCCAAGCTGCGGAATCATCTGTTTGGGGCGGGCGCTCACTTTTTGTACGATCAGGCGGGAGACGGTCAGCTGAGTTGGGTTCAGGTCGGGCTCTCGCTGGCGTACCACCTGCAACTCTCGGAGGAGCAAACGCTTTCTGCGGGCATTCAGGGGCGGTTTGGGCAGCGGACCCTGCAGCCCGGCGCTTTTCAGTTTGGTGATCAGTTTACCGACAACTTCTTCGACCCCACCACCCCTTCGGCTGAGGTGCTGCCCCGCACCGCCGCCGGCTACAGCAGCCTCGGGGCAGGGGTCAACTACCGCTATGCCGATACCCACAGCCGTACAGAAATCAATGCCGGAATAGGCAGCGCGCACCTCAATCAGCCGTCTTTGTCCTTTCTGGAAAATGAAGCGGTCCCGCTGCCAAGTTTACTCAATCTCCATGCTACAGGCGTGGTGGAGCTGAATGAAACCTGGGACCTTGCCGCCTATCTGCTCGGGCAGCGGCAGGGCAGTTACCGGGAAATTGTTGGCCTGGCCGGCGGGCGCTACCATTTAAATGAGTTGACAGGCATGCCCTTAGCCCTACAGCTCAGTGGCGGCTACCGGCTCAGCGATGCCGCTATCGTCCTGCTGGAAGTCTTTTACCGGGACTGGCGGCTGGGGCTAAGCTACGATGTCAACACCTCCCCTTTCCGTCAGGCTACCAACGGCAGGGGCGGAACGGAGTTGTCCCTGCAATATTTCATCACCGAAGTCAAACCGCCCAAAGCCTTCAAAGCCTGCCCGGTCTTTTAGCCCAATCCAATGCCTATGCCTTACCGATTGTTCTTGTCTGCTCTGCTTTTTCTTGCCCCTCTGCTGCTCCCCGGACAGACATTCAAAGCTTTTGTCAAAGCGGGTGATGAAGCTTTGGCCCGACAGGATTATCAGGCGGCGCTGCAGCACTACAGTGGTGCCCTCGCCCTGCGCCCCGAAACGCCACCGGTCAGCCTGAAATACGCACAGGTTGCTTTGCGCTTTCATGCCTATCAGCAGGCAGCTGCGCAATTTCAGAAAGTACTGGACAGTGCGCAGGGCGACCGCTTCCCGAAAGCCCTGCTCGGCCTGGGGGAGGTCTGTCAGCACACCGGGGATTACAATCAGGCAGTGGGCTACTTCACTGCCTTCCTGAAAAGGCCGGGCCTTGCTCCGGAGGACCGCGCCAAAGCAGAACGAATGCTGCAACAGTGCCGGTGGGCGATCCGGCAAACAGCCGATACCATGATTCAGGTCTCCCACCTGGGCAGAAGCGTGAATACCGATTATTCTGAATTTGCGCCCCTGCTGCACAACGATACCTTTTACTATTCTTCCTTCCGCTACGAGCGGGAAGAAGACGACTACGCCCCACCCCGCCGCATCACCAAAGTGCTCTACCGCAAAGGGCAAAGCCGGGGGCGCCCGCTGCGCCGTGGCTTCAATGACGATCAGTTGCACACCGCCCACACCGCTTTCAGCCCCGATGGGAAGCGGGTATATTTTACCGTTTGCGATTATGTCAATGCTTCGGAAATCCGTTGTCAGATGGGCTACCGGGAGCGGGGCAGCCGGGGGCGCTGGGAGCGGAAAGTGACCTTTTTGCCGAACGCCATCAACCGCAAGGGGAAGACCGCTACACAGCCGAGCCTGGGGTACGACTCCACCGCCCAAACCACAGTGCTCTTTTTTGTACAGGAAAGCGATGCCGGAGACCTGGAATTGTTCCGGGCAGATGTGGATACCGCCGGGCAGGTGGGAGCCCCGGTGGCTTTATCGGCGCTCAATACCGCTCAGGACGACCTTACCCCCTTTTTTCATACGCCCACACAGACCCTCTACTTCAGCTCAGCCGGGCGGGACAACTTTGGCGGGTATGATGTCTTCCGGTCAAGGCGAACTGCCGAAGGCTGGACACCCCCGGTAAACCTTGGCTTACCCGTTAATTCCAGCTACAACGACCTCTACTACAGCCTGACCGAAGACACCACCCTTGCTTTTCTGGCCAGCAACCGGACCGGCGCGTACTATTTGGATGACGACTTTGAGGCCTGCTGTAATGACCTGTACGCCGTACAATACCTTTTGCCCGCGCCAGATACCCCGGCTCTTACGGAAGTACCGGTCACGCCTGAGCCGGTGCAGCCCCGTATTCCCGAACCAGAGCCCGTCCCCAATACCCTGCAGGACTTTCTGCCCCTGGCCCTCTACTTCGACAATGATGAACCGGACAAGCGTACCCGGCGGACCACCACGCAACGCACTTACGGAGAGACTTATGAGGACTATGCCGCCCGAAAACCAGAATACCTGGACCGCTTCGCCGATCCGCTGCAGGCCGAACTCCGGGAGGAGGCGACGTATGCCGTAGAAGCTTTTTTCGAGGAAGAAGTAGAGAAAGGGTTTCTGTTCCTGGGGCGGTTTTCGGAAATCCTGTTGCAACGCCTTGAAAGCGGGGATACGGTCGAGATTTTCATGAAAGGCTACACCAGCCCAAGGGCCAAAAAGGACTATAACCTGGCCCTAAGCAAGCGGCGCATCAGCAGTGTGCGCAACCACTTCCGGACTTATCAGAATGGGGTTTTCCTATCCTATCTTGAAGGCGGGCAGCTGATCTTGTCAGAGCGCCCCTTTGGCGAGGCAACCGCTTCCAATACCGTAAGTGATGCTCTTGATGATTTACGGAATAGTATCTATCACCCCGATGCTGCCCGGGAACGGCGGGTGGAAATCGTGGAAATAAAAGATTGAATATGCTTATTGTGTAGCTACAACGAGGTCGAAGTGGATGTCAATCTCTTCCTCTACCCTGATCAGCCCGCCCATAGCGGTAGGGGGCGTAATGCCAAAGTCCCGCATGCAAAGGGTCTTTCTGGACTGAATCCGGAACGTCGCCTTGCCCAGTGCCTTCACCCGTACCGGCAGCGAAATTTGTTTAGTGCGTCCAGCAAGTCTTACGGAAGCCTCTGCCGTCAAATCAGACCATCCTTCGGATGCATTTAAAGTAAGTGGCAGGTGCAACTCTTTAGGCTGAATCACGATTTCGGGATAGGCATCTGCTTTTAGCGCTTCAAAAAGGTCTTTATTCATGATCCGGTTGCCACAATCCAATGCGCGGACGGGAATTCGCAGGCGGGTTCCTTTAAAGATGTAGTGCCCGTCGCAGTGCTGCTCCAATTCATAGGTAATGGGCTCGAAGTCTTCTTCGCAAACGCAGGAGAAGGGCTTTATATTGGACGTTCCGATGAGCGTCAGTTCAGATTCTTCGAGGATGTAAGCCCGCTCCCGATCGGTATATCCGGAGAGCAGGACGGCAAGCACCAATAGCAGGAAAGTAAAGCGGATAGGGTAACGCATGGCTTTGGGTTTGGGTAAAAAAAGGACTCCCGGCAGGCATGGAGCGCCGGCCGGGAGCCTGTGTTTGCTAGTCTTTCGACTCTACGCTATACTTTTCCTTAGAAGCCAACTACTGCTTCGATCATCAGGCCGCTGAAGTTGCCATCAGAGAGCAATGAGCCTGGCGCAAAGTCAAGGTATTCCTGGTTCACATACTCTGCTTTCAGCAGGATGTTGTCGATGACGAACCAGCCACCGCCGATTTGGTAGCGGTTAATGGTTACAGAAGCGTCACTGGATACATCCGCATTAACGGTATTGTAACGGCCACCGATGTAGAAGTCCTCATTCTTGCCGAAGCGGTACAGTACATCCGCAGCAACCTGCGTCATATTGCGCTTTTCAGGTTCGAACCAGTTGCGTCCG
>JANSXW010000190.1 GCA_024742755.1 bacterium | reverse complement strand
CGACACCAAAAATCTCCGCAATGTCGCCTTACTTGGCCACCCGGGGAGTGGCAAAACATCCTTCACAGAATGCATGCTCTTTGAAGCAGGCGATATCCAACGAATCGGCTCGGTAGAAGAAAAAAACACGCAATCCGATTACACCAACATCGAAAAAGAACGGGGCAACTCCATCTTCGCCTCACTGACGCACGCCGAGTGGAAAGATTCTAAAATCAATATTCTGGATACGCCTGGTTTTGACGACTTCATTGGTGAGGTGGTTTCCGCCCTTAAGGTGGCCGATACCGGACTAATGGTGCTCAACGCTCAGAATGGCGTGGAAGTAGGCACGGAACTGATTTGGGATTATGTGGAGCGTTTCGAAACGCCCTGCCTTTTTGTAATCAATCAGCTGGATACGGAAAAAGCTGATTATGATGCGACCTTACAGCAGGCGCAGGACCGCTTTGGCGAAAAGGTGATCCCGGTACAATACCCGCTGGAGACCGGCGTAGGCTTTAATAAAATCATCGATGCCCTGCGCATGGTGATGTACGTCTTCCCCGATGGCGGCGGCAAACCGGAGAAACACGATATTCCGGCTTCTGAAATGCAGCGCGCCCAGGAAATGCACAATGCATTGGTGGAAGCGGCAGCTGAAAACGACGAAGGCCTGATGGAGCGCTTCTTCGATGAGGGCACCCTTACCGAAGAAGAGCTGACGGAAGGGCTCCGGATTGCCATCGCGCATCAGGATATTTTCCCGGTTTTCATCAGCTCTGCGATCCGCAATATGGGTAGTGGCCGCATTATGGGCTTCATCAATGATGTATGCCCTTCTCCTGCTGACCGCCCGGATGCCCGGCTGGTTGGTACCGATGAGAAGCTGGCCTGCGATAGCGATGCCGAAACAACGGTTTTTGTCTACAAGACGATGACGGAGCCACAAGTCGGGCTGGTCACATATTTTAAGGTTTATGCCGGCACACTGAAGGCTGGTGATGAGCTGGTGAACCAAAAAACCCAGACTACAGAGCGCTTCGGGCAGATCTTCATCGCAGAGGGTAAGAACCGGGAGCAGGTGGATGAGCTCAAAGCCGGCGATATTGGCGTAACGGTTAAGCTCAAAAACACGCACACCAATAATACACTCGACGAGAAAGGCGCGGATATCCAAATCGATCCGATCCACTTCCCGGAACCCCGTATCCGGGAGGCCGTGCAGCCGATGAGCGCCAACGATATGGAGAAGCTCTATAAGGCGCTGCATCAGATCGAAGAGGAAGACCCTACGCTTATCGTGGAGCAAAACGCTACGCTGAAACAGACCATTCTCCACGGGCAGGGGCAGTTGCACCTTGATCTGATCAGGTACCGGATCGAGAAAGTCCACAACGTAACAATGGAATTCACCAAACCCCGCATTTCCTACCGGGAGACCATCACCCGCAAGGCAGACAGCATGTACCGTCACAAAAAGCAAACAGGCGGTGCCGGGCAATTTGCCGAAGTACACCTCAGGGTGGAGCCTTATACAGAGGGCATGCCTGACCCGGATGGGCTGAGTGTGCGTAAAAAAGAAGTGGAAGAACTGCCCTGGGGCGGTAAGTTGGCCTTCTACTGGTGCATCGTCGGTGGTTCTATTGATGCAAAGTACTCCAATGCGATCAAGAAAGGCTTGCTGCAACGCATGGAAGAAGGGCCCCTGACCGGCTCTCACTGCCAGGATATCCGCGTGAGTATTTACGATGGTAAAATGCACAGTGTGGATTCCAACGATATGGCTTTCATGCTGGCCTCCAGGCAGGCGTTCCGCGCGGCATTCAAAGAAGCGGCACCTCAACTGCTGGAACCTATCTACAAATTGGAAATCCTCTGTTCAGACGACTCCATGGGGGATATCATGGGCGATCTGCAGACCCGCCGTGCCATCATCATGGGCATGGACAGCGATGGGCACTACCAGAAAATTACCGCAAATGTGCCACTCGCTGAGCTTTATGAATACTCCAACCGGTTGCGGTCCCTGTCTCAGGGGCGTGCCAAGTTCCACCAGGAATTCCTGGAGTTCCAACCGGTACCTCATGACCTGCAGGCAGAACTGATGAAGGCGCATGAAGAAGAGCTCTCTGAAGCTTAGCTATTCTTACTTTCAAACTAATGGTGTATGAAAAACCGGGAGCCAGTAATTAATGCTGCGCTCCCGGCTTTTTTTTGCCGCTTTCTGAGGTGGAAATCAAGAAAGCTCAATCACCAGGTCATCCTGTTCTACCAGCGTTTTCTCGGACAGGTAAATCTTTTTGACCGTACCTGCCACCGGAGAAGTCACCGTTGACTCCATCTTCATGGCTTCAATCGTGAAGAGCGGGCTGTTGGCTTTCACTTCCTGCCCTTCCTCTACCAGTATTTTGGAGATGTTGCCCTGTAGGGGTGCGCCCACCTGCTTGTCGTTTTCCGCTTTGCGGTGCACCACCACTTCTGACTGTACCTTTCGGTCACGTACCGGTACGGAGCGGGTCTGCCCGTTGAGTTGGAAAAACACCAGGCGAACGCCCTGCGCGTCCGGCTCCGACATATTGATGTACTTGATCAGGAGGCTTTTGCCTGCATCCAGCGTGACAATGATTTCTTCATTAGGCTTGAGGCCAAAGAAGAAGGCCGGCGTAGGCAGGGCTCTGACCAGGGCATAATTTTCGTAATGTTCGCGGTATTCCTCGTACACCTTGGGGTACAACTTGTAGGACAGGAAGTTGCGCATGTCCAGGTATTCGCCGAACCGGGATTTGAATTCGGCATATTCGGTATCAAAGTCTACCGGTTCAAGGTGGGCGTTGGGGCGCTCGGTGTAGGGCTGCTCATCCTTCAGGACAATTTTTTGGATGTCCTCCGGGAAGCCGCCCGGCGTTTGGCCCAGGTCGCCCCGCATAAGCGCTTTGACGCTGTCGGGGAAGGAAAGCGTATGCCCCTTTTGAAGGATGTCCTCCCGGGTCAGGTTATTGGAGGTCATGAACATCGCCATGTCGCCCACCACTTTAGAGGAAGGTGTCACTTTGACGATATCCCCAAATAGATCATTCGCTACCCGGTAGTTCTTTTTGATGGTCTCAAACTTTTCCTCCAGGCCGAGTGCCCGGGCTTGCGGCCTTAGGTTGGAATACTGCCCGCCGGGGATTTCGTGCTCGTACACTTCGGCGGTGCCGGAGCGCAGTTCGGTCTCAAACGGATAGTAATACCGGCGCACTGCTTCCCAGTAGGCGGAGAATTCGTTCAGGGAGTGCAGGTTGATGGGGTGTTCCCGCTCGTGCCCCTTCATGGCTGCGGCTACCGCATTGAAGTTAGGCTGCGAGGTCAGGCCAGACATTGAGCTGATGGCGACGTCTACCACGTCCACGCCAGCCTCCACAGCGGTCATATAGGTGCTTGCCTGAATGGAGGCGGTGTCGTGGGTGTGCAGGTGAATAGGAGTACGAACCGTTTCCTTCAGCGCTCCGATCAGCTCTTCAGCAGCCAGCGGCTTCAGCAGCCCTGCCATATCCTTAATGGCAATAATGTGTGCGCCCTGATCCTCTAGCTGTTTGGCCAGGTCAAGGTAGTACTGCAAGGTATACTTGGTCCGGGTGGGGTCGGTGATATCGCCGGTGTAGCAAAGGCAAGCCTCCGCGACACTATTGGTACGCTCCCGTACGGTTTTGATACTGACTTTCATCGCTTCCACCCAATTAAGGGAGTCGAAAATGCGGAAAATGTCAATGCCCGCTTCGGCAGCCTCCTCTATAAACTTGATGATGAGGTTGTCCGGATAAGCGGTGTAGCCCACCGCGTTTGAGCCCCGCAGCAGCATTTGGAAGCAGATGTTTGGAATGGCCTCCCGCAGGAACTCCAGCCGCTTCCAGGGGCATTCCTTGAGGAAGCGCATGGAAACATCGAAGGTAGCACCGCCCCAGACCTCCATAGAGAATACATCGTCGCTGTGGCGCAGGGCGAAACTGCGGGCGACCTTCTCCATATCGTAGGTACGCATACGGGTAGCCAGCAGAGATTGGTGGGCATCCCGAAAAGTGGTATCTGTATACTGAACGGCTTTTTGCTCCTTGAGCCACTGCGCGAACCCTTCCGCGCCAAGCTGCTGCAATTTTTGCCGGGTGCCATCGGGTACCGGAGCTTTAGGGTTAAAGGCAGGGACGACCGGATCAATGAAGACTTTGCTTTCGTCCTTGTATTTCACATCCGGGTTGTCGTTGACGATGACTTCCGCCAGGTAGCGGAGGAGTTTGGTGCCGCGGTCCCGCCAGTTGGGCATGACCATCAGTTCAGGGTGGTCCTGTATGAAGTTGACTGTGGCGTGCCCCTGCTGAAAGGTTTGGTCCCTAAGCAGGTTGAGCAGGAAGCCGATATTGGTACTCACCCCGCGTACCCGGAACTCCCGCAGAGCCCGGTGCAAACGTTGGGAAGCCCCTTTCATCGTCCGCCCCCAGGCGGTAACCTTCACCAGCATGGAGTCAAAGTAGGGTGAAATTTTAGCGCCCGGGAAAGCAGAACCGGCATCCAGGCGGATACCCATGCCGGATGCAGAACGGTAGGCAATCAAAGTGCCGTAATCGGGCTTGAAGTTATTGGCAGGGTCTTCTGTGGTCACCCGGCACTGAATAGCGTACCCACTGCACTCCACATCCTCCTGATTGCGGATGTAAATGGACCGGTGGCTCAATTCGTAGCCCGCAGCAATGAGGATTTGAGAACGTACGATATCGACACCCGTCACTTCCTCCGTGATGGTATGCTCTACCTGAATCCTGGGGTTGACTTCGATGAAGTACACGTTTTCGTCTTTGTCGACCAGGAATTCTACCGTGCCTGCGTTGCTGTAGTTGACCGCTTTGCCCAGCCGGATGGCGTAGTCGTACAGCTTTTGCTTGGTGACTTCATTGATGGAAGGGCAGGGCGCGATCTCCACTACCTTCTGAAAGCGGCGCTGTACGGAGCAGTCCCGTTCGAAAAGGTGGACGAGGTTGCCGTGCTTATCGCCCAGCAACTGCACCTCGATGTGCTTGGGCTGATCGATAAACTTCTCTATAAATACCGTGTCATCCCCAAAGGCATTGCCTGCTTCCCGCCGGGCTTCCTGAAAGGCATTGGCGAGGTCTTCCTCTTTGCGTACCACGCGCATGCCCCGGCCGCCGCCACCAGCTGCGGCTTTGAGCATTACCGGGAACCCGATTCTTTTGGCTTCCTTGAGTGCGATTTCGGCGCTGCTCAGCGGCTCCTGACTGTCTTCGATAAGAGGGACTTCCTGCTGCCGGGCCAGCTTTTTGGCAGCCACTTTGTCGCCCAGCTGTTCCATGCTTTCCGGAGAAGGCCCTACGAATTCAATGCCTTCCTCCCGGCAACGGCGGGCAAAAGTGACGTTTTCAGAAAGGAACCCATAACCGGGATGGATGGCATCCACTTCATAAAGCTTGGCCACCCGGATTATTTCCTCGATATCCAGGTAAGGTTTGAGCGGATCGTTATCTTCGCCCACCTGATAAGCTTCATCAGCCTTGTATCTGTGCAACGAATAGCGGTCTTCATACGTATAAATGGCAACGGTCCGTAGATTAAGCTCGGATGCGGCACGCAACACGCGGATAGCAATCTCTCCGCGGTTGGCTACCATGAGCTTTTTAAATCGCTTGCGTTCTGGAATCATCTTTTTTCTATTGAAGTGATAGTGAGGGTAGGGCAGCCCGGAAGATAGCAATTGCCGGTAGGACGGCAAAATTTTGTTTTCAGATTGCGGCGCGGAATTCCAATGCCTAACGAGCATTTAGGATAAACAGCCAACTCGTATTTTTGTGGAATAATCCGTCAAACAAAACAAATATGAACTACAAACTCAGTTATGTCCTGCTTTTATGCTTTTCTTTTACAGTGGGCTGGTCGCAAAACCTCTCCGTAACCCTCATCGATAGCGGTGTTTATCAGCGGGGCTGTACGAGTGGGCAGCAGCCCTGTACGTCTGCTGATTTGCCCGCGCACCCGGTTACCTTGAATGCCTTTGCCATGGGTACCTTTGAGGTGACGCAGGCAGAATACCTGTCTGTCATCGGCAATAACCCCTCCCTTAATATTGGCTGCAGCGATTGCCCGGTAGAGCGGGTAACCTGGTATGCCGCCATCGTGTTTTGCAATACCCTGAGCCAGCAGCAGGGGCTGATGCCGGCTTACTACAGTGACCCTGAGCTTTCGCAGCCCTTCTTTAGCACAGCAGGCACCGTCTACTGGGATACGGAGTCTGACGGCTATCGCCTGCCTACCGAAGCAGAGTGGGAGTACGCTGCCCGGGGCGGGAGCATGGATAATGATTTCCGGTATGCCGGAAGTGACAACTGGACGGATGTCGCCGTGGTGGGCGCAACCACACAGCCCACGGGCACCAAACTGCCTAATGATTTGGGATTGTACGATATGAGTGGGAATGTAGCCGAATGGGTCTGGGACTTATATGGTGATTATCCGAACTTTCCCCTTTGCGACCCGCGTGGCGTAGCGGTGGGCACGGGCCGGGTTGTCCGGGGAGGGCACTTTCAGCAACCTGCCGGCGCATCGGTTAGCAGCCGCACACTGGCTGAACCCGGTGACCAAAGCAGTAGCATTGGGTTTAGGGTGGCCCGCACAACCGGCCGGATGGTCACGGTGCCCGGCGGGACCTTTACAATGGGCTGCACTGCCGAACAGGAACCGGACTGCCAAAATGATGAATATCCGCCGCATACGGTCAGTGTAGACGACTTTTTGCTCTCCCGCTATGAGGTCACGCAGTCTGAATGGGCTGCGCTGGTACCGGAGTACACGCCTTTGTACAACCGAGGGGCAGGCCCGGACTATCCTACCTATCGGGTAAGCTGGTATGATGCAGCCACCTTCTGCAACCGGTTGAGCCTGTCGGAAGGGCGGACACCGGCCTATTACTTTGACGCAGCCTTTACGGAAGTGTTTGATTCTCTGGTAGGCGATCAGCTCGTCTATGTAGATATCTACTGGGATACGGAGGCCGATGGTTATCGCTTCCCCACCGAAGCAGAATGGGAATATGCGGCCCGGGGCGGAGCTGCAGGGCAGGTCACGGTTTATGCCGGCGGCAACGACCTTGATGCGGTGGCCTGGCACAGTGGCAATAGCAATGTCAATAGCCAGCCCGTGGGCACCCGCGCACCCAATGAGTTGGGGTTGTATGATATGACGGGCAATATTTATGAATGGTGCTGGGACTGGTATGATTCTGATTACTATGAGGTCAGCCCGGTTGATAATCCGATGGGGCCATCCGGCCTGACATTGCGAACCATACGGGGCGGGTCCTGGAATACCACCGCAGATGGCTCCCGTGTGGCTAACCGTTTGAATTTTCTACCTGGTGCACGCCGGACTACCTTTGCTTTCCGTGTAGCCCGTTCAAAATAACCAACTTCCTATGAAAACGATTTATGCACTTGTTTTTAGCTTGTTTTTTACCGCTACGGTTCAGGCGCAATGCCTGGAGCAGCTCCCTACACCGGTCTCTGCAGATTGGGCAGCGGCTCATTTCCTGTCGGCTGAGCAGGGGTGGGTCACCGGAGAAAGCGGGCAGCTCCTGCAGACTACAAATGGCGGTCAGGCCTGGACCATTGCTGATTCCCGTAGCAATGTAAACATCCGGGCGCTTACCTTCCTGGGGCAGGCGGTGGGGTGGATCGTTGGCGAGGGCGGCATTATCCGAAAAACCACGGATGGCGGCCTATCCTGGCAGCAGCAATTCAGCCCTGTCGGTGCAAATTTGAATAGTGTAGATTTTGCCTTTAGCAATTTGGGGCTTGTGGCGGGAGATTGCGGCACACTGCTCCGCACCATCAATGGCGGTACAGCCTGGGGCTGGGTAAATACGGGCACGCCTAACAACCTGAACGTTGTCCGATGGGTGAACACGCAAACCGCTCTGGCGGCAGGTGAAGGGGGCGTGCTGCTCAGGAGCACTAATGGCGGCCAAACCTGGAACAATATAGCCGGTACAGGCACCGGAGACCACTACGCCCTGGAAGTTCAGGGCAATGAGGTGTGGCTGTCAGGAGAGGGCGGGACCTACTATTCGGGCAATGCCGGCCTGAGCTGGGAATGGCTGGACAATCGCCGGTTTCACACACTGGCGGCGGATGGCAGCGGTGCCATCGTTGGAGCCGGGCGGAGTGGGCTGGTTGCCATCAGCACAGACGGGGGGCAATCCTGGAATGACCTTGACCTGCTGCCTGGTGCAGACTGGTCAGCGGTTGCGCTCACCGGCACCCGGTCGGGCTATCTGGCGGGCAGCGGAGGCACTATAGTGGCTTTCCGGTGGGTCAATGCGGCTGCATCAGGGCCAAATACAGTTTGTGCCGGGGAGGTTGTGCAGTTCAATGCTGAAGCCGTGCCTGGAAATCCAAGCTACCATTGGGAGGGCCCAAACGGCATGATTGGTACAGGTTTGTCGGTTAACCTGCTGCCTGCCAACGCTGGCGATAACTGGTATGTATTGAGTGTGGAAGAAGATGGGTGCGTTGCTCAGGACTCGATTCTCTTGCAGGTATTTCCTGCTCCTGAAGTCAACCTGGGCAGTGACGTTGCCCTTTGCGAAGGGGAAACGTTGCTGCTGACCGGGCCGGACGATGTGGTGAGCTATACCTGGAGCGATGGGAGCGGAAACGCTGAACTGGAGGTCGCCACCACAGGCACTTACAGCCTCACCGTCGAGAATGCATTTGGCTGCACCGATTCGGACATGGTAGCGGTGGAGGTACAGGAAAATGGCACCTTGCTGTTGGATACCCTGCTTTGCACTGGCGAATTTCTCGAGGTCAATGGCAACTTTTACGATGAGTTCAACCCTATTGGGACGGAGGTGCTTCCCGGTGCAGCGGTGAACGGTTGCGATTCTCTGATTTCGGTACAAATTGAGTATTCCATCACGGAGCCCATTACGGCGGATACGATGGTGTGTGCTTCCAGTTTCCCCTTCGTGTATGAAAATATAGAAGTGGAAGGCCCGGGAGATTATTTCACACAAATCCTCAATGCTGATGGTTGCCCTCAGATGATCTTTTTGAGTGTGCAAGCCCTTCAAAGCTATGATGTGTCATTTGAAGATAGCTTCTGTGAGGGCGGTTTTTATGTATGGAATGAACAAATCCTGACCAATCCCGGCACCTACACACGCGATTTTACGGCTACAGATGGCTGCGACAGTACTGTCACGCTCCTCCTTACCGAAGAACCTGCTGTAGAAACGAATCTGGAGCTATCGGTTTGTGAAGGAGAAACGGTAATGGTTGGCAATACGGAATTTGGTGCTACAGGAACCTACGAAGTGGTGCTGAACGGAACGGCTGGTTGCGATTCAATTGTAAATCTGGTGCTTACGGTTTTGCCAAATGATTTGAGCACGGAAACAGCAGGCATCTGCGCTGGCGAGGTGTTCACCTGGGAGGGTACGATGCTAAGCGAGCCGGGGCAATATCAGTTGGTCTATACCAATGCTCAGGGGTGCGACAGCATCCGGGTGCTGGACCTGATGGTTTTTCCTAACCCCGAGCTCTTTATTGTGGATACCCTGCCGGACAACGGCAATGGCAATGGCGCAGCAGTGCTGGATGTGCTGCAGGGGCAGCCACCATTTAGCGTAAGCTGGAGCAATGGAGGCATGGGGCTGGTGCAGACCGGGCTTACGGCCGGCAATTACACCGCAACGGTAACGGATGCTAATGATTGTTCGGATACCCTTTCAGTGACGGTCCCGATGACGACGAGCCTGCATGAGGTAGACCAGGAAAAGGTCTCGGTATGGCCCAACCCTACCACTGGGCAGCTTTGGGTGGAATGGCCCGATGCATGGGATGCCGGAGCAGTGCGGCTTTCTTTGTACAACGCGTTGGGTGAGGAAATCAGGGTATGGGAAGGGCAGGAGGTCCTGCAGACTTTAGAGCTGGGCGCACCCAATGGCGCTTATTGGCTAATGGTTCAGTACCGGGATCAGCGGCAGATACAGAAGGTAATGATCACGGATTAGGAAATGCATTGTAAAATCCAAAACCTTTCTTATCTTTGCACCCGCTAAAAGACACTGGTGGCGTTTGTTTTGATTTACAACACAGCATTCATCCGTACTTTGGCGTTAAAGTAACCTTCGGCAGAAGCGCCGGAGTTTTTCTGATTATTTATTAATATGTCTGATCCAATGAAAAATTACGAAGTAACTTTCATCGTAGACCCGGTGCTGTCGAGGGAGGAAATCGAAGCGACAGCTCAGACATATGTCGATCACCTCAAAAATGAGGGTTGCCAGATCGTACATGTGG
>JANSXW010000420.1 GCA_024742755.1 bacterium | reverse complement strand
GACAAAAAACGCATAACCCCCGCGATCAGGCGCTTGTCGCCTGACCAGAAAGCATCTCGGATGGCGTCCAGCCCGATCCGCAGGGTGCTGTATCGGGGGCGTCCGTGCTTCAGTTTACGGCTCAAACGAGGTGTTTTGCGAGCGACATCACGGCCAGTTTTGACCACCCAGCAGTAGGTAATAGCCACCAAAGCCAGCAAGGTGCTTAGCCGCCCGGGGTCAAGCACTTGGGTATCTTCCAGGCAAAAACCGCTGGACTTCAGTTCTTTGAACAACTGCTCGATGCGCCAGCGCAGCGCATAGCGTTGGGCTGCTCCCGACTGCCCGCAATAGGAAGCAATGATGAAAAAATCGTCTTCGCCTTTTTTATTCACGGCTGGCCCTCCGCTTAGGTATACCATGCTGCCGTAAACCTTGAACTGGCCATTGCGCCGCTGTATCTTGCCACGTTTTACAGCCCGGAATAATTCCCAGGCGGAACAGGAGCGCCCCTTGCGCTCGACAATAGTGTTGCTCTTGATCCGGATATCGAAAGGAATCTCCTGCTCAATCAGCCAATGGAACCATTTGCAGCCTATGAATTCCCTGTCGGCCGTGAGGTTGTATATGGCATTGGCGCCAAAAGTGTCCAGGAATAGCTGCAACAAGTCAATGCGTTCGGCCTGGTTGGAGTTGCCTTCTTTGTCCAGCAACTGCCAAAATAACGGGATGGCTTTTCCATTCCACTGTACGCTAAGCATCAGTATGTTAATAGCCCGTTGGCCAAACTTCCAATTGGTGCGGTCCAGCGCCAGCGTCATCGGGCCAATAATGCCTAGCAGGCCCACAATGAAACGAGCTTGCTGCTTCTGGCACAGCGGCCTATCAGCAAGAAACCGCTGGAGCCGGCGCACCACACTGTCTACCTGGGCTGGCCCTTCAAAAGCGCAGGCAATCCGCCGAAGCACTACACTGGAGGCTTTGGCAATCGCAGGGATGATCTTTTCAAGGAACTTGTACCGAGCGCCATGCAATTCCGGGAAATACTCTTGCAGAGCTTGCCCGAAAGGG
>JANSXW010000006.1 GCA_024742755.1 bacterium | reverse complement strand
GCCTTCTGGCATTAGACTGGAAGGCATACAAGAAATTGGGGATGTGGTACCCTCTGGAGTTGGGCAAGCTTTTTTTTCTCCGGATGGAACTAAACACATTCGGTTCAACGGTATTAGTCTGGAGGATGGGGAATATACTACGATATATGATTTTAACCGCTGTACGGGCTTGCTCAGTGATTTCCGGCAATTTAATTATCCTGCCTACGGGGTAGGACCGGGTGCTGTTATTTCTAAAAATTCCCGCTACCTATATACAATGTCTTCTATTAATCTCTATCAATATGATCTCTGGACCGAAGACATCGAATCCACTCGCACCTTGGTAGCGGAGTACGACGGCCATCTGGATTTTCTACCCACCACTTTCTTCCAGGGCCAGCTTGCCCCCGACGGCAAAATCTATATCGCTTCCAACAACGGTGTTACCAGCCTGCACGTCATCCACAACCCAGATGCCGACTGTCCGGACTGCCGCATCGAGCAGCACGGCATAGAGTTGCCCACCTTCAATGCCTTTTCCATCCCCAACCAGCCCAATTACCGCCTGGGCCCCATAGACGGCAGCCCCTGCGACACGCTCGGCATCGACAATATTCCGCTGGCCCGCTGGCGCTATGAGCAGGATACGCTGGAGCCTTTCCAGGTGCAGTTCTACGACCTGAGCGACTACGAGCCCGCCGAGTGGCTGTGGGACTTCGGCGACAGCAGCACGAGCACGGATACCCTGCCGCAGCACAGCTTCCCCGGTTACGGCACCTACGAAGTCTGCCTGACTGTGAGCAACGCCAACGGCAGCGGCACACAGTGCAAAGAGTTGGAATTTACCATGCCCAACAGCACGGCGGAGGAGGAGCAGGAAGCAGTCGCCGCCACGGCTTTCCCCAACCCTTTCCGGGAGCGCTTTAGCCTCTCTCTGCGCCCAGGCTGGCTGCCGGTGGATGCCTGGGTGGAGGTTTTCGATGGAGTTGGGCGGCAGGTGCACCGTCAGCCGCTGTGGGCTGGGGTGAATAGTGTGGAGCTGACCGGGCAACCGGGTGGAGTATATGTTTGGCGGGTGGTACAGAGTGGGCAGGTCCTGGGTGTGGGGAAAGTCGTTAAATTGTGATGTGCATAATCCGATTACAGGTGGTTCGTTTTCAGTATTCCAGAACATAGCACACAGCAATCAATGCTTTGGATGAGTAGGTGTCCTAACCCTTTTTAGTGCATGTCAACCAGGTAGGATGGCAAAGCTGCTCAACCAATTTCCCAGCCTGGGGGTTATATCCACAAAATCTTACACATTGCCACCCACACCCACTTTCCAGCGGCTGCTAAGCCTGATTGACCCGCCCGCGCAGCACCACTTCATCACAGCCAATGGTATCCGTACCTCCTATCTGGAAGCCGGAGAAGGACCAGTGCTCATTTTGCTGCACGGTGCTGGAGGCGGGGCCACAAGTTGGTACAAGGTTATTGGCCCACTGTCGCGCCACTTCCGGGTCGTCGCTTTTGACAAGCCGGGCTACGGAGAGTCGGATAAGCCCTGGGCGGACTACAGCAAGGCGTTTTATACCGATTGGCTGAAAGCGGCTTTGGACATACTGGGCATCAACCGCTGCTACCTGGCGGGCAGTTCGCAGGGGGGCTCGGTGAGCATCGCCTTTGCCTTGCGCTTTCCCAACTATGTAGAAAAAATGATCCTTGTGGACACAGCAGGGATGAGCGATGAATGGGACCGCCGTGTCATTCCCCGTATGATCCTTTACCGATTATTCCCAACCCCGTTTTGGGGGCGTATGCTGGGCAGTAATGTGATGAAAGATCCTCTTGTGGCGGATGCAGCCTGGCACCGCTATTCTATGGAGGTGATCCGCAAGCCGGGTGGGCGTTACCCTTTCTTTTTAGGCCGTGGCAACGCTGTTCAAACTTACTCAGATGAAGAGTTGAAAGCCGTAACAGTCCCCACCTTGATTATCTGGGGTGAGGACGAAGCGTTCTTTCCTATTGCGCACGGAGAGCGGGCCGCAGCGCTGATTCCCAATAGTCAGTTGGTGGTTTTGCCCGGTGCGGGGCATTTGCCTTGGATGGAGAAGCCGGCGGAATTTGTTAAAGCGGCCGAATACTTTCTGTTAGAAAACTGTTAATCACGCTGCTTAATGACACGGCGGACGTGTTAAATGGCCAATTAACGGTGTTAAAGGCTTGCAGGCCAATTTTAGGAGCTGTAAACTAGTGCAAAAATGCCGTAGGATGAAGAATGTTTACGTATTGATCATCAATGGATTACTTCTGCTAAATTTTACGCTGTCCGGTCAGACAGACTCCACCCGGTGGAACGTTCAGATGTGGCTGCGTGGTCAGGAAGTAGACTTTTCCGGATTCAATCAGCAGGCCAGAGACCTGGGACTGAACCAACTGGACGACTTAAAACTGGACCTGGGTTTTGGTATGGTCAAAATTGAGGGACGCAAGCAGATGGGATTAGGTTTTTCCTTTTCGCGTGTAGATGAACAGAAGGAGCATGATGGCAGCGCGGTTTTCTTTCGGCAGTGGCAGCTGTTTAATCAGATAGGGTATGATTTAGTTCCAGCTGAACGCATCTGGCTTGGTCCACTGTTGCGTTACCATTTGCAATACTCCAGGATTAGCCTTTCCGATCAGTCCGGTGTACAGGGTATTGGCCAGGCCATTGACAATGAAGTCGTTCATCTGGACCGCTTTGATGTACCTCTGGATATTGGGATCAGTGCCCTCTTTTTTACCAAAGCGGCCCCTTCAGCGTCAGGGCTGGTCATCGGTTTGCAGGGGGGATATAGCTTAAGCCTGATAGACACGGATTGGAAGCTTGATAATCTGGTGCCAGTCAATGGAGCAGGAACGGACTTTCGTGGATGGTACATCGAGGTTGCCTTCGGAATTAGTGGCTTTAAGCGATCGCGGTAAAGGAGGAGCCTAATTTTCACCAGACAAAGTCATTCCTTAGCAGCAGCCTCGCTGGTATTCAGTCTTTTGTCTCATCAGAGAGCGGGCCGCAGCGCTGATTCCCAATAGTCAGTTGGTGGTTTTGCCCGGTGCGGGGCATTTGCCTTGGATGGAGAAGCCGGCGGAATTTATTGAGGCGGTGAAATCGTTTTTAGATTCGCATTAGGCGGGTGTTCATTTCATCAGTCGCTTTGCTCGTGTACCACAACCGCTTAACTTGAACAGCAAGCCTTTCCCCGAATATTACTTCCGGAACCGAATCTCCACCCGCCGGTTCTGCGCCCGGCCCTCAGTCGTGGCATTGTCCTCAAGAGGCTCCTCCAACCCATAGCCCGCAGCTTCCACCTGAGCCGGGGTACAGCCTTGCTTCAGTAGGTAAGCTCTTGCGGCATCCGCGCGTCGTTGCGAAAGAGCTTTGTTGTATTCCGCCCCGCCCTGATTATCGGTATGGCCGGCAATTTCCACTGTGAGGCCGTAATCCTGCACGAGTTGGGCAAGCCGGTTGAGCTCGGGGTAGGAGGCGGGGTCAATCGTATGGCTGTCGGTCTCGAAAAAGAGGTTTTTGAGGGGCAGGGAAAGCCCGGCATCCCGGGCTTCGGAAATACTGGGGACGGTGATGTTTTCCTTTCTCTCCAGCGTGCCCGTGGCATCCCGCAGATCAATATGGTTGCCGATAGGGTAGAGGCCTTCGCCGGTAACGGTATAGCTGTAGCGCTGACCCACCGGCAGGGTGATAAAGTACTGGCCAGTCTGCGGATCGGGGTGCACCCTCGCGACTTCCTCCCCGGTTTCGAGGTCGTTGACTATGAGCAAGGCATCAGCTGGTGCGCCGGACTGCCGGGTGAGGGTGCCGGTAATGGTGGCAACTGGTATAGGGCGGTGGGCCTCCGGTACGCCAATTTCATACAGCTCTTCCTTCCAGCCGGGCTCAAAGCCGGAGAAATAGGCGGTGCGCCCATCCGTGCTGATGCGATAGCCCCAGTCATAGCCAGGTCCGTTGATGTCTTTGCCCAGATTGACCGGGGGGCTCCATTCTGTCCATCCATCACCAATCCGGCGGGTGACGAAGACATCGAGCTCCCCAAAGCCACCGTGGCCATCGGAGCTAAAGTAGAGGGTGCGCTGATCGGGGTGGAGGAAAGGGCTGCGGTCTTCAAACGGGGTATTGAGGGTGGTGCCCAGGTTGATGGGCGGCCCCCATTGTCCGTCGGACTGCCGGTAGGCGACGAATAAGTCGATATTGTCCTCGTTGCGCGCGCCAATGCAGTCTATAGAGCGGGCAGCAAAGATGACTGCTTCCCCATCAGCGGTAATGGCCGACATGCCCTGCCAGTCGGGTCGGCGGTCTTCCGGAAAGAAAGGCACCGAGGGCGACCACCCCTCAACGGTACGTTCGGTATATTCCACCACGCCACCGTCGTACATCAGGAGAGTGTTGCCATCCGGAGAGATGTTGAGGGGCGCTTCGTGGCTGCTTTTGGTATTGAGGGCCGTGATAGGCTCCGGATAGTTCCAACCCGCTGGGCTGCGGTCAGCAAAGTAGATGTCCTCGTCCCCGTCGCGGTTGCGGCAAAAGTACATCCGTTGCCCATCGGCGCTAAGTACGGGGGCGTATTCCCCATCAATGGAGTTGAGGGTGTCGCCCAGGCTGCGGGGCGCAATGCTTTCTGAGGGCGCCCGGAGGATTTGCTGCAACTGCTGAATGCGCTCGTCCTTTTCGCCAAAGTAGCCGGCAAACTGTTCGACTTTGGCAAGGGCGCGGTCCCAGTTTTGAGCTTCCACATCCCGCGCGATGTAATGCTGCAGGGCGAAGTAGGCTTTCTGGGTGGGCGCGCCAAGCTCAATGTAACGCTCAAAGGCATCCTTACGGTCGTCTGTGAAGCCGAGGTCAAGGTCGGGGGCTAGCTGAGCAACGGTTACGGCCCGTTTCAGGTTGAAGCTATCGGAATAAAATGGGTAGCGGTTCTGGAACCCTATCAGGTCGCCCCAGTCGCCGGTGAAGTAGTGGTACAGGTAGATGACCCGTACGGTCTTGGGCAGGTCCCGGTGGTCAGCCTCGCGGAGGATGCTTTCGGTTTTTGTAATCAGCGGGAATTCCGAAAGTGCCCGGCTAATGGGGGCATCGAGCAGGGGCGCGGCATCGGGGAAGTCGCGGAGCAGCCGGAAGAGGTCGTTGAGGTTGGTGCTGTCCTGAGTGGTGAAGAAGGCCTCAAACACGGCGCGTTCCAGCTGGGGCTGCAGGGACGGCAGGTATTCTTTGAGCTGGGGGGCGAAGGTCTCCGCAAATGCCTTCAGGCTATCGTACTGACTCCTGGCCTGCAGTTCCCTGAAGCGGAGTTCCAGGAAGTGTTTCGTGCCCTCTGTGCGCAGTTCGTGAGACAGCCGCCCGTAGTTGTCAAGGTAATAAGCGACACCTGCACTGCTGCCTTTGGTCTGATAGTACTTTAGCCCTTCTTCCCGGATATCCTGTTTCAGCTGGTTGACCTGCTGCTCATCGTACCCCAGTTGCCCGGCTTTGCGCAGTTCCCGGTTGCTGAGCTTGCGGTACTGCCGTTGCCCTTCCCGCAGGTAATGATAGGCGGAGTCGGGCTGATAACAGGGGCAATCCGGGCTAAGATGCTGCCGGGCGAGCTGAATGTAGGCCCAGGCCCGTTCTTCCGGCGCGGCATCTGGTGCAGACAGCTGTTGTTGAAGGTCTTCGGTTTCGGGCAGGCCGGATTGGGCAAAGGCCAGAATGGGCAATATCAAAAGGATCAGGGCAGTCAGTCGCATGTAGGGCAAGTCTTGCTGATAGAATATTATACTCAGTAAACGCTTTTCAGCCCTTTTTACTTTCTCCGTGGCCGAAATATTACGGATTTTCCCGGTAGCCTCAGATTTCTTACCTTCGGCAGCAATGAGCAGACAAAAGAAATTCCGGGCTTTTGATGGGGTGTTTACGCCTTCCATTCTGACCATCCTGGGTGTGATCATGTACATGCGGATGGGCTGGGTGGTCGGTAATGCCGGGCTCTGGGGCTCGGTTATCATCGTTGTCATTGCGCACGTAATCTCCTTTAGTACCGGCCTGAGCATCTCCTCTATTGCCACGGATAAGAAAGTAGGCGCGGGCGGAGTGTACTACGTGTTGTCGCGCAGCCTGGGGCTGCCCATTGGCGGGGCGATTGGCCTGACTTTATTTGTGGGAACGGCGTTGAGCATTGCGCTGTACCTCGTGGGCTTTGCCGAGAGCTTCAATGCTTTTCTGGGGCTGAGTACCGATATCAATGGGATGCGGAGCACCGGGAGTCTATTCCTGTTCCTTCTGATGGTTTTGGCCTTCATCAGCACATCGGTGGCCATTAAAACGCAGTTTTTCATTCTGGCTGCTATCGTAGCTTCCCTGGTGGTCATTTTCATGGGGGGCAGCCCCGCCGAGGCCGCCATTCCGGAATCCCTGGTCAGCGATACGGTGCCTATGGAAACGGTTTTTGCCATCTTTTTCCCGGCGGTGACCGGCTTTACGGCAGGTATTGCGATGTCCGGAGATTTGGCTGACCCCAAGCGGGATATCCCCGCTGGTACGATTGCCGCCATCGTTGTGGGCTTCGTGGTGTACCTGGCGCTGGCCATTTTCCTTTACAGCAACGTAGACCTGGAAGTGCTGCGGTCGGACTACAACATCCTGCGCAAAATCGCGGTCTGGGCCCCGGCGGTGATTGCCGGTATCTGGGGCGCAACGCTGTCGTCAGCCATTGGTGGCATTTTGGGGGCTCCCCGGATTTTGCAGGCCATGTCGCTAGACCGGATTACGCCCCGTGTTTTTGCCAAAGGCGTAGGGGCCGCCAACGAGCCCCGCAACGGGCTTATCCTCACCATCCTGATTGCGGAGGGCGGTATCCTGATTGGAGAACTGGACCTCATCGCCCGGATCGTCTCCATGTTTTACCTGGCAGCCTATGGGTTCATCAATATTGCCTTCTTTTTGGAAAGCTGGGCGAGTTCCGACTTCAAGCCATCTTTTCGCGTAAGCAAATGGATAGGGCTGGTGGGCTTCATGGCGACCTTTGCGGTGATGTTCAAGCTCGATATGCTGGCTATGGTGGCGGCGCTGGTGGTCATTGGTGGGGTGTTTCTCTGGTTGCAGCGCCGGCAGGTCAGCCTGGGCACCGGGGATGTCTGGCAGAGTGTCTGGTCGACGGTGGTCAAATCGGGGCTCAAGCGCATGGAGGTCAGCGAAGACCACAAACGCAACTGGAAGCCCAACATCATGCTCTTTAGCGGCAGCTCTGAGCAGCGCCCTCATCTGATCGAATTTGGAAAGACGCTGGCCGGTCAGGTCGGTATGGTGACCAACTTTGATTTGGTGGAGAACCGGCAATCCAAGGTGCTCTTCCCCAAGCACAAACAGAAAGTCAACGATGACCTCCTGCAAAAGTACGGCGTATTCGGCCGGCGCATTGAAGTCAGCAACGTGTACAAAGGCATTGAGACCATAGCTACCACCTTTGGGTTTTCCGGGCTCGAGCCGAATACGGTGCTCATGGGCTGGGCAAAAAATACGCAGGACCCCATCTGGTTTGCCCAAATGACCGAGCGGCTGATCGACCTGGACTATAACGTACTGTACCTGGACTACGACAAGCGCTGGGGCTTCCGAAAACGGGAGCAAATTGATATGTGGTGGCGGGGTATCAGCAATAATGCCGAGCTGATGCTGCACCTGGCCCGCTTCATCGGTGCCTCCAATGAGTGGCGCAATGCCCGCGTCCGGGTCCTGCTGGTCAATGATTTTAATGTGGACCGGCGCATGATCGAGAAGCGCATTCAGGCCTTGCTGGATGAGTTTCGTGTGGAAGCTGAGATCAAGGTCGTGAACAATGCCCTGGACCGCACGCCTTTCTACGACCTGATGAAGACGATGTCGGCAGAGGCAGATTTGATCTTCATCGGCATTCCCAACATTCAAACCGGTACGGAAGCGACTTTCGTAAAACAGACCAACGAACTGGTCGGGCTCATTGGCACCACCCTGCTGGTCAAAGCATCGTCTACCTTTGAGACGACTGAGCTGGGCCTCAAAGATTTGGAGCAAAAGCAAATTTTCGAACCCGGAAAGAGCCAGGCACTGGATGACCTGCAAATGCCCGAAGAAAGTCAGCTGGCAGAGGTGGTGAAGGCACTGGATGAAGGGCTGGAAAAGGCCATGGACCAGCTTTCGGCCCGGGCACTGGCGGTGGTGCAGCAACACTATCAGCAATGGGTAACAGATCAGGAATCCGCTTTTAAGGTACTCTTCGGTTCTGCCGTGGAGCACCAAGCCCTTTCCATCCCGATGCTGGTCAGCCATTTGGAGGAGCTTCGCGGGCGTTCCGTTACTTTCCGGCAGCAGGAACTGGAGAGCCTGTCGCAGTTGCTCGCAGAAGCACTGGTGCAGTACCTCACTTCGTGCGAGCAGGTTTTGGAAGCCTTGCCACAGCGTGTTGAACTGGAAAACGGCTCCGGGCGCACCAAAAAAGTCAGGCTAAAGCGGCCCATTCTAAAATGGGCACGCCGCCGGAATCAAATGGCCTTGCAGGAAGTTCTACTTGACTTTGGGCAGCTGAATGCCCGGCTGATGCTGGCTAGCCGCCAATTGGCCCGCAAACTTCACCAACAGCTGGAGCCCAACGGCAACCGGCCGCTGGCAGACCAGTTGGAAGAAGCCACCGCTCAGCTGGAAGAAGGCTTTGAACAGCTCAGGCAGCAGGTGGAAGGCATGGTGGCTAAACCACTGATCAGGCTCCGGAATGAAGACCGCGCCCTTTGCAACGCCCTCAGCCGTCAGGAGCAGCCCGCAGACCTGAGCAAATGGCTAAAACAGGAAAAACAAAAGTGGGGCAGGAAAGCCGCCAAAGCAGCTGCACAAGACATTGAAGCCTTCAGCGCTTCATGGAGAAACAATCAGCAGTTGTTCCACCGCAATTTCGAAGTCAATCAGCAACTAACCCACACAGCGCTGTTGCTACGCTCCGGCAAAACGGATGTCCTGGACGACCTCGGCGAAGTCTACGTAGGCGGGCTGACCGCACAGATGGCAAGCCTCAGGCAAGCTTGCCACACTTTAAAAACCCAATTGGAAAAGGGTGCGACCGAGGCGCTGACGATGGCCCCTTTTCAGCGGGATGAAGAAGATATGGACAACACAGAATCCGTACTCTGGCGGTTCATGGAACAAACCGGGCGCATCACCTCGCCCCTTCCGGTTGAAGTGGAGCTTATGGATCAGGCCACACGCCGTGACTTCAGGGAATTACAGACCAAAGGGCAGCCCCCTGTAAAATTATCCCTGCTGGAAATTGCCGATTACCTGGTCGATACGCAGTTTTCCCAAACGCTGGAGAACGAGCTCATCCGCCTGCGACAGCAGTTGAACCCACTGAGCGGGCAGATTTTCAACATCGGGAGTTTGCTCCACTACGGCGTAGATGCTGCGGAGGATGCGGAAAGCTATGAGGCCCTTTCCAGTATTCTGGATAAATCAGAAGGGCAACTGGCAAAGCTGGAGCAGGAAGTGGCAGACGTATTCACAGCATTTCAGGCAGAGCTGGACGAACAATTCGAGGCCACAGAATCAGCCCTGACCATTGACCACATCATCGCACAGGCGGAGGCCCTGTCGCAGTACGTACGCAAGGAAAGCCGCCGCCGCGGTATTGTTGCCTGGCGCCGCAAGCTGGAAGAGCGCGTGACGATGCAATGGGACCGGTTGCGGGACTACGCTGCTCAAAAGCAGGAAGATGTGGCACAGGCTGCCATAGAGCGCCGGGAGCAGGCCCTGCGCAGTGACCGGGACCGGCTTCGGGTTTTCGCCAAAGCCGTTGGCCCGGTTCAGTCTGTACGGGAAGGCTATCCTTATTATTACCGGCAGCTGTTTTCAGGTAAGCACCTCAATCTGCGGACCCGCTCAGAAAGCCGGGACGCAGAGTTGTTGCAGGTAAAGGAAGCTCTGCGGGACCGGGAGCAGGGGCCCGGTGGCGGCATTCTGGTTACCGGAGAAGCCTTGAGTGGCAAGAGTTACTTTTTGGAATACGCCACCCGGCAAATTTTCGGAGGCAGTTACCTGAAGGTCATCCCACCTCAGGGCGGCGCCACTTCTCCGCGGGCCCTGCAAAAAGCCTTTGAGCAGGCTACCGGGAAAAGAGGGGCACTTTCTGCTTTACTGGAAGAAAGCCCGGCCGGCACTGTGTTTTTGCTCGAAGATATTGAACTGTGGTGGCAGCGCGGGGCAGATCAGGGTCAGGCTTTTGGTCAACTGCTGGAGATGGTTCAGGCTTTTGGAAAGCGCCATGTTTTCCTGCTGAGTTGCAACCTGAATACCCTACAGGTGCTTCGGGCGCAGAGCCCGGTGGATGAAGCCATGATTGCCACGGTCATCCTTCGGCCGTTGTCGCTTCAGCATTTGCGCGCTGCGGTTTGGGCCCGGCATAAGACCGGTGGCGTGCCCCTTTACATTGGCAACCACCCGGAAGATTCCGTTCGCATGAAAACCTGGGATCAGTTGTTTGGCCGGCTGCACCGCCAAAGCGATGGGAATATCGGCATAGCGTTGCGGCTGTGGCTGGCTCATCTTAGAACGGAGGCGCAGGGCCGGAACAGGTTGGCAACCACGATCCACCGCCCGGATTTTCCGGTTCTGGACGATGCTGCCTGGTACTTTATCCTGCTGCAGCTGTATTTGCACCGGGCGCTGACCCACCGGCGTTTTGCCCGCCTGTTTGCATCAGAAGGAGCAGATTGGGCAGGGAGCCGGATCAAAGAACTGCAGCGCAGTCAGCTCTTGGTGCCCCACGAGCGGGAGGTGCTGGAGTTGAAGGCAGAGGTCCGCTATTACCTGGGGCAGTTGTTCACTGAAAAAGGCATGCTATGATGCAATTATCAACTTTGCCGCTGGGGTTAGTGCTCATGCTTGGCCTGCTGGCCTTGTTGCTTCACGCGCTGCTGTACGCACTTAAAACCTATGGGCTGCCTCTTGTGAAGAGCCGCCGGCAGCGGCAGCGCCTGGAGGCCTTATTGTTGAGGGCTGGTGTCGCATTATGGCTGGTGTGGGCGGTTTTTGCATTTTACCGCCTGTTATTGGCTTCCCCCGTTTTCACGCTGGCAATCATCCTTTTGGGGACCGTGCTGGGCTGGTCCTGGTGGAAGGATTTCTACCCCGGGCTATTGCTGCGGCTGGAAGGAGACCTGCGCCCCGGGGATTACCTGAATTATCAAGGCCGGCCCTATAAAATCATGCACCTGCGAGGCAGGAGCGCACAGCTGACCGGAGAAGACGGTGGGCTATTGGTGCTGCCTTATCATCTGATTCAGGCACCTGCCATTTACCGGTCGGTGGAAAAAACGGCACTGTCCCCGTTTGCCTTCGAAGTGACGCTGGAGGGCCCAAATGCCCAACAGCGCCTGGAGCAATGGCTTGCTGCTTCCCCCTGGACTGCACCGGCTTTCCCGGCTACCGTCGCTCACCTGGAGGGCCATGCTTACCGCATCACGGCTTACGCCCCGGACGCTGATATTCAGGAGCGGCAGGAGGCTTACATCCGGCAACAAATCCAGAGGTAACGAAATTTTCGTTACAAAAACGACTTTTTAGTTGACATAACGAAAATTTCGTTGTATACTTGTCCCATGAGACAATTAAACGAAAAAGAAGAAGCCGTCATGCAAGCCCTTTGGAAGCTGCAGCGGGCATTCCTGAAAGAAATTGTTGCAGAACTGGACCCACCGGCTCCTCCCGTAACCACCGTTTCTTCCATGGTGCGCAAGCTGGAAGGCGAAGGGTTTATCGGGCACGAGGCCTTTGGCAAGAGCAATCGTTATTTCCCGGCAGTAAGCAAGCAGGAGTACCGGAGCAAAGCCTTCCGGCACCTGATGACGTCCTACTTTGAAAGTTCTGCCGAAGCGTTGTTATCTCATTTCGTACAGGAGGAGGAAGTTTCCTACGGAGAGCTGGAAGCCCTGCTCGACAAGATCAAAAAACAGGAGGACCATGATACCCAGTAGCGTCACCCAGTACTTGCTGGAGTCCAGCATCGGATTGGCGCTGTTTTACGCGCTCTATTACTTTTTGCTCCGCCGGGAAACCTTTTTTCAGTTCAACCGGGCTTACCTGTTGCTGATGCCGGTGGTGTCGCTTACTATACCTTTACTTCATTTTGAACAGGCGGCGGCTCCTTCCTCAATTGCGGGGGAGGTGCTCCTGCCGGTGGTACGGGAAGCGGTGTCAGCAAAGCTGCAAATTTACGGGCAGCTGACTGCTCCCACGCCTGCCTTTTCCCTGAGCCTGGCGGATATTCTGCTGGGGTTTTACCTGACGGGCGCGCTTTTTATGCTGAGCCGGCTGAGTTTGCGCCTGTTGGCGCTGCGGAGGTTGATCCGCAGGAGCCGGCGGGAGCAAAAGGGGCGCTACACTTTGCTGACGCCCGACCGGGACATTCCGGCCAGCAGTTTTTTCAGCTACGTGTTTTGGAAAGGCAATGACCTGCCTGAAGCGAAGCGTATCATTCTGGAGCACGAACTGGTACACGTCCGGCAGCGGCACAGCCTGGATGTGCTGTTGATGGAATGTTACCTGATTCTGAAGTGGTTCAATCCGCTGGTCTATGCTTACCGGACGGCCCTGCAACAGGTGCACGAATACATCGCGGATGCTTATGTGTCCCGTGAAATAGGCAGCCGGCATACCTATGCGCAGTTTTTAGCGCTGCAGCGCATGGGGCACAGCTGTCATCCGCTGTCCAATACTTTTGCAGCCCATCTGAGGAGCCGGTTGCAAATGCTGGCCCAACGGGCATCTGCTCCCTGGCGGGCGGTGAAGTACCTGTCTGTGGTGCCGCTCACGGCCTTATTGGTGGTGCTGTTTTCCTTTAATTTGTCAGAACAGCTGCCCGGAGGTGGCCTGGAACGGGCCGGTCAGGCCGTAGATGCCTTTGCGCAAAAGGATGTGTTTACCACCTGGGGCGAAGAACCGGAGGAGATGGCGGATGCCCTGGCCTGGGGGCCTTACCGGTTGCCGGTATTCAGCCCGGCGCAGCTTAGCGGTAGGGATAATGTTTTGGGGGCTACGTTCCTAACCCCTGCCGCCTTGGATGCCCTGAGTGCGGAGCGCTTCGAGTTAGTGCTGGGGGAACAGGTGTTGTGGCGCAATAAAACAGATGCTTTGCTTTACCGGGGCACTCAGTTGATCCATTCCTTTTCCGTAAAGGGTAGGCTAAAAGATTGCTGGCCAGCCGGGGTTGGCATGGACGGGGATTTGGTGCTCGTTTTGGCTGTGGAAGATGCCTGGGGGCGCCTGAGTTGCAGTATTATTGGACTGGGCGAGGCTTATTCCGATGATCTCAGGGTGGCCATGATGGAAGCAGGGGTATACGCCATGATGAAGGTCGCTGGCCCCGGGGCAAAAGGTGAGAAGACCGAACTTTGTGTGGCTTTGGCGGATGAGCATATCCAAAAAATCAATACCCATCATTCCTGGGAAAACAGCCTTTATCGGCTGCAATTGGGGCAGGATTTATTGGGCGTTCATTGGTACAATCATCCGTTCGCAGGCACTCAGGGAGCAGTGGTTCAGGAGATAGAGCCTGCTGTGCTGGCAGCCATTAAGAATTCGCCCTTCCGGATCACCAATGATGAGCGGGGCCTGGACGTTCGGCAGTTGTGCGTAAGCCTCATTACACCGGGGGGACCCGCCCGGGTCCTCGAAGCAAATACGCCACAGGAGGTTCAGAACACCTGGAAACAGGCCCTTGATGGCCTAAGCAAAGGCGATCAGTTGCACCTCATTGCCCGGACTGCAGATGAAAAAGCGTTTTACAGTAGCCTGGGCATCGGGGTTTTGCCGGAACCCAGGCTGGCTTTTCAGGAGGGGCTTTTCAGTGAGCGCTACGGTGAATTCTCCCGCCGTAAAGTGGATCCGCTGCCTAAGCCAAAAGCATTCCTGCGGCGCTCCGGTACAGAAATCCAATGGGGAGATTACAACTGGGTACTCCGGCAGCGGGACGGGCGGGCGAGTGAAGCGGTCCGCTACCTTCCGGCAGAAGTACTGACCGCTCTGGCAACGGCCGAATGGTCGGCTACCTATCAGGGCATGCCGGTGGGCACGGATAGTCTGATGTTGTGGGACTATGACAGGATAGAAGAGGGCATGAAGGTAACGCCTTTGTTCTCTGAAGCCGGGCAGCGCAGGTTAAAATTAGCTGCTCAGCGCACAGATGCCTTCGACCTGCAGGTGGTCTTTGGTTTGGAAAACGACGCTGACCGCGGGCGGCTTATTTTGAAAATAAACAAGAAACGGCCGATTGCGGCCCAGGCAGATACGCTACGGCTGCAACCATCTTTAGACCCTTTTCAGTTCGTTTACCGGCCCGGAGCGCCTACCCTCATCCGTTTGGATACGAGCGTGGAACAGCACCGTTGGATGTATGAACAGTATGCCAATGACCCGAAAGTCAATGTGTTGCCTGTCCCTGGTTTTCGTACCGTGGAGCGCTTGCGCCGGGAAGGGGAGGGCATTGTTCCGGAGCCGGAAATCGGCAGAGTGGAACTGCTGCACGCTACGTATGTTGATACGGATACCATACCGGAGTACTATGAGTTATACGATAAAGCAATGACTTTTCAGTGGCGAGGCCTGAGCGGCACCCGTAGCGAGGAAGTACAGTCCCTGCATGCCTTTCAGCATACCGCTGAGGATGGGATGCTGTTGGAAATTGGAGGTTTGGAGTACCCGGTGCTGCAATTCGAGTTGGTGATCATACCGGAAGACGGCAAGGGCGTGACTTTGAAATCCAAATCCGCTGAGGATGCCGTGGTGCAGCAACACCTTGCTGATCTTGAGCCAAACAGTAGCTTATTCCTGACTGATATGGTCATAAAGGATACCGATGGGCAGCAAAAGCGCCTGCCCGTCACATTTAGTTTTAACTTAAAGTAGTGATGCGATGAAAAGAAGCTTTGCAGCTGTGGCTTTCATCATTTTGATGGTGGCCTGTCAGACTACGCCCGAAACTGAAGGGCCGGCGCTGAGCAAAACGGCGCAATGGCAACTGGGCTGGCGCATGATGGTCAGTACATTTGAGGAGGACTTTAGCACTGCGGCTCAGCAGTTTGATTCTCTTCGGGCCTATTCGGACACCGTGGATTTGCGGTTTCTGACTGCCGGTTTGGAAGTGCTGGATCATCTTGGGCAATTGGAAAAACGGGATTCCATTTTGGTGCAGCAGTCAGACCACACCTGGGAGGCGTTCTGCCGTAAGGGGTTGTACCTGGAACAAAAGCCTGCCCGCATTTCGTGCACGCGGAAGGATCAACAGGCTCAGGATACAGCCCTTCAGCGGCAACTGATCGCAATGGAAGTGCGGGACCAACTGGCACGTGGCAATGTGCAGGACTATCTGATTGAAGCGTTTAGGATTGATACTTCCGGCATGAGCTATGCGGACGGGGTAAAGGTAGATGCAGAAAACCGGGAAGCACTGAAAGCGATGATTGAAGCGCACGGCTTCCCCACTGCCGAACTGGTGGGGGAGGAAGGCATGCACGCTGTTTTCATCCTCATTCAGCATGCGGATAAGGACCCGGAATGGCAAAAGGCCCAACTGCCTTTCATTGAAGCCGCGGTAAAAAACGGCGGCCTGGACGGCCAGGATTATGCCTACCTGTACGATCGCATTCAGGTCAATGCCGGAAAACCTCAACGCTATGGCACGCAGTTCTCAAAAGTTGATCCGGCCACCAAAACCATCGAACTGGCAGAGGTCGAAGACCCGGACCACCTCAACCAACGCCGGATGGAAGTAGGCATGATGCCGATCGAGGCTTATCGCGCTCTGGTACTGAGCCGCTTTCAATAAACATTCACCGACAAAAACCTTTTACCATGAGAAATCACCTGGCTTTAATTTTCCTTTTCCTATTCACCCTTAGTACGCAGGCTCAGGAAAACCCGATGCCCGTCACCTTAAAAGCAGACTCCCTGCGGCAGGCCGGGGACTTGGCGGAAGCCATTGCCTTATACCGGCAGGGCTATGAACAGTATGCGGACGATTTTTCCAATACCTACAACATGGCTTGCGCTTATGCCCTGCTTAATAATCGGGATTCGGCATTCTACTTTTTGGAGCAAGCGCTGCCCTCTGATTCCACCGTGCTCATGATGCGCGATCCTGATCTCGTTTTTCTGTACGAAGATGACCGCTATCAGGCGCTGGCCGATAAGCAGATGGAGAAAGTGGAAGCCGTGCACGGAAAGTACCAAAAACCCGAGCTGGCCCGCACGCTGTGGCGCATGATGCAAACCGACCAGGCCTTTTATGGGCATACCAATGTAGCGGAAGGTAAGCTGGGCCGGCGTAATATGATGACTCCGGCGATATGGGAACTCAAGCACCGCATCAACGAAGAGAATCAGGAAGCCCTGGTTAAAATCATTGAAGACAATGGCTGGCCCCTGCGCTCAGAGGTGGGCGGTACAGCTGCTTCTGCTGCTTTCCTGGTCATTCAGCATGCGGATTATGAATTGCAAAAACGGTACCTGCCCATGATTGAGGAGGCCTGCAAGAACGAGGAGGCAAGCTGGTCGAGCTACGCGCTCATGTACGACCGCATACAAACGCGGGAAGATAAGCCTCAGAAGTATGGTTCGCAGGTACGTTTCAATCCGGAGACAGAAGCCTATGAGCCTTTTCCCATTCTGGAGCCGGAATACGTAAATCAGCGGCGTGCGGAAGTCGGGCTGGGGCCAATTGAGGATTACCTGAGCCGATGGAATATTGAATGGGAAGTGCAGCAAAAGACGGAGTAGCGGGTTTTAGGATTTCCGGAAGGCTTCAAAAGCTTCCATGAACCGGATGAGCTCCGGCAAGGAGAACCGAAGTTTGTTGCTGTCCCAATCTGAAAAAGTAGCGTTCAGGTCTTTGTCCCACCGCACCTTATCGTGGCTGATGGCGTTGCGCAGCAATTCAAGCACAAAGCTCAGCGTCATCGGCTTCCTGGAAAGGGAAGGGTGGAGGTTGAGGATTTCAAAGTCCGCCCAATCGGCCGCCATCATTTTTTTCAGCACAGACTTTTTGGGCTTGTTGCGCTTAAGGCGTTCCCAGGGGCGGGCAATTTGTCCGTAGAGCTGTTGCTGGAGGAAGGCGGGGGTAAGGAGTTGGGCCTGGCCGGGGGGGATATCGGTGTGGGTGCTCCAGAACTCCGCGAGGGTTTGGTCAGGGTGCTCCTGCAAGGCTTTTTGAAAAAAAGTAAGCAGGGAGAAGATAGAGGGAGAAGCATTCTTATCAGCCATTTTGCGAAGGTAATAAATCTATGGTTTTAGCTGCTCAATGAGTAGGGACCAGGCATCCTCAAACGGGAGGATTTCCACTTCGTGGTTGTAGACGGCCCGTTCTGTACCATGGTCACTTAGTTTTTTCAAGTGAGCTTTTGCCTTTCGGACCGCCGCCGCATGATGAAAGCCTGATTTTGGAAGTTCAAGCAAGGCCTTTAAAAAACAGTTAGCTCTGTAAAGGTCGTTGTCCTTGTGCAGGTGGCGATAGCAATACATGGAGATGGCTTCAATCCGGTCTATTGCTTTGAGATGTTTATCATCAGCTATGAGGATAAGGACCTGAGCTATCAGAATAGCGATGTTGTACCCCTTCTTATCTTGCTGTACGGTGGCAGTACTATTCAGAAACTTTTGAAACCGGAATCGGTTGATTGCCTGTAAGTCTTCAACACTTTTGCCGGTAACCTGATTAATGGACAGAAGGAAGTAAAGGTAGGCTTCGTAAATATTCCAAACCTGTTGGTCCCGTTCAGGAAGTGTTTGAAATTTCCGATGTTTACGAGCGGAGGCAAACAGGTCAAATGCTTTTGAGTATTCCTTGCAGTGTAGTGCCAGATGAACCTGAATGCGAAGAGTGTTAAACCAGTTTCTGGTCCCTGGTTTATGCAACTTTAGGCTTTCTTCGCTAACCTGCCAGCCTGTATCGTACTGTTTGAGCTGTATGCATCCAATAAGGATAAAAGACCTAAGTGTCGTAAGCCCTCGGTGATACTCAAAAGGCTTGGATTTAAAAAACTCGATACCGGATTGGCATACATTTATGACCGATGCATAATCACGGTGCAGCAGATGGGCAGAAGCCTGGACCAGTCGGGTGTAAAAGTGGAAAAAGCAGGATTCATAATTAGAAAGCATCGGTGCGAGTTGCTTTCCATAGGTAAGGGCTTGCTTGCCCAGCTCCCGGCGGCTGAGAGAGGTGGCTATAAATTTCAACCGAATATCTTCATAGTACCCCAGCGCCAGGTTTTCAGCCTGCTCTAAAGCATAAAACGCCTGAAATTCCTGCTGCAGCTCCGCGTATTTTTTCTCATCGCCATCTACATTGGCACATTCGTGCTTAATTATCTTTAGTAAAGATCTACAGATTGAAGTAGCTTCATATTTCCTGGCCCTGATTAGTAGCTTCTCCGCCATTCTGGAAGCAATTCGTAGTAACCCAAAATGCTGCAAAAGCTGAATGGCACAATGCTCTCTTTCCAACTGAATAATGGCACGGCTATGGGGTGGGAACCGGGGATGCTCTTCATTGACAAAAAGAAGGGTATTGAGCAGCTTTTTTTTGAAGAGGCTTTTGAACTTTCGGAATCTTGGGGCAGAGGGTGTGCTGTTGAATAAGTAGGCGGCTGCTTCCGTATCTGTCTTTAATTCCTGCTGGCTTACTTTTTCAAAAAAGGCAGCGTAGCGGCTTTCGTTGTCTTCATTGGTTAGAACATCGACCTGTTGCATTCGGTGTGCCTGTAGAAAATCTACAACGGGTTTTATATCTCTCATTGGCAATATCAGGTTATAAGCTCTTTGAATTCTTCCGCATGCAGGTGGTTTATTTACAATATTATTTGGCTTTGGTTCAGGAATGCTGAGGTTAAAAAAGGAGTTGAGCAGCTTTTGGCAGGATTATTTTGTGAAGTTCGGAAAGTGCCGTATAAAAAACTTGTAGGGTGGTGTTTTTTTATAAGTAATTGGTTACTAGTTTTTTGTGAAAATTTCGCCTGCGGGATAGTTAGTTTTTCCCCTTCACAGAGGCGGTTTCGTTGTTAGTGCAAATCGCAGGCAGGCCCCCTACTTTTGTAATGTACTTAGAAAGAAAAGAAAGCAAATAAGCACTACAGAAAATCTTTGCCGGCAACATCCGGTTCGCTACCGGTTCCTTAAACCAATTTCAGAATCAGATCAAGGTATACCTCTTCTGGTATACTGATCGTCGCAAAGCAACCTGTTATGCCTGTTATTACACTCGTGATTGCCCTGATCATGGGCTTCACACCAATTGACAACTACAACGCAGAGGATGGAACTCCCGAAAATGAGCAAACGCACATCATTGATGAGGACATTCTCGGACTATAAGAATTTGTATTAACCATTTCCAATCATTTTCTAAATCCATTTTATCATGAAAATCCAGAACCTCACAAGCAACGCTAAGCGCAACAACCGTATCGTAGCCGCTGGCTGCAACTGTAACTGCTGCTGCTGCATCCAAATCGGAGGCAAGCGCAAGGTTGATAACGGAGAATAACCTTCGTCATGCAGCGATGCTAAAGGAGCCGGGCGGTTGTCTCTGATGGCAACTGCTCACTCCTTCCCTCTGGATTTATGACAAAACTGACTGACTATGGAAAAGTTCCACGTTATTCCAGGACCAGACGACCTGTATCAGGTCCGTACCCGAAATGAGCTGTATACGGTTACCTTTGATGAACCGGAGAAGCGCGCCATATTCGAAGCCATAAAGGAACGGTACGAAAAGCCCAAACAAGGGTTTTCACTCTTTCCCAACCGCTGGCTAAACAAACTGGAAAAAGAGTATGGAAAAGACCGGGTGTTCACTGTGCTGGAAGAGCTGCGGGATTTCAACTTACTGCCTGCTGCACTGTACAAGTACCTGGAGCCTGGAGCACAGGGGGTATCTGAGGAGCAGGAGGCTCCATACGTTTTATCTCAGGTAAGGCTGGGCCTCATTGGCACAGGGGCTGTACTTGAGCTTTTTGAGCAGCAGGCCAAGCCTGTTGAATTCAAATCGGTGGCAAAACTGTCTACCGAAAAACCCTTCAGTAAGCAACAGCTGGAGGACTTTCTGAGTGAAGTGGACTTCTTTATCGCAGAAGCCTCTGCCTGGAACCCCACTCAGTTCAAGGTCATCAATAAGGTCGCCATCGCGCAGAATAAGCCCTGGTTATACATCGAAGGGCTCAATCTCGATCAGATCAAAATAGGCCCTATTTTCTATGGAAAAGAAACGGGCTGCTACAATTGCCTGATCAAGCGGATCAAAAGCAATAAGGAAGAGGCAGTGCTGGCCTGCGATAGCATCTACGAGGATTACCTGGAAAAGACGGGCGAAGCGGCAAAACCAGACTACGCCCTGTATCCCCAGTCCCTCATTCATAGCACAACCGGCTCACTCGCGCTGATGGAAGTCATAAAATTCTTCAAGTACTGGTCTGTGCCTGCCCTGTGGCGAAACTACATTGTTTTAGATGTCAATAGTCTTCAGGTTACTTCACACCGGCTTCTGAAGGTGCCGACCTGCGAGGTTTGCAAGCCGAAACTGGAATACAATTCTTCACCTTGGTTAGAATCCATAAGCTTACGCCATGAATAGTACGATCACAACTTTGAACCGCGGGTATCAGATGATTTCCGGAGAGCTGGGGCTGCTTTCCCACATCACCAAATTGCCCACTATGAACGCTGACCCCAACCTCGTCGCATTCGGTATCTGGCCCTGTGACACGAGTGTGTTCAGCCAGGAGAAATTCGGAGGGCGCAGCAGTGGCTGTGGCGCCAGTTGGGAGCATGCCGTGCTCACTACAATCGGAGAAACCATTGAGCGTTATTGCCCCTCTATCTACAATCTTGAAGAGGCCACCTACGCTTCGTACCGGGAGTTGGGCAAACCAGCGGTACATCCCAGCGAGTACGCCCTGTTTCACGAAGAGCAATACAAGTTTTACGAAGAAGAGGGGTACCAAATGTACCGGTTTACGGAAGACCGCAAGCTCCATTGGTTTCCATGTAAAGACCTGACGACCGGCAAGGAGTCTTACGTGCCGGGGGCATTCATCTACCTGCCCTGGACGGGCGAGGATGAGTGGATCAATATCAACACCTCTACAGGGCTCGCCGCCCACTCTGACTTTTACCGTGCTATCCTGCTGGGGCTGTACGAGTGCATTGAGCGGGATAGCTTCACGATGACCTGGGCGCACAATATGTTCAGGGAGAAAATCCGGATCACGGGAGAAATTCAGGACTACCTGGATAACCTGTTCCCGACCTCTTATGAATGGCACTTTTTTGACATCAACTACGACCTGGGAGTGCCTGCCGTGTTTGGTATTTGTTTCGGGCAGGCCGATTTTGGCCCCTTTGTAGCAGTTGGTACCTCGGCAAGGGGTACCTACGGCGAGGCTTTCAAGAAGGTAACTCAGGAGATAGGTCAGGCTGTATCTTACTTCCGCTACCTCCTGGCCGAAAAGAAGGACTGGCACCCAACGGATGACTTCAACGAGATACAGAACTTTGAGGACCACTCTATTTTCTACCTCAAGCGCCCCGAATTGCAGCACGCCTTCGATCCCTGGAGGAATGCAAAGCCGACCAAAAAGATCGACTTGCACGAGCCTGCGCCTGCCGGAGGCACCAAAGCGGAATTGCAGGGGCTGTTGAAGCTGTTTCGGCGTAAAGGGTACAATGTATTGGTCCGTGACCTCACCCTGCCGGATGTGCGGGACTGTGGGTACTACGCTACGAGCACTTTCGTCCCTCAGCTCCTGCAGATGAATGGTGCCTATCCATTCTACTTTTTGGGAGGAAAACGCCTCTATGAGGTGCCAAAGGCGCTCGGGTTGTCCAACCGGGACTACCACAGCCTGAATAAGTTTCCTCATCCTTTTCCGTAAACCTGAAAACCTAAATTGGCCATGCTTACACTAGAAGCTATAAAAGCAAAGTACAGGAAACGCGATGCATCGCTGTATGCAAGCGAAGAGTACCTGAACTCCCTGGCGTTGCTTTATCATGATAATTCCAAGTTCGCTTCCTGGGACCTGATGCGGCAGGGGCAACTGGCAGAACAGATGAACAACCCCTACATTAATGAGCGGGCAAGCAAGCCTTACAAGGTACATCCGGGGACTCAGTTTTTCAGTTTTGAGCCCTACGCAGCTGTAAAAGCGAATCTCTATCCGGATGCCCACCTGTTCGAGTTGCAGCGCAATCGCCGCAGTGTGCGGAAGTTTCAACCCTACAGCATCTCCATGAATGAGCTTTACCACCTGCTGCATCATGCCTATGGCATTACTGCCCGTCAGGCTGGGGAAGGGGAAGCTGCTGGGAATTCAGAATGGAGCTGGCGCACTGTTCCGTCAGCCGGGGGGCTATATCCGCTTGAGCTCTACGTGGTTGTGCTTGATGGGCAAATACCCAAGGGGTTGTACCACTATTGCCCGGAGCGCAACGGGCTGGAACTGCTTAGCCAAAAGGTTGATGCAGCAGCGGTAGAGCAAGCGACTTCCGCAAGCAGTTTTGTTGATGCCTTCAAGGCGAGTGCAGTGGTCTTGACCACGGCTGTATTTGAACGCACCTTCATCAAGTACCGGGAGCGTGCGTACCGCTTTATCCTGCAGGAATGTGGCAGTGTAAGCCAAAACCTGAGCCTGAATGCTGAGGCGCTGGGGCTGGGTAGCTGCCTGCTCGGCGGGTTTATGGACGAGTCTGTTAATGACCTGCTTGGCGTTGATGGTGTTTTTGAATCCATTTTAAGTGTACAATACATCGGAAAAAATGAAAACGACAACAATACTTAAATGTGAACGCCTTTCCTACCAGGTGCGGGGCAAAACGCTGCTCAACGATGTAGGGTTTACCATTGAGCCCGGGCAGAGAGTGGCTGTTTTGGGGCACAACGGGGCTGGCAAGTCTACCTTAATAGACCTCCTCACCCATGCTCTTGAACCGGATAGCGGATCTGTCTCGGTATTTGGGCAACCCTTCCAAAAAATTGACCGGCAACGGATCGGTGTAGTCTTTGACCGGCTGCAGGCTTTCGTTTTGCTAAAGGTCAAAGAAGTCATCCGGTACTTCAGAACGATCTACGGGTTACCGGGCGCGCTGCCGGAACCGGAGCTTTTGGAAGCGGTTCAGTTGCAGGATCACCTGGATAAGCAAATACGCTATCTGTCTAAGGGTGAACGCAAAAAGGTTTGGGTACTACTCGCTTTAATGCATAACCCTGAATTCCTCATACTGGACGAAGCGACCAGCGAACTGGACCCGTTCAGCCGCAGGAGAGTCTGGGATAAAGGCATTCTGTCCAATCCCAACCGGACCGTGCTTTTTACCACCCACTCCTGGGAAGAAGCGCAGGAACATGCAGATAGCATCATATTCCTTAGCAAAGGGGTGATGCCCATGCCTATGATTTCGACCAACCGGTTGCTTTCGGAGGAATACCTGCCTTTCGACCGGAAGGTTGTCGTTCGACAGGAGCCTGCACTGACTGCATTTCTTGAGGAGCAGCAAGCGGAGTTTTACGAGGAGGATGAGCAGCTGCATATCCTGCCTTCCAACCTCGATGAACTGCTCGGGCGGATCGCCAGGCTGACCTCCAGCTACTCCATCATGAATACCAGTCTTATGGACGTATATGCTTTATCCACTAAAAAACTTACGGTATGAAGACCTTTACTGCAACCATATACTACCGGTTAGTTACAGATTTCCGGGTGTCTCAGGCCGTCTTTTTCACCCTTGTTTTCCCGGTGTTCCTTTTCCTGATTTTTTCTATGATCTGGGGAGGAGCGGAAGACCCCGCCTATGTATCTTTTCTGATTACGGGCATTCTGGGGGCTACGCTGGCCAGCGAAGGAATGTTTGCCATCGGAGAGGTGGTCAAGGAGTACTATGAGTACAACATGATCCGATACTTCAGGGTGTTGCCAACGAGTACGGTCAGCCACTTTGCAAGCCTCGCGGTGAGCCGCTCCTTATTCATTGTCATGATGGCGTTGCTGATGTTTGCTTTGGCTTTTGTCTTGTACGGCTACACGTTTACGCTTTCAGAGCTGGCATACATAGGACTAGGTAGTGTGGTGGGGATGCTTTGTTTCGCTGCCCTTGGCTTGGTACTCAGCTTCTCAAACATCCGGGTACGGGTATCAAACGGGCTGCTCAATTTTATCTTCTTCCTGCTGATTTTTTTGAGCAATGCCTATTATCCACTCAGAGAAGTCAACCCTTCCCTGAACCGAATAGCTGATTTGCTGCCGCTCAACCATGTGCTGAATGTCATTCGGGGCGAGTTCCTCACCGTGAGCCTGATTTACTGTGGCGTAAGCATTGTAGTGTACTTTGCTCTATTCCGTTACCTGTTTCATCACTATCAGCTAAAACGATAACCTATGTTGACCTGGATACTTACGTTTGCGACGATACCTGTACTTATGCTCCTCCACGAAGGAGGGCACGCGCTAAGTGCGACGCTGCTGGGCTACCGGGTAGAGGGGTTGGGCATTGCCCCACGCACTTACATGCCTTACATCAGTGTTCATATTCAGCGAAGAGAATATTGGAGAAAGATCATCTTTATGGTCAGCGGCTGCGCAGTGACCGTAGCCTTATTTGCCTGGGCTTACCACTATACATTCTGGGGGCTGGAGTGGCTATTCTACGCATTGTGGCTACAGATTGCTATTGAAACCAATCCCTTTTTCTCTGACTTTTCTATGCTGCTCTTCGAGAAGGACATCAAAGAAAATGCAAAGGAAGACATTACCAATATGCAGGAAGCAGTAAAAGCCTGCTGGTTTACCAACCGATGGTACGCCCACGTTATGGCCTGGACCCTGCTGATCTCCCTGTTAATGAGCTTGAAACCAGAATTTTAATCTCAAAATTGATTCATCATGAAACCTGTTTATTTCATTTTTCTGTTTCTGCTAAGCATGCAGGTCAGCGCCTGCAACCAAGGCAACTCCCAAACGGTAGAGTTGGATTATAACCTGATCGCCTCCGATTCCCTGTTCAAGGGCATACAGGATAAGATTTTCAATGCCTTCGTCTCCGCGATGCTGCAAAAAGACATTCAGCCGGTTTTGGACCAGGAGCAAAAACTGACTGACGCTCTGCCGCAAGCCCCGCAGATTGGGCCCTACTGGCTGGCTTATAACTATTTCTACAAAGCGATATTCTTCGGTGAAATCGAAGACTATGAGAACAGCGAAGCCGCCGTCTTGAAAGGAATCGAAATCCTGGAAGCCAAAGAACGCAAGAATGCCGAAGACCTGGCATTACTGGCTTACATGCAGAGCTATTCGATTCAGTTTGTATCGGGCATGAAAGCCGGGATCATATCCAACCGGTGCAAGAAAAATGCGCTCGCAGCCATTGACCTGGACCCTGAGAATTTAAGGGCGCACTACGTTTTGGGCAGTATCGACTACTACACGCCTGCTCAGTACGGCGGTGGTAAGAAAGCAGAAGACTATTTCAAAAAAGCCATTGAACTGCCAGACCAGCGCATCATCAATCCCTATCTGCCTAGCTGGGGGAAAGAAGACGCCTATGTGTTGCTTATTGAGCTGCTGCTGGAACAGGACCGCAAGGAAGAGGCCGTCACCCTGTACAAAGCGGGCGTAGCACAATTTCCGGATAGCTACCGCCTCGGTGAGGTGGCCAAGTTGTTGATTTAGTCACAATACCGGCTCCATCTTTTCTTAAGGGCTGAAGACATCTAAAATGTAATAACAGGTATTGTGCCCCGGCCAAGTCCCATATGATTATGGCGGCCGGGGTTTTTAAAAACTGCTGAGTCATGAAAGTGAAAATCCAGTATTTTGGTCTTTTGTGGGTTTTGCTTGTCCCCGCTATGCTATTTGGCCAGAACAAGGTTTCAGGTCAGATCACCGACACAAACGGTGCACCTGTTTTTGCAGCAAATGTATACCTGAAACAGCATGCCGCCACCGGGGTGCTTTCGGATATGGACGGACAATTCTCTTTGCCGTTCAGCAGCCCTGAGGATACCTTAGTCGTCTCCTTTCTTGGCTACGAAACGCAGGAACTGCCGCTGCCCGGGGACGGGGAAGCTTTGCAGATCACTCTGCAGGAGAGCACCAATATCCTGACAACAGTACAGGTCGCAGCCAAACGGCCCGTTGCTCAGGATTTTGCCCTTATGGAGCTCAATAAATTTGACATCTACACTATTCCCTTTTCTTTCGCCGACCCACTCAAGGCATTAACGGTTTTGCCAAGCTCTACCAATACAGAAGAATCCGCAGAAGTCAACCTGAGGGGGTCTTCCAGCGGGCGGAGTATCGTGGTACTGGATGGCGTGCCTTTAGCCAACCCGGTCCGGTCTACCAGTCTCGGTGGTAATGGCTTCTTCAGTATTTTCAATACCGAAATGGTAGAGCGGGTTACCGTTTTTGCCAGCAACCCTTCACTAGCCTACGGCAATGCCACCGCAGGCATGGTAGAGGTGGAGACCGTAGAGCAGGTGGGCGATCCATTCTGGCAGGCATCTGCTGGATTGGGCAATGCAGGGCTTTTCCACGGGCGCCCTCTCGGCAAGCGGAGCAGCCTGCATGTGTACGGCAATCATCAGTTCTCTGGTGCCTTCCTGGAAGTAAATGGCAGCAATATCCCTGACCTCCGGGGATTCAGCGTGGCAGATGGTGGGTTTAAACTGCACAGTCAGCTCCGTACCAACCTCTTGCTGGATTGGTATGGCTACGGCCTGTCTGAGCGCAGCACCCTCGACCTGAACCTATTCGCTCATCGGGGACCGGCTGAAGCGCAGACCAACCGCCATTTTCAGGTGGCGAGATTGCGCTGGCTGGGGGATATTTGGTCGCTTTCGGCAAATGTCAGTGGAGACTTCACCGCTTCAGCGTTTGACTTTGGCAACCTGAGAGATGATAATCAATCCCGGCGGTACTACGCCTCACTCAATGGGCAGCTCAACTTATTCGAGACCTGGACCCTGTCAGCAGGCATCACGGCAGAAAAGGTGCGGTACGACTTTCGCGGATCAGAGCCGGACTACTATTTCGCGGTAAGGCCAACGGATCCCGCCCGTCCGATCTCTGGCACCGCCCGCAATAACAACACAGAGCTTTACCTGCTGAGCCGGAGCCGGTTCTTCAGTGAGCGGTTGTCTGTGATTTCCGGGTTTAGAAAGAACATCCCGGTGCTCCCCGGCCAGCCGGATTACTTTTCCAGGCAGCTGATCACCAAGTTTCATTTCACAGACGAGCATACGTTGTCTGGCACGATCGGACAGTACAACGGGTACCTCAACCCCAATTTTTTCAACCGGGCCTTTAACTACGTTTACAGTGATCAGGGAGCCCTGGAGTATGCCTATGAAACAGAAAAGATTGGCTTTAATGCAGCAATTTTTCATAAACGGGAAGGTGGAGATATCCGGTTTGCGCAAGATGGGACTGCTACCGACCGGCGGCTTATAAACGGTGTTGAGGCGCAGGTGCGGTACCGCTTTCACGAGCACCTCGAGCTACAGGCGTCCTATGCCTACCTGGATGTAGAAAATACAAGCCCTGAAGGCATGGTGTTTAATGGGCAGAATGACCTGGATTACTTTGTAAGGGTGTTCCTGACTTATGACAATCCATCCCTGTTCAACCTCTCTGCTGCATGGATACACCGGCAAGGCTTGTGGTACACACCGGTCATTGGGAGCCAGTGGCAGCAGCAGGCCAACGCCTATGAGCCTATCTTTGCGGCATTGCCGAATCAGGCCCGAATGGATAACTACCACAGCCTTAGCTTCAACTGGTCGAAAACGATACCGCTGCAACAGTCGTTCCTGGTCGCTTTCGTTACCCTAAATAATGCCCTGAATATTGAGAACCAACAGGAACAGATTTTTACGGCACCGGACTATTCTTCGTTCGCCTGGCAGTATTTACAGCAAAGATCTCTTTACTTTGGAGCCGTGCTGAATTGGTAAATCCGTTGTAACTTTGCGGCCAACCAATACTGATTGTTTTTATGTCTTTGCTCAACGACTGGAAATTCGTCCTCCTCCTTTGCCTTACCCTGGGCCTGGCACCTTTTTATCCCGAGCCCCACATCTGGGGCAAGATCAAGTGGATACGTGGGGGCGCCGTCGGTATGCAGGCGATTGACTGGTTTGATGTGGTCCTTCACGGCTTTCCCTGGGTGCTGTTGATCCGGCTGCTCCTGAGGCGCTTGCCCTAAATTCCCAAAATTTTGGTTAGCTTTATACGTCTGAATCACTAAAACCTATTGATTTGAAACGTATACTGCTACTCCTGACCTTCGCTATGGCGCTGGGCCCACTGACTGCCCAGGAAGACTTCAAAGTCATCGGCTATTTGCCTTACTATCGGTTCAACTACAACAGTCAGATTGAATACGAACGCCTGACACACCTGAATCTCGCTTTTGCCAACCCCGATATGGAAGGCAATCTGGATATTGGCGGGCAGAATATCACCCCGATTGTCAATGCCGCTAAAGCGGAAGGCGTGGAGGTCTACATCTCTTTGGCGGGCGGTGCACTGACCAATGAATGGGAACAAGCCTGGGAACACCTCATGCTGCCTGAAAACCGCTCGGCCTTCATCCATAAAATCATGCAGTACGTTGAGCAACATGAGCTGGATGGTATCGATTTTGACCTGGAGTGGGGGCATGTCAATGAAAAGTACAGCCCTTTTGTGTTGGAGTTGCGGGACTCCGTAGATGCCCACGGGCTAACGCTCACCGCAGCCCTGCCCGGTACTTATCGCTATCCCGACATTACGGACGAAGCGCTGGCTGTTTATGACTGGATCAATATGATGGTGTACGACCTGACCGGTTCCTGGGATCCCGGCAACCCTGGGCCACACTCGCCCTATTCTTTCGCACTCAATGCGATGTTCTACTGGCAGGGGCAGGGCGTGCCCAAGTCAAAACTGACCCTCGGTGTTCCATTTTATGGTTATGACTTTGGGAGCACACCGGTTACTTCCTACCGCTACGGCACTATCGTGGACTGGGACCCTGCTAATGCATGGGTGGATCAGGTGGACCAGGTTTACTACAACGGTATCCCTACGATTGTACAGAAAACACAGTTAGCAGAAGCTCAGCTTTCCGGCATCATGATCTGGGAGTTGGGACAGGATCATTTTTCTGACTTGTCCCTACTGCGCGCCATTGATGAAACGCTAAATATCGTAGACGTTGAAGATCCGGAGCCCATAGCCAAAGTCCTGGAAGTCTTTCCCAACCCTTTCCGGGAAAGGCTCACCGTGGCCAACACTTCCGATCAGGCCGTTCAGTACCGCATCCGCAATGTGAATGGGCAGGTGCTAAGGTCTGCCGTGCTCAACGGGCAGTCCCACATGGAAGTGGAGACCTGGGACCTGCCGGGCGGCTTTTACCTGCTGACAGCTCAGACCGCTGACAGTCAGTATAGCTATAAGCTTGTGAAACCATAGCCATGCAAAAAATAATTGGAGTACTCATTATGCTGCTGCTGTTGAGTTGCGGACGGCAACGCCTGTGGGTAAAAGGAAAAGTGCAGCAAAAGTCATTTGCCCGCGAAATTCCCGTACAGATCAGAAACGGGCTGATTTTCGTGGAGGTAGCCATAAATGGCAGGCCCTGCAATTTTCTGATGGATACCGGTGCACCCACCCTGATTGATGCCCGGTTGGTGGAGGAGCTGGGGCTGGAAACCAAAGCATTCGGTACGGCGGTTGATTCCTACGACCGGAGGAATCGAATTGACTATACCATACTGAACACCGTAAGCCTGGACGGCATCAATTTTACCCGGCAGGGCGCCCTGATCTCTGATTTTCGGAGCATACCCGTTTTCGATTGCCTGAATGTTGATGGGTTGTTGGGGGCAAGCCTCATGCGTAACGCCTGCTGGCAAATGGATTACCATAATGAAGTCATCCGGATTCAGGAGGACTGTGAGGGCTTTATTTACAGCGCCAATTCGATAGTGATGCCCTTCCGTGTGAACAGTCAGGGAACACCCAAACTGTCGGTCATCCTGGGGGATAGCCTGCGGCTCAATTATGTTACCCTGGATTTTGGCTCCTCCAGTGGCTTGTCGCTTGATTTAGAAGCCGTGGAAGATCGGTTTGATCCTGCCGGAGCAGGCTTATTTACTACCGGGGCAGCCGGCGTAGGGCTCTATGGGGTGGAGCTGGATTCCATCTGGTTTATGATGCCTGAAGGATTACTGACCTCCCGGGGAGATACGATTTTGCCTGGGTTACGGGCGCGTATCCGGCGCAAAGGAGGGCATTTGTTTGGGACAGGAATACTCCGGGAATTCCGGTCAACCATCGACTGGCAAAACAATCAGCTGGTACTTGAGCCTGTGGGCGGGAAGCCTAGCCCGGCCTGGCATAATTTTGGTTGCGCGCTGCAGCCGAACGGAGCTGTTCTGGAAGTCGCGCAGTTGGTTTATCCATCCATGGCAGTGGAATCAGGGCTGATGCTTGGAGATACGGTCGTGGCCATTAACAGCCGCCCGGTGAATGCAACGGATTTTTGTGAAGCCAGAGCGCTTTTTGGAGCGCCCGAGCCAATCGGGCTAACCGTCCAAAGGCAGGAAAAACGGCTGGAAGTGAAACTACTTCGGCAGGATCTTTTTGCTGTCCGGCAATAAGACATAGTCAAAAAAAGCCCTGAAGCACAAAGCGTACTTCAGGGCTGTAAGTCAATTCCCCCTTTATGGTTCTTACTGTTTCATCCACTTCAGAGTTTGAGTGGTACCATCTGACTCGGGGATTTCCAGGAAGTATAAGCCGTTTGGTATGTTTTGAGTTTGCCAGGGTAGTTGCTGCGTGCCAGGTTCAAACTGCCGCTGCTCAATAATCTGCCCCATTGTATTGCGCAGGGAAACGGTTATGGGGAGCAGTGTTGGCTGGCCCAGTTCTACGGTAAATTGCCCATCGGATGGATTGGGGAAAATACGCGCCCGGTTGTCAGTGGCCATTGCGGCGGCCTCATTAGATACAGCAAGGCTTGGTGCAGCACCCTGAACAGCTACGTTGCTGACGACTGCATTGACATTGCCATTCGGAGTATGAGTAAAGGTTGCAATGCCTACCTCAACACACTCCGGCAGCTCCATGTATACCTGATGGATCAGGACCCAGTTATTTCCGGCATTTCTGTAGTAACCCCGGAACCAGTTGCCCTGCCGTACGATGCGCAGCCAGAAGGGGAAAGAAGCGTACAGGTGGGTGTCATTGTGGGGAGCACCGGTCTCATAGCGTGTTTCCCATCGCGTCAGGTTCGTCCCATTGGAATAAAAGGCAATCTTTCTGGCGCCGGGAGCATCGTTCTCGCGGATCATCAGGCCAACGTATCCGCCTGAGACTTCTCTGACCCGTGCCTGAATGCCACCGTTGCCGCACAAGGTTTGGCCAATAAAGCTTACATCATCAGCGGTGTCATCGCCCAGGTTGTTGGCTCCTGAATTAATGGTGAAGTCTCCGTTGGCAGGATTGTTCCGCGTACAGGGGTCGAAAGTATAGGTGCTGCCACTGCCCTGATCACCGATGTCGGCAGTAGTCCATGGAGCCGGCAGTGCGGTGCCTTCCACCACAGTGATTACGCCTTCGCAGCTTACGTCGTTGCCATCATTGTCGGTCGCTTGCAGGGTGACGATATGCTCGCCTCGTGTAGAGCAGTTAAATGTGTTGGGCGCAACCGAAAGCAGGTTGATGGCGCAGTTGTCGAAGCTGTTGATTTCATCAAACAGATCGGCAGGAGTCAGGCTGGCATTGCCGTAAGGATCAAGCTCTTTGACAAAGCTCTTGCAGAATACGACGGGAGCAATATCGTCCCGTACCGTAACCGTAGCGTTGCACTGGCTTTGGTTATTACTGCCATCTTTCAGGCTGAGGGTAATCGTATTAGAGCCGAGGTCGTCGCAACTGAAGGTGCCTTTTGAAATATTGCGCTCGCTAATGCCGCAGGCATCAAAGGAGGCATCGTCCACGTCTTCAGGATCAATAACCGCCATGCCCTCTTCGTTTAGGTAGATGGTTATGTTTTTACAGCTGGGGGTAGGCGCGATGGCATCGATCACCTGGATAGTCGCCGTATTGGAAGCCTGATTTCCGCTAAGGTCGGTAGCTTTCAGCATCACATTTTGAGGGCCCAGGTCATTGCAATTGAAAACGGACTTGCTCAGTTCATAGCCCGCAATGGCACAGTTGTCGGTCGAGTTGTTGTTGACATCCTCCGGGTTCAGTACCGCTTCGCCATTAGCGTCGAGGTACAAATCGTAGGATTTGGTATTGACTACCGGCAGGCCGGTATCCATCAGTGTGAACTGCCGTTCATAGTCCGCCTCATTGCACCGATCATCTGAGCCTGTCCAGTTGTACACGGCTGAGCCGACATCCGCACAGGTGTAGGTTTGAGCGGATGCATCAAGGATTTGGGTTTCGCCTCCTTCCTGATCGGTGAATGATGCCAGGAAGTCATCAAGGTCCAGGTCAATCGTAGGGGCGCTCAGGTTAATGACCTGAGAGCCTGTGGTGTAGGTGGCTACCGGTGCCTGCTGGTCTGGCTGCAAATTGATCGGCGTGCCCTGAATGTCTTCGAATGCGCCATCCGTGACATCAAAGGTTTCATTATAGAGCTCAAAGGATTCTAATGGAATGGGAAAGTCCTGATCAACGAGCGCGACTGTATCTGTTAAGGCGGCAATTTCGATTGTAGCACATGGGATATCGAGGAAATCGAGGAAATCAGGCGGGCAGATTTCCTGATCAATACCGCCAATTGATAAGTCTCCCTTCAGGATTTCAATGCCCACTTCCAGCGTAACTTTTTCCGAGATGGAAGTCGTCAGTTTGTCCTCAATCATTACAAAGGTTGGAACAACAGAAGTGGCCTGAGGAGCGCCATCAGGATAAAGGACTTTCAGTGTGTTTCCCGCCAAGATGGAAGCCGATGTTCCGGTTCCGCTGCTCACGAGGGCATTGGTAAGAGGGTTTCGTTCTTCGTATTGCAAGCTCTGGCTAAACTCAAATTGAATCTGGACATTCCCTTCAAATTCTACGGTCCTCCGCTGTTCTACATTTAGGCCGAGTGGAATATCAAATGAGGTAACGGTGACGGAGCCAACGGGTGAGGCATCAATAGATACAGATAATGGAACCCCTGTGAAGTACTGTTGGAAGTTGACCGGCCGGAATTCAAGGTCGAGGAAGTTTTTAACCGACTCATCCCTGAGCTTTTTGCCAAACAAGTTATCAGCGCCATCCGCGCTGAAAGGATTATCGATGGTGCCGGATAAAAAAACAGCACTGCTAATGAAAGAAGGGATGTTAATTGGGAAAGCACCTGGTATGACACCATCTGGTACGGGGCTGTCCGGTAGATAATCCCATGGCCACCTCACTCCGGTATTGGTATTCAGGCCAAAGAATGGGGAGTCCCATCCTGTTGCAAAATCCTTCCAGTTGGACGCAGTTGCGTCTCCAAAGTCGCTGGGGATATCAAAAGATGCAATGTTTCCAATGGAAATGCCGGCCCCGCCCAGAAATTCAGTACCCAGCTCAAAGTCAAGTGTTGGCGGGGTAACCCCAAGCTGATATCCATCGGCGACTGCGCAAGTCGTTTGGATTGTAAGCCAGTCATTGCAACCAAAAGTATTTTCTTCCGGATACTGAATGGTGATATCAAGTGGGTAAGTTATGTCTACTTCCCCTCCGTTCAATTCTTTGAGCTGGAAGTACGCCCCAAATTCGACCCCAGCCTTAAGGAAGAGTACGCTATAGTCATTACTGCTAGTGTACTCGGAGATTTTTTCGCCGATATATTGCTTGCTGAAGTCCAGCCCCGCAGGGGTGCCGCCGTTGGCTTCGAATAAGCTCTGCCCGTTGGCTTGAAAAACAGGGTTGAAATTTGCAGTCTGCTGCCCGTAGGATAGGCCGGACAGCATCATGCCGAGCACAAGCAGGAATGCCCGGAATGTAGTGAGGTTAAAATAGTGCATTGTTGATTAGTTTTGATAATGTGACTTTTCCGGGCCATAAAGGGGGCGGCCCCGGATTGAACATTACAAAACTAAAACCCCATAAGAGCAGCTACCCAGAGGTGTCGCCGAAGGGTCAAAGTAGGTGCATGAATGTCAAAACTATGTGCATGTTTGGAATCTGCTTTAGCCGGTAGCTGGGAGCCGGACAAGGCAAAGGGTGCCGGCACCCGGTTGCGCCTCAATGGTGAAAGCGCCCTGATTGCGTTCAGCAAAAGCCTTGCAGAGGGATAAACCCAGCCCGGTACCGCGCTCTCCGGAGGTCCCTTCCCGGCTTTCAGCAGACCGCCCCTCCATTACGGCTTCAATTTGGCTTGCCGTCATGCCTTGCCCGGTATCTTCTACAGACAACACGATCTCCTGTCCCTCCTGCTTTCCCGATACCCGAATACTTCCGGATGGCGGGGTGAACTTAATGGCATTGCTGATCAGGTTGCGAAGAATGAGCTGCACACTGTTTGGATCGGCAAAAGCACTGAGATTGGCCGGGACCTCATTGATCAGTTCGATTTCCTTAAGCTTAGCGTGGGTTTCAAACAGTTGAAGGGTATGTGCCGTTTCCTGTTGCAATTGCAGGGCAGCGGGCTTCAGCCGGACGCCTTCCAGTTGAGTGAGGGCCCATTGCAGGAGGTTGTCCAGCAAGGTGTTGAGATTGGCCGCACTCTTGTTGACCTGCCCAAACACCTTTTCCAGGCGGTCCAGATTGCGGTTTTTGAGATGGAAGCCCACAATTTGTGCCAGCTGCTGGAAGGCACTGGCTTCTCCCCGAAGGTCGTGGGCAATGATGGCAAACAGCTGGTCTTTGGTCTGATTGAGCTCGGCAAGCTTTAGGTTTTGGGCGGCAATTTGACGTCTGCCCTGAAGGACCTTGCGGTACAGCACACCCAGGACGGAGAGGAGCAACAACAGTATGGCCACGGCAGCCAGAATGCGGTTGCGCTGTTGGATGGTTTGCTGGTTCTCCAGCCTTAGGAATTCGTTCTCGGCCTCGGTTTGCTCCGTTTCGTAACGGGTCCGGATTTCCTGTATCGCCGCGCGGTTTTCTGCTTTGGAAAGGCTATCGGCAATGGCAGTGCTTTCCTGGTAGGCTGCTAAGGCATTGACATTATCCCCTAGTTCCTGGTACGCTTTAGAAAGCAGTTTGGCTGCATCTCCCCTGAGGTGGGGCAGCCCGATTTGATCGGCAGTGCGCTGACACTCCAGAAGCAAACCAACGGCGGGTTGAGGCTGCCCCAGCTGTATGTACCCGTCCGCGGCGTTAATTAGACTGTAAATGAAGTAGCCGGGGTCCGCGCCTGCTCTGGCCTGGGCTTCCGCTTCGGACAGGTACCCCAGGCCTTGCTCTTTAGCGCCTTGCTTCAGGGACAAAAGGCCTAAAATGGACAATGCGTAGCTGGTGCTTGAGGGGTCCTCCATCTTTTTTCCCATCTCCAGCGCATAATTCAGAACTTCCCGGGCTGTATCCAACCTGGACACTTCAATGAGGTAGACCCCATAGTCTGCAAGGCCTATCGCCAGTTCTCTGTTGATGAACTGATGGGTACGGACCAACTGCCAGGACTGTTCCCGGTAGCGGCCCTCCAGCAGGGTATCGCCCATATTCCCATAAATGGTGCCAAGGTTTTCATAGAGCCCGGCGAGGTGGCTGTTGTTGCCCAGCGCTTCATCAATGGCTATGGCCTCCAGCAGATAGCTGATTCCCTCTTCCTGATTAATCTGCATGTTGGCCAGGTTTTCCAGGATATAGGGCAGTATCTCTTTGAAATCAATGCTTTGTGCTGCTTCAAGTGCCTGATTGTAATTGAGGATGGCAGAATCCGGTTGCCCCAGCTGCCGGAAAGTGCTGCCCAGGTTGAAAAGGGCTGCAGTGGCCTTTTTGCGGGCGTCAGGGGCAGGGGCTTCCATTCCAGCGACAATGGCTTCCATCAGTGTGTAGTAGTGTCTTGCGGAGTCAGGCTGGCTTTGGTAAAAGAAGATATTCCCGAGCAGGTTATAGGCTTCGAGCCGGATTTGGTCTGACGGGTTAGGGGCGAGCAACAGGGCCTGATGCACCATGGCTTTGGCCGGTTCAAATCCACCATTCATGCATTCGTAATCGGCCTGGCAGATTTGAGCAAGGGCCCGCTGCTCTTTATCCTGAGTGGCTTCCGCTATATCCATAGCCGCCTTCGCAAAGGCGAAGCCCGGCTCCGGATTGATTTTGAGGTACTGCCTGGCGAGTTGAAGGTTGATGGTGAACCGCTCATTTTGAGAAAGGTCATTCTTCAAAAGCTGTTCCAGGCTGTCGAGGGTGGCAGGCTGACCGGTCAGAAGGGCAGGCAGGAGCAGGGCGCTCAGGCTGATGAGTAGCCAAAAGGTCTGTTTCACGCTACAATAAATTAAGATTGTTCAGTAATTTTTCGCGGTAGGTTTTGCCAACGGTCACGGTTTTATTCCCAACCATGAGCCAGGCACCGCTGCCTTCAATACGATCAATGGCGGTGGCGCGTACAATCGTAGAACGGTGCACCTGCAAAAAGTCCTGCATTGGCAATTTGCCGGCAATCTCCCTGAGCGGGCTTCTGACCAAATACTCGTCTTCGGCAGTAGAAACAGTACAGTAACGGTCTTTTGCGACCTCAACCAGCAGGATGTCTTCAAAACGGACCTTGTGGATCATATCGCCTGCTTTAACAAACAAAGCTTGCTGCATAGCAATACCGCTTTCCCATTCCAGAGCCGAAGTTATATGGTCCCGCTCCTGCTGATCGGCAGCGAAGCGGTAAATCGCCAGCTCCAAAGCCGCCTGCAGGTCCTGCTGTGTGAAAGGCTTTACCAGATAGCCATAGGGCAGGGTGTTCTTTGCCCGGTCCAGGGTAGCCCGGTCAGCCCGTGCCGTGGTGTAAATGATGGGAAGTGGCCGCAGTTGGTTGATGCGGTTGGCAAGGGCAATCCCGTCCTGCTGCCCGTTGATTTCGATGTCCACCAGCACAACATCTGGCCGGGTCGCAAAAAGTAATTCGAGGGCCTGTTTGGCATTGTCGGCCAGACCTGCCAATTCATAGCCCAACTCCTGTATGACGACAAACAGGAACTCCTGATGAATCGGATTGTCTTCTACACCAAGTATTTTGATCATGAGCCCAATCTCCAGGATTTATTATCGAATCGAAAACTCATAATGTCAGTTTTCGGATACCGTTTTCTTAATGTTATACGGTATATCAGCCAGAGAGATTCAAATATAGTTCAATTTGGTACAGAAGTGAAAAATGCCCGGTAACATGGAATGTTTTTTGATTGAAGCATGGGTGCGGGTTGGTGTTTTTGATACCCGTTGAGGCTATGAGGACTACTCGTAAGCCAGTACGTCTACAATGTAAGCCCCTGAATACCCTAAGTCTTTGAGCTCGCTGCGCATATCCTCTGCTTCCTGCCGGGAGCGGAAGCATTTCTTGGTTTCCACTACCCAAACCTGCTCACAGGGCCGGTAGCGGGCTACAAGATACTTGTGGAAGGGGTAGTCCTTGGGATGCGTAAACTTCAGGATCGCTACCTGCACTTTGTATTCAGTTACCGGCTTGGTCTCGAACCTCGGCAGTGCCGGAGGTTTTGCCATAGCCCCTTTGTCGTACATCACGGGGATTTCATCGCAGTAGGAGGGGCGCTCTTGTGCATTGCTCAGCAGAGGTAGGGCGCACAGGGCAATTAGAATTAGGTACGATTCTACAGAATTCATAGGGAATTTTATTTTTGTTTTCCCGCTTCTTGCTCCTAATCGGAGAGGAGCAAAATAGTGAATTTTATTAAAACAGGGCTTTTATTTTCACAACGGGTTTACGGAGGATAAGACGCTATGGCGTTTTAAAGTAACACTCTGATCGCCTCACCACCCGCAAGCAGATCGTCAGACGCCACTACTTTATTGGATTATTGATTATATTCCGGCATTAAAATACGGACCGCCTATGAAACGGATTTTTTTACTGTCCTCATGCCTGGTACTGACGATTGTGTTGGATGCACAAACAGATAGCACGCTGCGTACTAAAGCCAATGAGCTTGCCCAACAGTTCATCATCACTGATGGCCATGTGGATCTGCCTTACCGCCTGCGGGTACAGAATTTCCGACTGGAACGGGAGTACCTGGGCATCCCGGTGGAAACGGACAAGGGCGACTTTGATTACGTTCGGGCCAAGGCCGGTGGGCTGGACGCGCCTTTCATGTCTATTTTCATCCCTGCTTCCCGGGAAGACAACGGGGCTAAGGCGCTGGCAGACTCCTTAATCGATATGGTGGTGGGGATCACGGAAGTACACCCGGATAAGTTCGCCCTGGCTCATTCCCCCGCCGAAGTGGAAGCCAATTTTAAAAAAGGCATCGTGTCCCTGCCTATGGGGATGGAGAATGGCTCTCCCATTGAGCGCAAGCTCGAAAATGTGCAGTATTGGCATGATCGGGGCATCCGCTACATTACCCTCACGCATAGCAAAGACAACCACATTTGTGATTCCTCCTACGATACCACTGGCACCTGGAACGGCCTTAGCCCTTTCGGGGAACAGGTCGTCCGCGAGATGAACCGGGTAGGCATCATGGTGGATATCTCTCATGTGTCCGACAGCACTTTCTGGCAGGTTATGGAAATGACGGACGTGCCCTGCATCGCTTCGCACTCTTCCTGCCGTAAATTTACGCCCGGCTTCGAGCGCAATATGAACGATGATATGATCCGCCGCCTCGCAGAAAACAACGGCGTCATGCAGATCAACTTCGGCTCTACTTTCCTCGACGGCAACATCTCAAAACAGATGGATGAAAAGCGGGCGGAGCTCACCCAACTGTTGGAAGAAAAAGGCCTGAGCTATGACGATGAGGAAGCCAAACCGGTGATTGACAAATTTCAGGAAGAAAACGAGGTGCTCATGGCCGATGTGAAAACGGTGGCCGACCATATCGACCATGTAGTAAGCCTGGTAGGTGTGGATCACGTTGGGTTTGGATCGGACTACGATGGAGTGGGCGATACCCTTCCTACCGGGCTGAAGGATGTCTCTCAGTACCCCAATCTCATTCACGAACTGCTGAAGCGCGGCTATTCGGAATCTGACATTGAGAAAATCTGCTACAAAAATGTGTGGCGGGTTTGGCAGGCGGTAGAGGATGCGGCGGAGTAATAGCGGGTCACCTTCGGGTGTATTCAATGTATTGCGCGATGGCATCGGCTTTGGCTTTTCCCTCAAGCCTTTCTACCAGATATAGCGCCCCGTCTATCCCGGAGGAAACACCGGCAGCTGTTACGATATTGCCCGAGTCCACGTACTTCACGCCGGTCAGCACTTCAGTTTGTGGCGCTTCCTGCCTCAACCGCTCGATTTCGCCGTGGAAGGTGGTCACCCGGTGCCCGTGCAGCAGCCCGGCGGCGGCATAATAAAAAACACCGGTGCATACACTGAAGAGTACCTGGCAGCCCGGGGCTCTTTCCTGTATCCATCGGATCACTTCCGGTTGTCGGGCTGCTTCCTCTGAATTGCCTCCAAAAGTAGCCAGGATATCTGCTGGCGGGCAGTCCGTGATGTCGTACTGTGGCAATATTTTCACCACGCCCTGACTGATCACCGGGCTTTTGTCCCGGGCCACGATGAGGACCTCCCATCCGGCATTGGTAAATACCTCGATAGGGCCGGCAAAGTCAAGAATTTCCATGCCCGGATGGATGAGGGCGGCTATGCGTAAGGCGTTGGGCATCGGGATTGGTTTTAGATTAGCATTAGGCAGCAGTTGGAGCTTATCGCCGAAGGGCTTCAAGGATGTCCCCGACATTCCGGCGTTCAAAAGCTTTCATCAGCATGAGCCCGTTTCTCAGCGCCCATCCTGGTGGACGGGCGACCAGGTTGCCTAGCTGATAGACCCATTGGTCTGCCTGTTCAAGCCGTTGCTCGTAGGCCGAGCCATTCAGCCGCCACAGCTCGCAGGCCAGTTCCCAGGAAAATGCCCGGGCGTTGCCCATGCTGAAGTTGATGATAGCTTCGTCTTTGTCATTCCCCAGCCAGTCTGCCAGAAAAAACAAGGGCGAGACCCGGCTTAGCCGGTCCTGCAGCTCATCAACGATTTCAGCCAGTATTTCATTGACTTTTTCAAAGTCGTTTTTCAACGGCAGGAGGGGCTTGTTTTTCATTAGCGTGCTGGCAGCTATGGCCAAATCGTAGTTGATGTGCGCATTCATGCCCAGGAGTATGTGCTGAATGATCGCTGCCTGGAAGCGGGTGCTTTCAAAAGCCAGGCCCCAGCACCGGGCGACGGGCACACTGCGCTGCCAGTTCTCATAAGCATCCAGGTAAAGATTGGCGAAAGCCACATCGAACTGCTCCATGCGGGGCCCGTCCTCGAAGGCTCTCCGGGCAATGGCCCGCTGCACCTGATCGGTGGTCCGGCGGTAGATATAGGCAAAAAGCCCCACAGGATCTCCATTGGCAATTGCCGTGGCTATGATACGGTCGAGGGCATCGAGGACCTCTCTAATAGTGGTGGGGCGCATGTGACCAGGGTTTTCTCCCGAAAAAATAAGAAAAACCTTTGATATCCGGTAGGTTTGGCATGGTACAAATACAAACCAATAGGGATGTCCGCCAAAAATTCTATTTTTGCCCGACAAGTCCAAACCCAAATCGCCATGCGGAATACGTTTCTTTTTTTCTTTCTGATCCTGTCTGCCTTTACTGTACAAGCGCAGTTTAGTACCCTGGAGCAGCGCCTGTATGAATTGCCGGATGTGCTCTTCAAAGCCATTGAGGCGCCCGATGGGTTCGAAGCAGCCTATGAGCTGCACATTAAGCAGCCCATTGACCACGAAAATCCGGAAAAGGGGCACTTTTATCAGCGTGCCTACCTGTCGCACCGCAGCTTTGATGCACCGATGGTACTGGCTACCGAGGGCTATATGCGCCCTTCCAACCGTATGTACGAGCTTACCGGTTACCTGAATGCCAATCAGGTGGATGTGGAACACCGTTACTTCGGTACTTCGTCGCCGGATTCTCTGGATTATACCTACCTGAACCTGAAGCAGGTGACGGCAGATTTGCACCATATCCGTACCCTGCTCGGGCAACTGTACACACAGCCCTGGGTGAGTACGGGCATTAGCAAAGGGGGGCAGACCACAATCTTCTACCGCTACTTTTACCCTGATGATGTGGCCGCTTCCGTCCCCTACGTAGCGCCACTCAATCTGGACCTCACAGACGACCGGATTTACGAATTTCTGGCGAATGTCGGTACCGAAGAATGCCGTAAAGGCATCCGTGACGTTCAGATGCGCGTACTGAAAAACCGGGATGAATTGCTTCCCCTGCTCCGTTGGCATGCCAAAGGCGCAGGCATGGAATTCACCTACCTTAGCCTTGAGGAAGCCTTCGAATATGCGGTTTTAGAATACCCCTTTTCTTTCTGGCAGCTGGGGCACGACTGTGAGGCGATCCCGGGAACAGCGGCGGACCTGGAAACCCTGCTGGAGCACTTTGTCAAGGTCGTAGGGCTGGATTTCTACTCGGATGCCTCTATGTTTGGCTACGCCTCGCACTACTGGCAGGCGGGCGATGAGATGGGCTATTATGGCTTTCAGACCAAGCCTTTCAAAGGGTTGCTGAAGGAAATTACAGAAGAAGAACCCACGGCTATTTTTATGCCGGGCAAAGCTCCGATGAACTTCGATCCTGCCTTCGTGAAGGCCGTCTACAACTGGACACAGCGCGAAGCCGATGAAATGATCTACATCTACGGGGCGATTGATACCTGGACGGCTACCGGCGTGCCCGTTTCCGATAAGGTAGACGCGAAGTGGTTTGTTATGGAAGGCAAAGACCACGGCAGTGCCCGCATCCGCAATATGAGCGATGCGGAGCGCATGGAGCTTCTGCAAACCCTGGAGCAGTGGATGAATGCGAGTAAAAATTAAATGATATTCAGAGCTATGAGAATTTTGCTGATTTTGCTGGTGTTAAGTTTTAACGCCATTGGGCTGATTGCACAAGATACAGAGGCTGGGGATACCACCATCTACCGGGCATTGGAGCGCCCGCCCCGTTTCCCGGCATGCGAACAACTGGATACAACGCTGGTAGTCAAACAGAAATGTGCAGAGCAGTCTTTGCTGGAGTTTATGTACAGCAACATCCGATACCCGCAGGAGGCCCGGCAACAAAACCTGGAGGGCAACGTGGTCGCCACCTTTGTGGTGGAAAAAGACGGCAGCCTTTCAAACCTGTCCGTGCTGAAAGACATCGGCGGCGGGGCCGGGCTGGAAGTACTCCGGGTGGTGGAAGCGATGAATGAGGCACAGGTGCGCTGGGTGCCCGCCGAAAAAGATGGGGAGCCGGTCCGGTTTCAGTACACCATGCCTATAAAATTTAAGCTGGAGGAAGTACCCCCTTATACCATGGTCGGAAGAGACTCGGTGTACACCGTCTATGACACACCGCTTGATTTTACAGGTGGGCAGGAAGCGCTGCGGGCCTATCTGGAGGAAAACCTGGAATACCCCGAAGTGCCGGAAGATACCTGTATCGTAGGGCGGGTGGAGCTACAGTTACTGGTACGGCCTTCCGGAGAGGTACGTATTCTTGATCTGGTCGATTTCAATGACCTGGGCTTCGACTTTTGGTACGAAGCCATCGATGCAGCGACCTCCACGTACGGCAAATGGGATATCGCCACCTATGAAGGCCGGAAAGTCGCTTCGGCTTTTGACCTAAGCCTGCCTTTTATTCCTGAAAACGCGGCCTGTGCAACGCTGGTGGAAGAATACGAAGCGGCCAATGAACTTGCACAGGAAGGCGCGACGCTGTTTGCTGAAGAAGAACAGGAGCTGGGTATTGCCAAAATGACACAGGCTATTGGCATGTTCCCGAACAATGCGGAATTCCTGCTCATGCGCGGGCAGGCTTACCTGGACATGCAGCGCTACAGTGAGGCTTGTTCTGACTTGCGACTTGCGCGGTCTATTTCACTGGTGACGTGGTACGATGCGGTACTGCCGATTATTTGCCGACAGTAAACAACGGCAAGGATGAGAAAGTGGGGACTAGCTATTTTGATTGCTGTACTATCATTGCCGGTGGTGTTGAATTACCATGCGGAGCGGCCGGTAGAGGTGCTGCGAGCTGCCTACACCTACCCGGAGTCTGGTTTTGCCGATGTAATGGGCATGCCCGTTCACTACCGCTCCGTTGGGGAGGGCCCGGTTCTGCTACTTCTGCATGGGACCGGCGCCACCCTGCATACCTGGGAAGGCTGGACTGCTGAATTGCGGGACTCCTTCCGGGTCATTAGCGTGACGTTGCCTGCATTTGGGCTTACCGGCCCGCATCCGGAAGAAGACTATTCCATTCCTGCCTATGTTGATTTTGTAGAGGCTTTCGCCAAAGAGGCCGGGCTCGGGCAATTCTGCCTGGCAGGCAACTCCCTGGGCGGGCTGATTGCCTGGGAATATGCCCTGGCCCACCCGGAGCGTGTCCAAAAACTGGTGCTGCTCGATGCCTCCGGCTGGCCCCGCGACAAGGAAATGCCCCTGGCTATGCGCCTGGCCCGCAAGCCGGTCTTCAAGCAATTGCTGCAGCGGATTACCCCCAAAGCACTCTTCCGAAAATCTCTTAGGGAAGTGTACGCCAATCCTGACCGTATTTCGGATACTCTGGTGGACCGGTACTTTGACCTTTTCCTGCGGGAGGGCAACCGCCGGGCCTATGTGCAGCGCTTGAATCAGTCTTATCAGCCCGATCCCAATCAGCTTTCCGAACTTAACATTCCCACCTTCATACTCTGGGGTGAGCAGGATGCCTGGATTCCTGTTGCGGATGCGTACCGGTTTGACGAGGTACTGCCCAACAGCCAACTCCTGGTTTATCCGGATGCCGGGCATGTGCCTATGGAGGAATGGCCGGCACGTACGGCGGAGGATGTCCGGAGCTTCCTGCGATAGGGGGGCTTTCAGGGCTTCACAAGTGGAGTGCCTGCATAATCAGCCGGCAGCAGGAGTTCATAATCGAATCCGTCCAAAAGGGCTTGCAGACGCTCCGATTCAGGTGGAGCAATCTGCCCCTGAGCGACCGCCTCCCGGATTGGGCGGAGGTCAATCAGCGCAAAAGCATCCTTCCGGGCTTGCAGGATTAAGGGTAGGTTATGGCAATAATAGCGGTTGCGCTTTTCGAGCCAATCGGTCACTGCTCCGTCCTCAGCGCGGTAGTAGCGGTTCCATACCGCGATATTGATGCTTTCCAGGCCCGCTTCGCTGGCAAGTGTGTGGGTGAGTTCCCCCAGGTCGAGCTCCCCACCTGATTCTACCTTACTGGCGTGCAGCCGGCCGATTTTGACAAAAACTTTGGGCGCCCCGAGCCGGTCGTACTGTTTTTGAAAATTGTCCCTGATGTACTGCACCCGGTCTCCGTGTGAGGCGCCGCCCCGGTAGCGGTCGTAAATATCCCAGCTGATTTTCAGGTCTTGCAGCAAGGTTTTCGCTTCCGGGGAATGGGCTTCCAGCGCGCTGAAATAGGTTTGTACCGTTGGCTCTTGCAAAATGCGGCCGAATACGGGGAAGCCTTCTTCGTCCTGATCTTCCTGTATCATCCACTCCCGGATAGTGGCAACGGCGGCTTGATGGAGTGCTGTGGGCACGTCCTCCGGTTCTAATTGGCTTTGCAGCCAATCAAGTAGAAAAAATACTGATGAAAAATACTCCTGATCCAGCCCCCAAATGGAAAAGCCTTCCCGGCGGAGCGCCTTGAGAAAGGCGGCATCTTCCTGCAGTTCGAAAAAAGGCATCGGTACGTCAGCGATAGCTTCAAACTGGTACTGCTCATAGAATGCGGCGAGGTTGGCCGGCACATTATCGGGCACTTCGGTCAGCTGCTCAAGGTACTGTGCAGAATGCGGCCCAATTTCGCAGGCAAAGTGCCGGAAGCCATTTGTGCTGAGCATGGGGACCAGTTGTTCCACAAAGCGGGACAGGGTAGGGGAGCCGTGGGTTTCTCCCAGCACCAGGATTTGGGCAGCTTGTACCGCTCGTTCGAGCGTTTGGGCCCCTTCACCGGCAAAACCGTCCGGCGTAAGCTGGAAATAGTGCGTATGGGATGCGACAAAGGCACTGTCCAGTGCGGGCAATGCAGAGGCTGGGATGCTGGTTTTGGGAGTCTGACAGGCCCAAATCATGAATAAGAAAAAGTATAGCAGGTATTTCATAGCTGGAGTAGTTTGTGCCCGGCAGCTGTTGTGGCCACCGGGCAGTTGTCAGTCTGGTGATTTATCGAACGGTAAAGTCGTTCAGGCTGTCAAATTCTACTAATTCATAGCGGGGGGAGCACTCGTAAAGCCAGCGCAGGATGCTCACGTGCCCGGCCCCAAAGAGGATGAGCACCCGGTCATTGTCCTGAATATCCAGTTGCTGGATTTTATGGAAAATGCGCAGGTTGCGGTTCATCCAGAACATCGACAGCGCATCCGGCCCTTCAAAGGCTTCCGAATCAAACTGCCCGCCTGAAATGTAGGCTCCAAAGTAGCGGTCGATGACCTTGTCCTGATTGAGGTAAAGAAAATTTTCGAGCAGGGTGTTGTGCGGCATTTGTTTGTCACTGTAAGCGTACCATTTCTTGTACCGCTTCATCCATTCATCTTTTCCTCCGAAGTAATGGTGGTCGCCCACTTTCCGGATGTATTGATCAGCCTCGGATTCGCCCAGCGTTTCCGAAACCTCGCCCAGCAACTCCCAGGCATCACAACCATAGAGGGTGTCCAGCCCCAGCTGGTCCATCAGGCGTATGCCGACCTGATCGCGTTCATTGGCATAAAGGTCTTCTTCGCCTTTTTTCCAGTGGCGGTAGCGGTTCATGAGGTAGCCGGTATTGGCTCCCGATTCCACGATGATCTTGGTGGGCTGGAACTGGGCTACATAATCCAGCAACTCTTGCAGTTCTTCCTGCCGTTTGGGCGTGAAAATATTGATCTTGTCTTCCTCCTTAGTCTTGTGCTCGTCCAAACCAGGATAAGCAAAGTGCCAGGTGCCCATAAGCAGCACCTGAGGCACCTGCCGGTCGCCGATGAGGAACGCGTCCGGGCCCTTATAGGGCATCTCCTGAGCATTGGACAATTGGAAAAAGCATAAGGCGATGAAAATGGGAATAATGGATTTCATTGGTGATGATTTTATTTTTTCGGTTGATACCAACAAAAGTGCAGCCCCCATCCACGTCTTCCAACTGCAATCGGTAGCCCGGGGGATTTCCCCGGTCAGTGCCAAAATTCAGAGCAAAGGGCGTTTGCCGGGCAATCCGGCCCATTCACCGATAGAACTTCCCCGATAGCCTATCCTTCGGGGGAGACTGCCCGTGAATTGCTTAGTTTTACCGTAAAATGAATCCAAGATGAAGCCGAAGTATGGGGTGTTGCTAATCTGGAGTGTAGCCTTTTTTCTGGTGTACGTGGAGCTCAGGGATATTGCGGATCATGGGATTCAAAGCTTTGTGGATAACTGGACCAACCAAAAGAGCATCCTGCTGTCCTTGTCCTCCCTGTTGGTGGATATTCTGTATGCCTTCGGCTGTTATTCGGTCCTTTTCTGGCTTAAGGGCAAGCCTAACCTGCTGCTGGGTGTGTTACTCTTCGCGGTCTATCCATTTGCCGCTGCTATCCGTTTTTTGATCGAAGAAGTGCTGTACCTGCGCTGGTTTGGCTTCGACAATTACTACGATCAGATGAGCACGGGCACTTACCTGCTGGACAATTTGTACTACGCCATCCCATTTTCGGCCGTAGGTATTGTGTTTTACTTTTCGCAGTATTCCCGCTTCCGGGAGCGGCAAAGCCAGGAGTTGCTGATTCACAACCAGAAGACGGAGCTGGCTTTTCTAAGGTCGCAGATCAATCCCCACTTTCTCTTCAATACCCTGAATAATGTCTATACCCTGGTCTACCAAAAGTCAGACAAAGCACTGGTAGCCATGGAAAAGCTGACGGGGCTGCTCCGGTACGCTTTGTATGAGAATGCCGAGCAGGTGCCTTTGGAGCGGGAAGTCAGGTACATTGAGGACTTCATCAGCCTGCAGCGCCTGCGGTACGGGTATGAAGTGCAGCTGCACCTGGAAATGCCTGATAAGCTGGATGGGCTGTCTATTCCACCATTTGCGCTCATCCCCTTTGTGGAAAATGCCTTTAAGCACGGTGAGCTGCGGAATCCGGAGCACCCGGTGGTCATCCGGTTGGAACGAAGGGCGGAGGCTTTGGTCTTTCACACCCAAAATGCTCTGCGGGTTCAACAAAAAGATCAGGTGGGGGGCATCGGTCTGGCTAATATCCGCAAACGCTTATCTTTGATTTATGAAGATCAGCATGAGTGGACGGTCGAAGCAACCCAAAATCAATTCGAAGTCACCTTAAAAATTCCCATTGCCCTATGCTCCGATGTGTAATTGTGGATGATGAGCCCCTGGCCATACAGTTGTTGTCCGACTATGTCCGGAAAACACCGGATTTGGAATTGGCGGAGGCTTTTTCCAATCCCATAGAGGCTTTGCAGTACCTGCAGGGGCAGACGGATTTGCTGCTTTTTCTGGATGTGCAAATGCCCGAGCTCACCGGCATTCAGGTGATGAAAATCCTGAATCAGCGCCTGCCGGTCATCCTCACCACCGCATACGAGCAATATGCGCTCCAGGGGTACGAACACAACGTAGTGGATTACCTGATGAAACCAATCTCCTACGACCGTTTCTATCAGGCCGTACAGAAAGTCGAAACCAGTGAAAGGAGCCCCGCCCCAGCAGCTCAGGAGGCAGAAGTGAACGCCTCCTACTTATTTGTGAAAACGGAATACCGCCTGCAGCGTGTCGACTATGCCGATATTGCCTATCTGGAAGGGCAGGGCGATTATGTAGCCATCCACACGTCGGCCGGCCGCATTATGACATTGGAAAACATGAAGCATTTTGAAGAGGTGCTGCCGACAGCTTTATTCGTGCGCACCCATCGGTCCTATATCGTGTCCATTCCCAAAATTGACTACATAGAGCGCAACCGGGTGGTGATCGAAAAGGAGCGCCTGCCGATTAGTGAAGGGTACCGGAAGGGTGTGATGGGTAGGTTGAAAGGGTAATGGGATCGGCTATCTTAGCTTTTGCATTTAGAATCAGGAAAAAAGTTTCCGGTGGTAGAATTCATCTCTGTTCCATTTCCGGTCTTTTGTTGAGATGGTAATTTGGTTACTTCTTTTAAGTAATTTTTCTGCCGGGCTCATGGAGCTTGTGTCTACATGACGTATTAGCAGTTCTCTTATAAGGTCATTGAGGTTTGTGCCATTCAGTTTTGCGTAGGCGATACTTTTCTCCAGCAGCTCATCAGAGATGGATAGTGTGATAGGCTTCATCTTACATCGGGCTTTTGCATAAATATGCGGCGTTTTAAGCTTTACCGCAATATCACCAATGCAATTCAACTAAAAAGCTTTCGCATCCTGACCAATCAGATAGTTCGCCACCCAGCCATAAGCGAATATGCCCAGTGCGAACACAATGATCAGCCAACTGCCGAGGGAGGGGATGAGCGCTCCGGTGATGCCCGCACCTGCCAGTACCAGGCTGTAAATGGTCAGGGAACGCCGGGCTTTGGTGCCTTCGCTGACGGAGAAAGTGCCACCGGCAGGAACCAAAAGCAATCCAAAAACGATGCCCAGGAAAAGCAGTTGCCCGGCACCACTGATGAGGTAGCCTGCCAGGGATAGGATGGATAGGCCGACGAGTCCACCGGCGATATTGGAGCCCATTTTTTCATCCTCTGTCAGGGCATGCTTGCCAATAGGGTGGAGGCGCAGGAAGAGGTTGGCCACCGGCACTGCAATCCAGGAAGAGAGCGCAAACAATACGTACAGGGCGATAATAGGATAGGTAAGGGGCGCCAGAGCCGGGTTGTTCCGGGCAATACCCAGCACCACCCGGTAGATGATGTAAGCTCCGATTATGACTGCCCAGCGGTTTTGCTCATTCATTTTCGCCATCCAAAGGAAGTACTTGAGGATGCCGCGGTAGATGAGATTCTCGCCTTTGATGGCTTCCTTGAGGCCAGACCGGGCATATTCGTTGTTGGGGTTCAGTCGGAGCGCTTCCCGGAAGTTTTGCTGAGCTTCCTTGAAGCGGCTTTGCTCAATAGCCACCCAGCCCCGGTTGGCGTGGGAGTAACTGTCCTCGGGGGCTTTGTGCAGGGCGTAGTCGATCGTCTGAGCGGCCTCGGCTTTACGGTTGAGCTTCACCAGGGCTTGTGCCCGGATGTTGACCAGGTTGACATTTTCGGCATCCTGTTCCAGTCCCTGTTCGGCAGCATCGAGGGCTTCCTGCCATTTTTCCTCGTAGAAGGCGACATGAGCAAGCAACAGGAAAAAGTCTGAGTCCGCCGGGTTGAGCTGTAGCCCCTGCCGGATCATTTCGCGCGCCTGCCTGGTATTTTGATTGTAGAAGTACGCCCTTGCCATGGTGTAAAGCAGGAACGGGTCGTTGGGAGCTTGCCCCATGGCGCGTTCGCCAAGTTCCAGCGCTTCAGCGTAGCGCTTGCCACTGAGGTAGCATTCTGCCAGCCAGGCCATGGCATAGGCGTCATTGGGTGCATGGCTGAGGGCCTGCTTAAATTCCTTTTCGGCATCAGCCAGCCGCTTTTGAGCCAGGAGCAGTTTGCCCCGTTCCAGGTGTATGTTGATCATTTTTTAATCTTGAGGTAGTCAAGGATTTCGTCATAGATACCCGCCTCATTGGCAAAGAGGGCGTAGTTCTTAGCAGTGCTGAACCATTCCTTAGTGGTGGCCCGGTGCTTTTTGATGGCCTGTTCCAGGTCTTGGGTCTGCAGGGGCTCAGGAATACCTTTTCGGATGGCTTCTTCCAGTTTGCCTTCTATGGCGCGGTCGATGATGGCTTCCAGATCGGCCCCGGAAAAGTCGCCGGTCTTTTTGACCAGTTTGCTGTAGTTCAGCTCACTGACGGGTTTGCCTTTGAGCTTGAGCTTCAGTATGGCTTCGCGGGCGGCGGCATCAGGTGGGGGGACGAAAATGATGCGATCAAAACGCCCCGGGCGGCGAAAGGCGGAGTCGAGGTGCCATGGGGCATTGGTTGCGGCGAGTACCAGGACACCTTCGTTATTATACTCTACACCGTCCAGTTCGGCCAGAAACTGATTGATGACATTCCGTCCGGCACTATGGCGCATATCAGACCGGCTGGCCCCCAGGGCGTCCACTTCGTCAAAGAACAGGACGCAGGGCTTCAGGCTGCGGGCTTTCTCGAAAATAGCGTGCAGGTTGCGCTCGCTCTGCCCGATGTACATGTCCAGGATATCACTGATGCCAACGGCCAGGAAATTGGAGCCTACTTCTCCGGCAGTGGCTCTTGCAAGGTGGGTCTTGCCGCAACCCGGGGGACCGTACAGCAAAATACCACCACCAATTTTCTTCCCATAGGCCTGGTAGATTTCCGGGTGTTTCAGTGGATGGAGGATTTTCATGCGGACTTCCTCCTTGACCTGTTCCATTCCACCCACATCTTCAAAGGTGGTATCCGGCCGCTCGATGTCTATGCTTTTGTCCTGGTCTTCTGCTTCGTCCCCTCCGGTTTTGAGCTTGATTTTTTCAGGTTCCGGTTGGTCTTTGATTTGCAGGTTGATTTCTGACTCCAGGTAGGCATCGCGGAGCTTGTCGTTGATGGCGATGGCGTTTTCGTAGGCTTCCTTGGCGGCTTCGGCTTGCTGGCTTTGCAGCAGTAGTTTGGCGTACACGAGCCATGCTTTAGCCGGTGGGGCAGGGGCTTCCACCATTTCCTCGATGAGGACCAGCCCGGAGCCGGTTTTTTGTTGGGCGCGGAAGGCATCGGCGAGGCCTATTTTGAGGTCGGTGTCGGCTGCATTGAGGCGAAGGGCGGCTTTGTATTCGGCTTCCGCTTCTTCGTGCCGGTCCTGCTTCATCAGCGCATTGGCAAGGAGTTTCCGCAGTGGGAGGTTGTCAGGAGCGCTTTTGAGGGCTTCGCGTAGTTGTTGTATTTCGTCCATGTGGTCCTTTCTTCTTTTGGGAAGGGCAAGGTACGGAATTTGGGGGAGAGTTGGGAGTGGGGGGGGTAGTTTGGCAGTGGGCAGTCTGGCAGTGGGCAGTCTGGCAGTGGGCAGTTTGGCAGTGGGCAGTTTGGCAGTGGGCAGTTTGGCAGTGGGCAGTTTGGGGGCGAAGGTGGCCTGATGTGGTGTGGTGTGGGTGCCGGTTTTCCATCAACAGGCTGCCTTCGCTTGCCTAATATTGTTTTAGCTCATTGCTTTGAGGGTCTGCCGGAGGTAGCGCTTATACTTGATGCGGTACGCCCGGTAGATTTTGCGGTAGCGGGTGTAGGAGTCTTCGTGGTGCATGATGGGGTGGGGGTGCTCGCCATTGACAGGGGTTGGTTGCTGCATAAAGCCCTGCTGTTTCATCCACTCGTCGTTGTAAATCTTGCCGAGGTAGCGGGTGCCGTGGTCTGGGAAGAGTGCGACGACTACATCCGTTGGCTTGAGCTGCTCCTTGAGGCGGAATACCGCTTGCATGGCTGATCCACTGGAGTAGCCAACGAGCAGCCCTTCCTGCCGCGCCAACTGTCGGGCACGATGGGCGCTGCTGCGGTCGGTCACCTTGATAAAGTCGTCGATCAGGTCAAAAGCGACGTTGCCGGGGATGATGGTCTTGCCGAGGCCTTCCACCTTGTAGGGGTAGATTTCGCTCTGGTCAAACTCACCGGTTTCCCAATACTTCTTGAGGACGGATCCGTAAGCATCTACCGCGATGATTTTGATGTCCGGATTTTTCTCCTTGAGGTAGCGGGCGGTGCCGGATAGGGTGCCACCGGTGCCTGCACAACAGACGTAGTGCGTGATTTTGCCCTCGGTCTGCTCCCAGATTTCCGGGCCGGTTGAGCTGTAGTGGGCCTTAGAGTTGTTGAGGTTGAAGTTTTGAGCCAGGTAGTAGGCGCCGGGAATGTCCTCGGACAGCTGCCTGGCACGGGAGTAGTAGGAGCGGGGATCTTCGGGGGCGGCATCTGCGGGACAGACCACCACTTCGGCGCCCATAGCTTTCAGCAGGGACAGCTTCTCCTGAGAGGCTTTGCTGGAAACCGTGAGTACACAACGGTAGCCCTTAAGGCTGCAGATCATCGCCAGACTATAGCCGGTATTGCCGGAGGTCGCCTCCACGATGGTGTCGCCGGGCTTGATGAGCCCTTCGCGTTCTGCCTGCTCGACCATGAATAAAGCGGTGCGGTCTTTTGCGGATTGCCCCGGGTTGTAGGCTTCGACTTTTCCGTAGACGGTGGCCGGAATACCTTTAGCGATCCGGCTGAGTTGAATAAGCGGCGTATTGCCGATAGTTGCCAGTACGTTCTCGTATCGCATATAAGCTTGCTTTTTGCTCACGATAGGCTGTACGTTGTGCACAGCTTGTTTGATTTTATAGGCTCGGAATTCAGGCGGAACGCCCAAAACCAATTACAGATTTGCAGTCCCGATACGATTGTAAGAACAAAGGTAATAATTTTTTTGCCGCAGGAAAGCGCTGCTTTTCTATTTCTTCTGTGGGCGGAAAACTATTTAAAACGCAATGACCAAAGTAATCTTCTTGAAATGAAAAAAGTCAACAATCAGAAACAAAAGCCGTTTTTGACGTATCTTGCTGTTTATGCTCACAGTACGCGCTGCCGGTGCAGTATTGGCAGAACGGCATTAAACACCCATTTAACTTTATGGCAGATACACAGATTTCTTTTAAAGCCAGATTGATTCTTTACCATCGCGGCCGTATCCTGTTGCTCAAACAGACGAAGCCTAACGGGGGCAATTACACACTCGTGGGCGGCACGGTGGAATCCAGGGAGTTTGCCCGGCAGGCGCTCATCCGGGAGAGTTTTGAAGAGGCAGGCATCATCCTGCGGGAGGAAGATCTTGAACTGGCCCACTTGCTGCACAAAGTGAATGGCGAGGAGCACCGCATCGTTTTTTACTTTAAAGCCTACCGGTGGGAGGGCGAACTAAAGGCTAAGGAAACGCACAAGTTCAGGGAAGCAGAGTGGTTTTACCTGGAAGACCTGCCCAAGAACCTGACTTCCACGGTACGCCACGTTATGGACGCCTATCGCCATGGGCAGTTGTACTCTGAGTACCTTAAAAAATAGGCTCCAAATCTTGCAGGCGTTTGGCCCCTAAGCAAGAGACCAAACGCTCACTTGCGCGCCATTAATTCGCTACCACCGGAGGTTCCAGCAGTTGGAAGAACTGATCAAGGCGCGGCATAATCACAATTTCAGTACGCCGGTTAAGGCTGCGCCCGGTTTCGGAGTCGTTATCTGCTTTAGGCAATTTGTCCGCCCGCCCGGCAGCGATCATCCGGGTGGGGTCTACGTAGTGCTCCTCCTCCAATGCTCTCACCACTGCCGTAGCGCGTTTTACGCTCAGGTCCCAGTTGTCTTTGATGCAGCTGTTGGAAATCGGTACGTTATCGGTATGGCCTTCCACCATCAGGTTGAGGTCGCTGTGGTCGCTGACCACCATGGCCACTTTGCCCAACACTTCATTTGCTTCAGCGGTGATTTTTGAGCTGCCAGACTGGAATAAAAGCTGGTCTGAAATCGAGACGTGCACTACACCGCCCCGGACTTCCACCTTCACATCATCGTCGTTCAGGTCAGAAAGGGAGCGTTTGAGGTTGAGCACCAGTGCCAGGTTGAGGGAATCCTTTTCCTGCATTTTGGTCGTCAGGTCCTCTATAAACTGGTACTGCTGGTTGATATTCTCCAGGGACTCCCGGATACTCGTAGCGCCTTCCTTGCTCACAATGGACAAGTCGGACATGCGGTCAAGCAGGCTGGAGTTGGTAAACTGCAGGTGCTCAACCTGGTCTTCCAACTGCTGGATTTGCTTCTCTTTTTCATTGACCTGCCGCTCCAGGCTTTCAACTTTGCTCTTGTTGCAGGCCGAAAACGTGAAGAGGGTGATGGTTAGTAAAGCGAAGAGGGTTGTTTGTTTCATCCTGTTTTAGCATTAATTGTAGATGGGGAAAGAACTGAATTGACCCTCCGTTTAGTATATCCAGCTGCAACTTATCACTCTGTGGCAGAGCTGATTTTCCGGTGCACGCCCACGTAGTCGTCATCTTCCTCCCCATCTCCGTCCCAGTCCAGGCGGGCTTTCAGGCGTATCAGGCCATTTTCAATGCCGGCTTCGTAGTGGTAGGTCGCATTCGGCTCGACCATCATGAGCGTGTCTCCGAAAACATTCCACATGCCCCGGCTCGTGCTCAGTATGGTATCCGTAAGGCTGGTGAAGACCTGCTCGTATTTATTGTCCAGTTTGTAGTAGGTTTTTACCGGCTTAACCCCCAACCGGCTGATCCATTCTTCCTCCCGGACTTCAAAAACGTAGGAGGTATCGGTGCCGTTAGCCGTATTGATGTCTACGCGCAAAGAGACGGACTCCCAGGTGCCAGGCAGGGTAGCCTGCAGGTCGGCTTTTGCGGTCTTTTCTGAGGAGGGCGGGTCTGACGAACAACCAATAATCAGAGCCAGCAAAAGGAAAAAAGGTAGCTTGTTCATGCTGCTTCAGTTAGTTTGTAGCGCAAATGTAAACCTTAATGCTGAAAAGGATGGGGCGTCAGCGGCAATTTGGCTAAGGGGTGGAAATCTCCCTTTAGCCCGAGCGGTTGCTGATGCCGGATGTCGTGCACAATTTCAATGGCAGGCCGGGCAGCGCTTAGCGGAAAGCCTTTGCCGTCGAGGACCGCCTGATAACTTTGGGTGTGCAGATCGGTAAATCCTCCACTGAATTCAAAGTCCTCTCCTTCAATAGTCAGCGCCCGGAAAGTGCGCCCCCCGGCAGCTTTAACGCCATCGGGCAGGGTGTCCGCATTGATGCTTAGGAACCATCGTACCCGCGCCCGCTCAAATTCCAAAAAGCCCGCTGCCCGGTCGTGCGTATGCAGGTGAACCGTATTCTGCTGTACCGGCCCGAAAATCCACTGCAGCATATCGTAAAAATGTACGCCGATGTTGGTGGCAATGCCGCCCGATTGAGGTTCCCTGCCTTTCCAGCTGGCGTAGTACCAGTTGCCACGGGAGGTGATGTAAGTGAGGTCCACATCAAACTTGGATCCACCGGGGGCTTGCTGCACCCGCTCCCGGAGTTGCTGTACGCTGGGGTGGAGGCGCAGCTGCAGGATGTTGAATACAGACCGGCTGGTTTCAGCCGCGATTTCTTCCAGCGCATCAAGGTTCCAGGGATTCAGTACCAGAGGCTTCTCGCAAATGACATCGGCCCCGTGCCGCAGCCCGAAGCGGATGTGGGCATCGTGCAGATAGTTGGGCGAGCATACGCTCAGGTAGTGGAGGGGCGTGCCGGACCGCTTCAGCTTTTCGAGGTGCCGGTCGAAGCGTTCGTACTCTACAAAAAAGGCGGCGTCCGGGAAGTAGGCGTCGATCACTCCAACGGAGTCATGCCGGTCGAGTGCCGCAATAAGTTCATTTCCGGTGTCTTGTATGGCTTGCATATGCCTGGGGGCAACGTAACCCGCTGCTCCGATCAGCGCAAAATTGTATTTCATGGTTGTGCAGTTGGATTAGGAAAGGGGATGGATGCGGTCGCCGGCCTTCAGGTAGACGGTCCCGGTAGCCGGGCAGGCTGCGCGTTGCCCTTCCCCGAAAGAAAGCTTTTCACCGTGGGCGCTCATCCAGCCGATCTGCCGGGCGGGCACGCCAGCTACCAGGGCATAAGCCGGTACATCGCGGGTCACGACTGCGCCGGCCGCCACAAAAGCATAGGTGCCAATGGTATGGCCGCAAAGCAAAGTGGCATTAGCGCCTATGGTAGCGCCTTTTTGGATAAGGGTCTGCCGGTATTCCGTCTTGCGCTCCACGCCAGCCCGCGGATTGATCACATTGGTGAAAACCATGGATGGCCCCAGGAATACCTCATCTTCGCAAATGACGCCTTCGTACAGCGAGACGTTGTTTTGGACCTTCACCCGGTTGCCAATTTGCACACCGGAGGCCACGAAGACATTCTGCCCAAGGCTGCAACCCTCCCCAATGACAGCACCGGGCATCAGGTGGCAAAAGTGCCAGATTTTAGTGCCTGCACCGATTTGTGCCCCTTCGTCCACCCATGCTGAGGGGTGCACATAGTAATCCTTGCTTTCCATACGTTGCGTAAATGATCTACGCCAAAAGTACGGTGCGCCAACGGTAATTAAAACTTCGGGCAGGTAACATTCGTGCGCCAGCGGGCCGGCTGCGTGTAAATAAAGCTGACCTCGAATGCGCCCCGGGAGTTATTAGCGGTAGCCAATACGGAAGTGGTGATGTCGTAGCTCAGCCCGATGTTCCAGCGTTCCATTTCAAGTACGGTGGTGGCTACGATGGCATCCATGCCCACACCAGAGTCCAGCTGATTGGAAAAATGCGTCCATCCGCCGGCCCGGATCGCCACTTCCCGCCAGTCGCGGTTGGTATACCGGAAGTTCGCTCCCGCCATGACACTCAGGTGAGGGCCCTGACTCATTACGGCTGCTGCTGGCAACAGGCTCAGCCCTTTGGCTAGAGGGAACTCTCCGCCCATATGCCCTACGAAGCGCATATCCAGAGGCGTGGCATCCGCTCCCAGAAAGGAGATATTCGGCTCATTGAGGTGCATAAGGGAGCCACCGATGTAAAAGCTCTGATTGTCTTCAAAGGTGATAAACCACAACAGGCCGGCGTTGAAGTCAAGGTACATGTTCGTGCTCATTTCATCGCCGAAGCCCTCACCGTTGTCGGCTCCGAAATTTATAGAGCCATTGGTGGCATCAAATTGCTGGGAGAACCACAACCGCTGCCAGTTGAGGCCGTGCTGCCCGAAGCCTACCTGTGCGCCTGCCACCAGGTACTGCGTATAAGGCCGGTAGCCGGAGCCGCCGAGCTGCTTGAGAAAAGAACCGCCGATATTGGCCTTGGTCCGGTTAAAATTCGCCAGCCCTACTTCATCGCGCATGGCACTGATACCCAGCCCGAAGTAGTCATCGTTCTGCACCCGGAAGCGCATGTCAAAACTGGCGGCCAGGGTACGGTAGGGGTTGTTATCCAAAATGGCAGGATAAAGATCCCGGTAGTTGGCCACAAAGCGCATGCGCCCTTCAAAAACCCCGATCATAGCGGGATTCATTTCAAGAGGAGCCGCGTAGAATTGAGACAGCCTGGGGTCCTGTGCCTGCAGGGCTGACAGGGTGCCCAGAAACAATAGCATGGTGTAGATATAACGCATAGTCTGCTTTTTTCGGTTTGAGTGTGTCAAAATCGGGTGCTGTTATCGGATTAAAGTGGTCTGTCCTTCCAGGGCTTCTTCCCGCCCATCCGGATAGGTGACAATGACCTGCCAGATGTACACACCGGGCATAAGTGGTTTCCCGCGGTAGTTGCCGTCCCAGCCGTTGGCTTCGGAGTTGACTTCAAACTCACTGCTTTCGAAGACGAGCTCGCCCCAGCGGTCGTACACCCGGAAGGTTTCCACAAAAGTGCCTTCCTGCCCGTGGACGATGAGGCGGTCATTAGTGTTGTCGCCGTTGGGCGTAAAGCCGGTGGGGACTTCCACGATCCTGGGTTTTTCTACATAAATACGCAGCTGATCGCTATCCGTGCAGCCCAGGGAGTCTACGCCAACCAGCTCGTACAGAATAGAGAATTCTGGTGAAGCGACCGGGTTGAAACAGTCGGTGCAGCTCAGGGTGCCTTCATAGGGTGGAATCCAGGTGAAACGAACGTTGCCTGCGGCATTCTCACTTGTGCCGTAAATCCGTATGCTATCTCCCAGGGTGATGGTGTAGCTCTCAGGCCCGGCGTCAATCTTGAGTGCTGGCGGATTGCTGATGGAAATGTTTTCACTGCTGATACAGCCGTTGTTGTCCCGTACATAAACGATATAGTCGTCTGCTTCAAGCCCAATCAGCATGCTGGAGCCGGAGAAGAAATTATTGTCGAGGCTGTACCGGTAGGGCGGTGTCCCGCCGGTGGCATTGACCTGAATGCTGCCGTTTGCATCATCAAAGCAAATTGGATTCTGGGCAGTCAGGTCCACCATCAGTGGTTCCGGAGCATCCACACTATCGGTTAAAACGATCTCACAGGCATTAGCATCAGTGAGGGTGACGGTGTAGGAACCTGCCCCCAGGCCGGTTGCGGTGCTGCTGTTTTGCCCGTTGGACCAGCTGAAGGCATAACCCGGCGTACCTCCGGATGGCAGGGCCGTCAGTGTACCGTTGAGGTTTCCAAAACAATCAATATCCTCTCCCTGCAGCGTTGCTTCAAGGGCGGCGGGCTCTGTAATGCGGACTTCGGCAATACCAGCACAACCGTTTTGGTCATTGACCGTAAGTGTATAAGTACCTGCAGCCAGGCCTGTAGCGGTTTCAGTGGTTTGCCCGTTGCTCCACTCGTAAGTGAACGGTGGGGCATCCCCGGTTACTTCCACTGCAGTAGCGGTGCCATCCATGCCACCGCTGCAGCTTACGCTGTCGGTAGCGACTTCCACCGTGATTGGCGGTGGTTCAGGCAGGAAGCGCTCTCTTATGCGCTCGCACCCCTGTCCATCTGAAACCGTAACCGAATAGGTCTGCCCGCCAACCAGGCCATCCGTAATCGGGCCGGTATCCCCTGTGCTCCAGGTGATGGTGTAGTCTTCAAAGGTCTGGCCGTTGCCGCCGGTGATTAGGTTGATGCCCAGCCGCCCGTCGACTTCCCCGTTGCAGGAAGGTGGATTGGTGATGATTAGGAAGGAAATTTCTTCAAGGTCTGCGGGAAGGATGGTATCCACCGCCGTACACCCGCTGTCGTCTGTAACCGTTACAGTATAGGGAATGGTGTCCAATCCGGTTGCCGTTGCGGTATTCTGGCCGTTACTCCAGCTGTATGTAAAGCCGCCGGTGCCGCCGAAGCCGGTCGCTGTTGCCTGGTTGTCCTGCTCGCCAAAACAGCCCTGTTGAGTTTGCATGACCTCAAGGGTTACCGCTTCTGCGGGTTCTTCAAGGGTGGTGGAAGACTCAAGGGTACAGCCATTGCCATCGGTGAGGGTTACCTGTACCGTTCCGGCTTCTAATCCGTCAGCCGTTGCGGTATTCTGCCCATTGCTCCAGCTGAAAGAATAAGGAGCAGTGCCGCCTTCCGGCAATGCTGTGGCTGAGCCATCGGATCCACCGTTGCAGCTGGCATCCTGTGTTTCGAAGGTTACGCTGAGCGGTTCCGGCTCGGTGAGCGTAACAGATTGTTCCGTCATGCAGTTGTTGTCATCCGTTACGCTCACGGTATAGGTTTGTGCGCTGAGCATGTTCGCGGTGGCGCTGCTTTGAGCAAGGTTGTCGCTCCAGTTGTAGGTGTAGTCCCCGGTCCCGCCGCTGACAAAAACGGTAGCGGATCCGTTATCTCCTCCGTTGCAGAGAGGCGGAGCGAAAGTCAGGGAATCGATGACCAATGCAGGCGGCGCTGTGACCTCTGCACAGGCGACCTGTTCGCACCCATTGCCATCGGTGATGGTCAGGCAGTAATTGCCTGCCTGTAAGTTGTCAATTTCGGGGGTTGTGGCCATGTTGCTCCAGGAGTAGCCATAAGGTTGTACGCCTCCCGTCACTACACTTTGCAGGGCACCATCTTCAGCCTCTGCACAACTGGCAGCCTGTGGCGCGAGCTGGATGACGATGGAATCCGGTTGGCTAATCGTAACGGTGTCAGTAGCCGTGCACCCGAGTGCATCAGAGACCTGCAGGATGTAAGTGCCGGCGGTAAGCCCGTCTGGCGTTGGCGTATCTCCTATGGCGGGATCTCCCCAGTCGTAGCTGTAGCCGCCATTGCCGCCGTTGGCTGTTGCCGAAATTGCACCGGTAGCGCCGCTGTGGCAGTCAATGGTTGTTGTGATTTGAGTACTGACCGTGAGTGTATCCGGTTCATTGAGCCCAAATTGAAGGGTGTCGGCGCAGCCATTGGCATCATTGAGGATGACCTGATAATTGCCTGCGCTCAGCCCGGTGAAGGTAGGGGCTGACTGTGGGGTGCCCCCATCAAGGCTGAATGTAAGCGGTGCGGTGCCCCCCTGCGTGGTAATCGTCGCACTGCCATCAGCAGCCCCAAAGCAGGTGGGGTCGGTCAGGGCATCTGCTGTTCCGCTAAGGGTGCAAAGGGCGATAGAGCAAACCGTTTCGCCTACGGCAATTTCGCAATCCAGCTGTGCCCCTCCGGTGAAAACGCGCACCTCAAAAGTCACGTTGTCGCTGTTGTTGAGGCCGGTGAGCTCATAGGATGTGCCCGTTACGGGGCCCTCCCAGTTGCCGGTAACGCCGTTGATCGTCGCCCGGATTTCGTATTGTGTGAAGTCACCCACCGCTGTCCAGTCAAATTGCAGTACGCCAGGCCCGGTAACCACACAGCTCACTTGTGGGGCCGGGATATCCGAAACCACGCCGACCAATACCGTATCCATATCTGTGCAACCGTAGCTGTCATTGGTCTCCACAATATAGCTCGTGGTCATCGTTGGGGTGGCAACCGGGTCCGGACAATCTGAACAGGACAAGTTGTCTCCTTCCCAGCTGTAGGTCACCTCGTTATTGTTGTTGAAGGTGATGGACCAGGAAGTGAATTCGCCAACGTCATTTGGCGCAAAGGCATCAGAAGCCCGGAGGATCCAGTTGCCATTGATATTACTGCCGGTAAGGTCTGCCCAGTTCCCTTCGGGCTGAAAATCGCCGGTAAAGGGGCCCGTCCCGGCATTGATTGGAGTGGCTGCCGCAGGGGTAAAGCAGGTATTGGTATAGTTGTCGGAGCCACCACCGTTGCCGGTACTCAGCTCAAGGGTCTGCCCGGTCGGCGATTCCAGGAAAAGGTTGATGTCCCCGTTCCAGTTGGTTTCAATATTGACGCATACGGACTCGATCTGTGTAGTGGGGTCCGTTAATACCAGCGGGTTGATGCTGTTGACACTGATGACCGATTCGTAAGGATTATTGTTGGGATAGTTGGCTGCACCGAAAGGAATTTGAGGGATCTGCTCAAACGTTATAGGCACCATGCCGGCAAGTGGCGAAGTAGCATCGAACGCCACGCTTTCGCCTTCGCAAATAACGGTATCGGTGAGCGGGCTGTCCGAGAATCCACAGCTATAGCAGTCCGGGTGCGTAACGGGCAGCGCCTGTATATTGACGGTAGTGTCGAAAGTGCAGCCAAAGTCATTTTCCACCGTAAAGGTGTAGCTGGAGGTGCCCGCATTTTGCGGTATAGCGGAAATAGAATCCTGGCTGTAAAAAATCATGTTGTCCGTTTCGATCCAGCCCCAGTTGGTGATGATGGGCTGAAAAGTTTCCAGGTTGGCAAACAGGCTGGGGTCAAAATTCAAACCCCACTGGAAGAGCCAGCCATTGTCCTGCGAGAGGTTGTCCTGCACCCGGATGGTCCATTCGCCATTCAGGGGGCAGCCCTCGAGGTTGGAGAAGTCTTGTTGGGGCAGGTAGCTGCCTTCGGGGAAGTAGGAGTCCATATAGGAGAACGTCTGACCGGTATTCTCACTCGGCACAGTTGTGTAGGTGTATTGGTAGTCGCCGGCTTCCGCATTGAGCGTGCCATAATCGGTGCCCGTCATGCTGAAGCAGTACTCGTAGGGCACGCCGGGTGTCAGATCACCGGATTGACTGTCCACGCCTCCTGTGGCAAAGGGCTCGCCGAAGTTGGTGGAACCGACGGAGGAGGCGCCATAATCCAGGATGAAAACAGACTGCCCGTTGGGGCAAATCAGCTCAATGTCCAGGTCGCCGCCGTAGGAGTGTTCCATAATCAGGCATACGCTGGAAAGCAGGTCGGAATTGGTCAGGGTAGCGCCCGGCGGGAACTGGTTCAGGCCCACCGAGGAGAAATAGCTCGTGCCATTGCCATCGGGTAGGAGCAGGGTGTCAGAACGGCTGCCCCCTTGCTGAAAGCTGCCTTCCACCGTAGAGGCGGCAACATCCACACCATTAAACATGCTATCCACGGTTCCAACCAGGCTGATGGTATCCCCTACGCAGCCAGGGAGCAATGCGTCGCCAAAGTTGTATTCAGGGTAAGTCGATACCCGTACCCGCTGCGAAATAAAGTTGGTACTGGTACAGCTCTCTGTATCCGTGATGGTCAGCTGTACGGTATACCCGCCCGGTTCGGTGTACTCGTGGGAGACGTTAGGGCCAACCGCTTCAGAACCGTCTCCGAAGTTCCATAAAAAGGTGGAGGTCAGATCGGACTGCGGGTAGTCCAGGTTGTTTTGTGGATAAATGCCCGCGCCTTCAAAGGAGACCCGGTCTCCGGGGCAGATATCAATATAGCCGGTATCAGCCGGGACGATCGGAGGGTCAGAAAAAGCGATGGTGGAAAGGATCGTCTGGCAATCCTGAATACATTCAATATTGGCACTCCAGCCTGCATCTTCGCCGGTTGCATCAGAGGTGAAGGTTACCGTTACGCAGCCTGAGGGGTTGGCCGCTGTGGCCTGAATGATGATGCCGTTTCCGTAAGTAAGTTCATTCGAACAGGCCAGCTGTGGAGCACTGGTATCCTCTCCATCATAAAAGCACAGCAGGTCACCGGGCTGTATATTCATCCCCGGAAAGGTCAGCTGAATATTTTCGCCAGCGCCCGTTGGGCAGAAAGTCATTTCGAGGTCTTCATTAGGGCCATAACCATTCATGTTGCCGCCGGTGTCCAGGAACAGCCCGTCACAGGAGTTGATCAGGGGCGACTCTCCCATAAGGAAATTTTGGGCCTGGCCGGCAACGGCAGCCGTAAAAAGGGCAAAAAATACGAGTAGGCGTTTATGCATGCTCATGAAGTGAGAATTTCTATTTGGTTTGAATGTAGAATTCAGGATGCTCCGAAGTCAGTTTGGCGGATTGAGCCGTAATTGCCTGACCCTTAAAGCCCAACCTTCGGAAAAGGTCAGAGGGTGAGGGTGCTGTCGGGTAATCCGGCCTGTCCGCACCAGTGTCCTGGCTTGCGTAAATTGGTGGGATAAGATAGATAGATTTAGCGGCTTGACGAAAGGGTGTTGCTGTTTTAAAGCATGAATGACCGCCTGCCCGTTTGTAAGAAGGGCTAAACAAAAATAACAATTTAAAATGGTCTTCAAAGCAGCCTGCCTTTTTTTCTGCCGGAGCTGCTGCTGTTGGGGGGCGGTTCATCATCTTTGGGTCGTTTGCTAATCAGTATGTAGAACCCGGTGCGCCAAACCAAGTGATTTGGCGGCAGGATTGCTGCAAAAATATTCTATTCCACGGGCAAATCCCCATCCAAAAGCTGTTAATTCTACTTCGTTGGCGACAAATATTGGGAAAAATAGTAGCTGAGCTGCGCAAAGGCTAAAAAGACCATCGGTTATTCCGGGTCCATTCTTTGAGCAGGGCGGTCCGTTTGGCTGCGAGGGGAATACTCCGCTCATCGACTTTGATGCGCAAAATATCGTGTGGGAGGTACTGCTCCGTGCTGCTGTTCCACCGGTATTGGATCCAGATGCTGGCCCGGTCTTCCATGCCGTCTCCATCGTAATCCTGACTGCCACTGTCCACATGAAGGTAAACGAGGTCTGCCGGCTGATTGCCCGGTTGAGGCACACTGCGCTCAAAGTAGCCGAAGAGCCCCAGAATTTGCTGGTAGGAAGGGCCACGCTTTGCATACACCTGTCCACTGCACCCACCGGAACCACAGTGGGACGCAGAGTTGATTTCTATAAAAAGGAGATCCGGGTTTTGGCTGCTGCCAATGAGTGGAATGTATTGAATATTGCAATTAGCGCAAGGGTCGCTCTCATAAACTTCCCCGCTGCGGGAGGTAAGTGCGTCACAAAGCCCGAGCTTGCCGGCGATCTCCAGGCCTGCCTTTTCGGGCTGTGCCCATCCCCACAGGGGCAATAGGAGCCCCACCCATATTTTCAGTACCGTTCTCAAAGGCATATCCGCTGTAGTATAGCCTGTTTGTCACCGCAACAGGCCTGGTGTAGAAATAAAGACTACCGAAACGCAGGTTCGTCTTAGTGGTTGTCAGCGAAGGGTATAGGAGTTATCGTTTGCCAGGCAAGCTACAAAAAAATCGCATTTTTCAAAGGGGGCTAAGGTGTTTTTCCCCATTTTCTGAGTTGATTTAACACCGCACGCAGGTCTTTGGGCAGTGGCGCCTCCATAAGCAATGGTTCCTGATGGCCGGGATGCACAAAGGAAAGCCGGCTGGAATGCAGGGCGATCCGGCTGAGGAGCGGGCGTTCTTCACTGGTTTTGCCAAGCTGAAAGCCCCTGGTTTTGATTTCAGAAAGGTAAAGGGCGTCCCGCCGCCCGTAGAAGGCATCCACTGCGAGGGGGTGCCCAATGGCAGCGGCATGTACCCGGATTTGGTGGGTCCGGCCGGTTTCGATCCGGAATTCTGCCAGTGCAAATTGCCGGAAGGCTTCCAGGACCTTGTAATGGGTAATGCTGGGCTTGCCTTTTTTGACGACCATCATTTGGCCGGGCTTGGCCGGATTGGGGCCTATGGGGCGGTCGATGGTCCCCTCGGCTTCAGCTGGGCAGCCATCCAGAATAGCGGTATAGGCTTTGTCTACTGTTCGCTCCTGAAACTGCTGCGATAAGCTGCGGTGGCTCTCCTCATGCAGGGCAAAGACCAACAGGCCGGAGGTCTCGCGGTCCAGCCGGTGCACGGTCCATACCTTGCCAAATAGCTGGTCGAGCTGGGTTTTCAGGTTGGGCTTTTCATCTGGCTTAAAGCGGTCGGGCAGTGTCAACAGCCCCGCGGGCTTACTCACGACCACGAGGTCATCGTCCTGATGCAGGATTTCGGGTTGGTGCTTTGGCATGGCAGGATGTGTTAAAGGTCTTTAAAATGCTGAATGTTACGGGCATAGAAGGCCCATACAATGCTTTTGGCGTACCGGCCGGCTAGATTGGGCGTGGCGGCAATGCTCACCTTCGCCACCCGGTCCTGGATTTCCCGCCGCTTGCGCCAGGTAGCTTTCCACTGCCCGAAAAAGGACCAGTGGGCCCGCACTATGGAGGCGATGTGCTGAAATTTGCCCTGGGACAAAAACAGCAATCCGGCTACGCCATCCAGCAGGAGGCGGGCGGGCAAAATCCAGGCTAACCGGCTGGGCGTTTCATTCTTGACCAGGGTAAAAAGGCTGTTCCGGAAATTCAGAAAGGCTTTTCGGGGGGTATTGTAGGATAAGGTGCCCCCGCCTACGTGGTAAACAACCGACCGGGGGCGTGCCATGATTTTGTAGCCTGCCCGTTTGATGCGCCAGCACAAATCAATCTCCTCGGAGTGGGCAAAATAGTCGCCGTCAAAGCCTCCCAACTGCCGGTACAGGCTGGACCGCACCAGTAAAGCGGCTCCCGTTGCCCAGAATACTTCCTGCAGCTCATCGTACTGCCCTTTGTCGGCCTCCGTGACGGAAAAAATACGGCCCCGGCAGAAAGGATAGCCCAGGTTGTCGAGCCACCCACCGGCAGCACCAGCGTATTCAAACTTCCCGCGATCCTGATAGGCAAGGATCTTGGGTTGCACCGCACCTACCGTGGCATCGCGCTCCAGGAGTTCCACCAGGGGCTCCAGCCAGCCGGGCGTCACTTCCACATCAGAGTTGAGCAGCAGAAAATAAGGGGCATCAACCTGTGCGAGCGCCTGATTGTAGCCTTCCGCAAAACCATAGTTCGTCTGTAGGTCGATGTGGCGGAGTTCAGGATAAGCCTGCGTGAGAAAGGCCAGGGAGTCGTCCGTTGAGCCATTGTCTGCAATGATGACTTCAAAGTTGCCGGAGGTATGTTCCAGTACTTTTGGCAGGAATTGCTCCAGGTAAGTTCTGCCGTTGTAATTGAGGATGACGATGGCCACGCGGGGGGCTTCAGCTATTTTTTTTTTCGCAGGCTCGCTTTCCCGGGATTCGATAATGGCTTTTGTTTCGAGCCGGTCCTGCGCAAGGCGCTCGCTGAGCTGCTCCAGATCGCTGAAAGCTTCGTCGTCCCGGGTGCGGGCTACCAGTTCCAGCCGCAGTTTGTCGCCGTAGATGTCCTTGTCGAAGTCAAAGAGGTTGACCTCGATGGTTTTGTTTTGGTATTCCCTGAGGGTGGGGCGGTCGCCAATGTAGAGCATACCGCCGTACCGCTGCGCTTTGTGGTAGGCATAGACGGCGTAGATGCCGGCAGGGGGGAGCAGTTTGTGGCGGTTGTTCAGGTCGAGGTTGGCCGTGGGAAAGCCTATCCTGGTCCCAATCTTATTGCCATGGACCACCGTGCCGGTCAGGAAAAAATAGTGCCCCAACAGGCGCTGTGCCTGATCTACGTTGCCCTGCTCCAGGGCTTTGCGTATTTTCGTGGAGCTCACTGCGATGTCCTCCACTTCGTGCTTGCCGATTTCCACGACTTCGTAGCCGGATTTTTCGCCGTGCCACTTGAGGTAGTTAATGTCCCCCTGCCGGTTGAGCCCGAAGCGGTGGTCATACCCGATAACAATATAGCGGGGTCGGAAGGTCTCCACAAGGAATTTCTGAATGTACTCATCGGCGCTCTGCTGAGAAAATTCTACTGTGAAAGGCACCACCACTACGTTGTCGATACCATACCGCCGCATCAGGTCCACCTTTTCATCGATGGAAGTGATGAGCTGCAGGGTGGTGTCCCTGGGGTAAATCACCAGCCGGGGGTGGGGGTGGAAAGTGATGACGATGCTCTCGCCACCGCACTGCCGGGCGAGCCCTTTGACCCGCTCCAGGATTTGCTGATGCCCCAGGTGGACACCATCAAATGAACCGATGGTGACAACAGCGTTTTGAAAATCCGGTAAATCATTCAGGTCATTGAAAACTCTCATGCGCAGTAGGCTGATATATAAAACAGCAAGAAAACTGTTCTAGGCTTTTAATTGTTTGTAATTTTGCTTTTCCTCTTAATCCTATTCAATCTAAATAGAAATTAGCTCGAGTGAGTTTTGATAAAACAAAAATAGTAAAGGCGCTAACCAGGGTCACTGATCCTAATTCCGGCCAGGACATTATCACGATGAACATGGTGCGCGACCTCGAAATCGACGGCAATAATATCAATTTTTCACTGGAATTACCATCCCTGGATTCCAGGAATAAGTCAGATATGAATTTTGCGTGCATGCAAGCCGTCCAGGAAGTGTACCCGGAGGCGAACGTGAACGTCCACATGATCAGCGCTGCGCCCGGCGTAAAGCAGCAGCCCAACAGCCCGGTCAGCCACATCAAGAACATCATCGCCGTGGGTTCGGGCAAAGGGGGCGTGGGCAAATCTACCATCTCCGTCAACCTGGCACTGGGGCTCAGGCAGCTCGGAGCCAGGGTGGGCCTGATCGATGCCGACCTCTATGGCCCCTCCATTCCAACCATGCTCGGCCTGCAGGGGCAGCGGCCGCAGGTGAAACAAATCTACGATCAGCCCAAAATAATGCCGCTGGAAGCTTACGGCATGCCGGTGATGTCGATTGGCTTTATTATAGAACCAGAGCAGGCGGTAGTACTGCGCGGCCCCAGGCTGTCAGGCATCATCAAGCAGTTTTTCAATGATACGGTATGGCCGCCCCTGGATTACCTTATCGTCGACCTGCCGCCCGGCACCGGTGATATTCAGCTCAGCCTGGTCCAAACGGTTCCTGTAACTGGCGCCATCATGGTGACCACGCCTCAGGAAGTAGCCATCGCTGATGCCATCAAAGCCATGAATATGTTCCTCCTGCCCTCGGTCAATGTACCGATTTTGGGCGTTGTGGAGAACATGTCCTGGTTTACGCCGGCTGAATTGCCCAATAACAAGTACTTCCTCTTTGGGGAAGGCGGCGGCAAGCGGCTGGCAAAGGAAAGCAATTCTGTCCTCCTGGGGCAGGTGCCTATCGTACAGGGCATACGTGAGGGCGGGGACGAAGGCAAGCCGGTTGTCCTGCGGGAGGTGCCCCATGCCACGGAGGCCATGCAGCTGGTAGCTAAGAATGCCGCCCGTCAGATTGCCATCCGCAATGAAACCAAGGACCCCACCCGTATTGTAAAAATGAATAATTAAGCGCCATGTCGAATACCAAAAAGCAAGAACTGATTCAACGCGTCGACGAGGCGCTCAATGATGTCCGGCCCCACCTGGCCGTCGATGGGGGCAATGTGGAAGTGGTGGATGTCACCGAAGACCATATTGTCAAAATCAAATGGCTGGGCACCTGCGAAAACTGCAGCATGTCTATGATGACGATGAAAGCCGGCATCGAGCAGGCACTGATCGGCAAAATCCCCGAGGTCAGTGCCGTGGAAGCCATCAACGGGCTGAACGTTGGCTAACTACTGTCCGTCCACCAATACCACCACCGAACGGGCATTGACATAGACACTCCCGCCACGGATGACCGGAGCCTCCTCAAAAGGCACGATATCCTGCGGGCTGTCTGCAGCTGTATTGATGATGCGCTTCCAGGGCTGCCCGCCTTTGGGCTTCGGTATCTGAAAACTCAGGTGCTCCCAGTAGGCGTTCACCATTACATGCATCCGGTAGGTGTAGTTGCTATTCTTTAGGGTATATGACAAGGTGTGAGAATGATGGCTCCAGTCAGGATGGTTGTTGCGTACCCCTCCAAATTTACAGCGTGAGCCGCCCAAAGCACCCGGGCTGTTCCAGTAAAACTGTTCCTGGAAAAAGGGCGTGTTCAGGTTGAGTTGTATCAATGCCCGGGCAAAACGCAGCACACCTTGCTGTTCTTCCACGGCGGTCCAGTCAAACCAGCTGATCTCATTATCCTGACAGTAGGCGTTGTTGTTGCCGAGCTGAGTGCGGCGGACCTCATCACCCATGAGCAGCATGGGGGTGCCCTGACTCAGCAGCAGCAAGGTCAGGTGGTTTTTGACCTGCCGCTCCCTGAGTTTTCGGATCACCGGGTCTTTGGTTGGCCCTTCCGCACCGCAGTTCCAGCTGTGGTTGTCGTTGTGCCCGTCGCGGTTGTCTTCCCCGTTGGCCCAGTTGTGCTTTTGGTTGTAAGAGACCTGGTCATTCAGCGTAAACCCATCGTGGCAGGTGATGAAGTTGATGCTGCGATTGGGGTCACGCAGTAGCTTCCCAAACAGATCCGGGCTGGCATTGATGCGGTTGGCTGCGATACGGGTCATGCCCTGATCGCCTTTGAGGAAGCGCCGGATGTCATCGCGGTAAGCACCATTCCATTCCGCCCACTTATCGCCGACGAAATTGCCCAGTTGGTATTGTTGCACGTCCCAGGCTTCTGCAATGATTTTGGTGGGCGCCAGCACCGGGTCGGACTCAATCTCCCAGAGAATGGGCGGATTCTGTACCGGGCGGCCAGCTTCGTCTCTGGACAAGATAGAGGCGAGGTCAAAACGGAACCCATCCACATGCATTTCGTCTACCCAGTACCGCAGGCAATCGCGGATGAAGCGGCGCACCACCGAGTGGTTGGCGTTGAGCGTGTTGCCGGTACCGGAGTAATTGCGGTAGTGGTAATGCTCATCGAGCATGTAGTAGGCCCGGTTTTCAATGCTTTTGAAAGAAAGGATTGGGCCGTCAGCGCCGCCTTCCCCGGTGTGGTTGAAGACGACGTCCAGAATCACTTCGATGCCTGCCCTGTGCAGGGCTTTGACCATATCCCGGAATTCATTGACGGCACCTATGGGGTCATCAGTGCTGGCATAACCGGTGTGGGGCGCAAACAGCGCAATAGGCGCATAGCCCCAGTAGTTGGTCAGATTGGAGTCGGGTACGTCAGCCGGGTCAAACTGCTGTACGGGCATGAGTTCCACAGAGTTGATGCCCAGCGCTTTCAGGTAAGGGATTTTTTGGATGAGCCCCCGGTAGGTCCCCCGCAGCTGATCGTCTACGCCGGAGCTTTCGTGTTTGGTAAAGCCTCCGACGTGCAACTCGTAAATAATGGAGTGGGAATAGGGGTGATTCAGGGGCCGGTCGCCTTCCCAGTCGTAGCTGCCATTGGCCACCACCACGCTCTTGATGGCTTTGGCGGTGTTGTCTCCGGGGCGACGCGCTGCATCCCGTTCGTAGGTATTCATTACAACCGCCTTTGCGTAGGGGTCGATCAGCAGTTTGTTCCCGTCGAAATAGTAGCCAATTTCCGGTGCGTAGGGGCCGTAAACCTTCCAGCCGTACAATTGCCCTTCCTGCACCCCCTCCACAAAGATGTGCCAGTAGTAGAACGTTTTGTTGGCTTCCGGGTCGAGCCGGAATACCCGCAGGGGCGTGCTGTGGTCATTGGCGTCAAACAACAGCAGCTCAACGGCGGAGGCATGCTTGGAGAAAATGCTGAAGTTGGTGCCTTCCGGGTAAACGGTCGCACCAAGAGGTGCACTTCGGCCGGTTCGGGCGTGATAGGACATAAATGAGGAAGGGTTTGTTCCGGGCTGAAGATAAGCAAACCCCTGCCGATATCGTGCAGGATACCTGGTCCGAATTCCGGCTTACAAAATATCGTCAAATTCGTCTTCCGCTTCCTCAGGCTGCAGGCGTTGCAGTGCGCCCTGATGAATGCGGTGCAGGCGGGCCATTTCTGCCATCGCGTCTGCTATAAAGGTAGCATCTACCAGCCGGCGGATGTCGTTGACGGAATTGATGTATTCGCCCGTGCGGAATTTGTAGGCCTGTTCGTGTTTCCCGTCTTCAAACTTGACGGTAAAGCGGTTGTCCATCTGAAAAATGGTGATTTTCAGTGTGGGATGTTCGATATAGCCGGCGATGCGCATGCTTTAAAAAGTTTGAATGTAAGAAGTGATGGCTTTATAGACGGTTGAAAGCTCGGGATGGTTCGACAGTTGCCCAAGGTGGCGCTCAATGGTCTGCTGATCCCGGCGTATGGCAGGGCCGGTCTGAACCTTTCGGGGCTCCTGCCGGGTGCCTTTCTGAATGGTCGCCTGCAGCAGGGGCTTGAGGATATCGCGGGGCAGGTGGGCTTCCCCGGTCAGGGTGTGGCTGGCCTGCAGCATGGCGTTGGTAAAGTTGTTGATGAACACGGCAGCCAGGTGCAAGGTCGCGCGCTGCTCATCGTTGACCAGGTGCACCTGATGGCTGATCTTCCCGGCGATTTCCTGTAGGGCCTGCTGTACAGCTGGGGTTGCACCGTCAATGCACAGGGGGATTTGGGTGAAATCAGCCGGCTGTCCCATGGTAAGGGTCTGCAGGGGATAGAAGATGCCCCATCGCGGCCAGGCATTGGCGAGCACGGTGGAAGGGGTGGCGCCTGAGGTGTGGGCCAGCAAAGAAGTTTGGGGCAAAAAGTCAGACAGGCTGTGGGCCACCAGGCCGATGGCATCGTCTTTGACCGCCAGCAGGCAAAGTTCGCTTTCAGGGCTTACCACGCTTAACTGATGGATGGGAGCGGCGCCAACCTGTTCAGCCAGCGACCGGGCTTTGGAAAGCTGCCGGCTGTAGACCTGCAGAATGCTGTAGCCGGCCTGATGAAGCGTCAGTGCCAGGTGGCTGCCCACATTGCCTGCGCCTATGATGGTGATTTTCATAGCAGAGGCATTTAATTTCGTGGGCCAAACAACAAGCTGCCGATGCGGACCATCGTGCTGCCTTCTTCCTGAGCAAGCGGGTAGTCGCCCGACATGCCCATAGAGATTTCCTTAAAGTGGGGCTGACCGGAAAAATAAGCTTCGCGCAGGGTATCGAAAATCCGGTGCAGGGCCTGGAATTCCCTGCGGACTTTGTCCTCGTCGTCCGTAAAGGTCGCCATGCCCATGACCCCGCAGATGCGCACATGCTCAAAGTTTTGGAAAGCGGGGCTTTCCAGCATAGCTTGCGCTTCCGGTAAATCAAAACCGAATTTGCTTTCCTCCTCAGCGATATGAAACTGCAACAGGCAATCGATCACCCGTCCGGACTGCTTAGCCCGTTTATTGATTTCCTTCAGTACTTTCTGGCGGTCTACGGAATGCACGAGGTGCACAAACTCCGCCATGTATTTCACTTTATTGGTTTGCAGGTGGCCAATCAAGTGCCATCGGATGTCTTTAGGCAGGGCTTCGTATTTGTCGGCCATCTCCTGCACCCGGTTTTCGCCAAAGTCGCGCTGCCCCAAATCGTACAATTCCATAATCTGCTCATGGGGTTTGGTTTTGGAGACCGCTATGAGGCGGGTGTTGGTTTGGGCCAGCTGCTGTTGGAGTTCCTTGAAGTTCATATTTGTGTGGATCGTCGTTTTTACTTTTTGGTTCTAACACTTCAGCGGCACCAAGGTTGTCCGCTTTGCCGCAGCAGAATTGGCCGGAGTCTATTGATTAATTCCTACCTTTGCAGCAAAAATAAGCCCTATGCAGATACTTGATGGAAGAGCCCTGGCCAAAACAATCCGTGCAGAACTGGCAGAGGAAGTCCAACAGCTGAAAGCTGCCGGCAAGCGGGCGCCGCACCTGGCAGCCGTATTGGTGGGAGAAGACCCCGCCAGTCAGGTTTACGTGCGCAATAAAGTCCGCTCCTGCGAAAAAGTAGGCTTCGAGTCTTCTCTGGTCCGCCTCCCTGCGGATGCTTCAGAGGAGGAGGTCCTTAAAGTAGTGCACGGCCTGAATGATGACGACGCTATTGACGGGTTCATCGTGCAGCTGCCCCTGCCGGGCCACATCAATGAAGAGCGGGTAACGCTTGCTATCGACCCCCGGAAAGACGTTGACGGTTTCCATCCGGTCAACTTCGGGCGCATGGCGCAAAGCATGCCTTGCTATTTGCCCGCCACGCCAGCCGGCATCCTGGAGATGATCCGCCGTTACGAATTGCCTACCGAAGGCAAGGAGGTCGTGGTACTGGGCCGCAGCAATATCGTGGGCACCCCAATGAGCATTTTGCTTTCCCGCAAGGGCTACCCCGGCAATGCTACCGTGACGCTTTGCCATTCCCGCACCAAAGACCTGGCCGCGTATACCCGCCGCGCCGATATTCTGGTGGCAGCCATCGGTATTCCGGAGTTTGTAAAACCGGATATGGTGAAGGAAGGCGCCGTTATTATTGACGTCGGCATCAACCGCGTAGATGCGCCGGAGCGCGAAAAGGGGTACCGGCTTTGCGGAGATGTGGACTACGAGGCGGTGGCGGAAAAAGCTTCCTGGATTACTCCTGTGCCGGGCGGCGTTGGGCAGCTTACGGTGGTGTCGTTGCTGATGAATACGCTGCGGGCGGCTAAGGGGGAGGTTTATTAGGGGTTGGGGTTTAGGGGTTAGAGGGGAGAGGTTAGGGTTTAGGGGTTAGGGGTTTGAGGGGGAGTCGAGTTTGAAAAACCAACAGTTATGGATTATTATCGCTATATTATCACGGCGGATGCGCCGTCCCGGGAGATCATTCTGGCTTTTTTGGGGGAACTCCCTTTCGATACCTTCGAAGAAACGGAAGACGGGCTGCATGCCTATCTGCGTGCGGACGCGGATGCCTTCGCGATTGAGCAGCGGCTGAGCGATATTTCCGGTAAGCTGTCTTTTACCTTCAAGCGGGAGCTGGTGAAGCACCAAAACTGGAATGCAGTTTGGGAATCCAACTTCCAGCCGATACAGGTGGGGCAATTTTGTGGCGTGCGGGCGCCTTTCCACGACCGGCTCTCCGCCGTCCGCTACGAAATTGTGATCAACCCGGAAATGGCTTTTGGCACTGGCCACCACGAGACCACCTATATGATGATGGCGCAAATGGAAAACCTCAGCTGGGAAGGCAAAGTGGTGTTTGATTATGGCTGTGGGACCGGCATCCTGGCCATTTTGGCAGGCATGCTGGGCGCATCAGAGATCGATGCCGTGGACATTGAAAAACCGGCTTACGAAAGCACTGTTGAGAATGCCGGGCGCAACGGCGTGCCTCACCTCAAAGCCTATTTCGGGGACCTGTCCAAGGTGCCGGAGCGTGCCTACGACATTATTTTGGCAAACATTAACAGAAACGTAATATTACATTCCCTTGAGGCGTTATATAAGCGCCTGAACGCCGGCGGGCAGCTGCTGGCCTCAGGGGTTTTGCAGGTAGACGAAGCTATGGTGACCGAACGGGCAGCCCAGGTTGGGTTCAAATGCCAACATACCCTGCACCGTGGCGACTGGTGCTGCCTGCTGTTTGAAAAACAATAGCATAAATTCAGCATGGCCAGAATCCTTACGATTGTCCTTTCCTTTCTTTTTTTATTGACCACCATTTCAAACGCACAGCGACTGGAGCGCTTCTCTGAAGACCACGCCGAGTTTATCCGGCAGCTGGAGGAGTACATGACCAGCAGCAAGCGGGAAGTGCTGGAGGAAGCCTACAAGGAATTTGCCGATGTCTTCGCCAGCGGGCAGTTTACCGAGGAGGAAGTACAGCAAATTCTCAAAACCGGCAACGCCATGCTGGAGCAGCGAATGACCGCCGGGCCCTACTTCCAAAACTACCTGCGCGCTCTGACTAAGGTGAAAAATACCAAGGATCCCGCGCGGGTCTTTCAGGAATGGCACAGTGTGATGGACCAGATGCTGGCGGGCATAGAAAACCGGCGGCTGCGCCCCTTTGACGACTTTCTGGAGTTCTCCACCCACTTCTTCGAGCGCCGTGCCTTGCGCTACTCTGATTCCGGCGGTACCTCCTGGTATGCTTATACGGATGACTTTACCTTCAAATTCAAAAACGATCAGCCGATGATCGACTTTGAAGGGCTGGACCTGATGGCGCAGCGGCGGACAGATTCCATATTCATTTACCAGACTTCAGGTACCTTTGAACCGGTAGAGCGCATGTGGCGGGGCACCGGTGGGCGGGTCACCTGGGAGCGGCACGGCCTGCCTAAAGGGGTTTTCGCAGAACTGGGAGCCTACGAGTTTGAAGCCATCAAGAGCCTCTACTCAGTGGAAGATGCGAAAATGCACTACCCTGTCTACTTCGGCAATAAAGCCGTGACCGGCACCTTTAGCGATAAACTCGTATCGAGCAGCGATGCTGTGGAGGGGTCTTTCCCGAGGTTCGAATCTACCGAGCGCCTGGAAGTCAGCAATATCGGAGAAGGCATTGCTTTCGAAGGGTACTTCCGCCTGCACGGCACCACCGTTTATGGCTTTGGCAATAAGCAGCAGCCGGCAACCATCAATATCCGTGATGCCAACAGCACCGCATCGTTCCGGGGGGCATCCGAACTCTTTACCATCCGGCGGGAGGACCGCATTGCAGGCAGTGGGGTAGAGGGCGTGCTTTATTTTGGCAACGACTCCATTTACCACCCTTCCGTAGATGTCCGCTTTGAAATCAAAGAGCGGGAGATGACCCTGTCCCGAGGCGAAAGCGCGGCGGACCAAAACCCTTTCTACAGCTCCCTGCACGGCATCAACTTCTACGCCAATACCATGACGGCCTACCTCAACGGCGATTCTATTGCCATCGGGCGGGGCAAGCTGCCCTATCAGCGTAAGGAAGATGTGGTCTTTGAATCACTGAACTACTTCACAGAACAAGACTACCGGCAGTTGCAGAGTATCGCTTCCGTTAACCCCATCGCCATTCTGAAGGTGATGTACGATAATAACGGCGGGGTGAAAACACTGCCGGCGGCTGACGTGGCGCAGCGCCTCAACCCGAAGTTCGGTATCGAAAATATCAAAAGCCTGCTTTACGATATGGTGGCCCGGGGCTTCATCAACTACTACCCCGAAGAGGAAATCGTGGAGGTGAAAGACAAGGTGTTCCTGTACGCAGATGCTTACCGTGACCTGATCGACTATGATGTGCTCCGGATTCGGTCCACCACCGATAGCACCAATGCCGTTATGAACCTGGCGAACAACAGCATTGATGTCCGCGGAGTGGATATGGTGGAACTGAGTGCCAAGCAACGCGTTGCCTTAAAGCCCGAAGGCGATCACCTGGTGGTGCAGGACAACCGGAATATTGATTTCGATGGCGTTCTTTTTGCCGGCCTGACGACTCTGGAAGGCAAAGACTTCCATTTTAAATATGAGCCTTTCCAGATTGATCTGGACTCTGTCCGCTTTTTCGACCTGTTTGTACCTACCGGCAAGCTGATGAAGAGCGGCGAGCCCGAAGCCCTGTCCATCGGGTCACGGCTGGAGCACCTGACCGGAGTACTGCTGATTGATGCTCCTTCCAACAAGTCCGGAAAGGAAGATATCCCCATGTTCCCTTCTTTGCAGAGCAAGGATTATTCCTACGTTTTCTACGATTATCCTTCTGCCCAGAAACGGGCCTACACCCGTGACTCCTTTTACTTTGAGGTCAACCCGTTCAGTTTCAACCACCTGGACTTTTATACCCGTGAGGATGTGCAATTTGAGGGGACCCTCTACCCGGCGGGCATTTTCCCTCCCTTTGAGGAGACGGTCAGCCTGCAGGAGGATGAATCCCTTGGCTTTATCCACGAAACCGAGGGCGAAGGATATACCGCCTATCAGGAGCGGGGCTTGTATACCGGAGAACTTGCGCTAAGCAACTCAGGCCTGCTGGGCAAAGGGAACCTCACCTACCTGGGGGCTTCCATTGACTCGGAGGACATGATTTGGATGCCGAAGCAAATGCTGGCGAGTGCCGAAGAGTTCAACCTGGAGGAATCAAGGGAGGAAGGGCTGGAAGTGCCGCAAGTACGCGGTATTGACGTAAAAATTGACTGGCGGCCCTATCAGGATAGCATGTATATCCGCTCAGAGGAGGAAGCCTTTAAGCTATTCCCGGAGGAAGTCCACACCCTGGATGGAACGCTCATCCTGACCCCAGGCGGCCTGAAAGGCGACGGTACTTTTGACTGGGAGACGGCAACGATGGTCTCCAACCTGTTCTCATTTGGAGCCTTCAGTTCTACTGCGGATACCACAGCGGTGAAAATCAAAACCCAGGACCTGGATGATATCGCGCTGGAAACCACCAATGTACAAAGTGATGTAGACTTTGAGGAACAACTGGCCACCTTCAAAGCCAATCAGGCGTTTTTGGAAACCAAGCTCCCTGCTATTCAGTACAAGACCTCCATCAATGAGTTTACCTGGGACATGGCAGATGAGAGCATCACCTTCAAGGCCGAAGAGGGATCGCCCGGCAAGTTCACGTCCATTCATCCTGGCAAAGACTCGCTGAATTTCGAAGGGGGAGAAGCTTTCTACGACCTCAAGACCGACGAGCTGAGCGTGAGCGGCGTGCCTTTTCTGATTGCAGCAGACGCCTTTGTTTACCCCGACAGCAATTTTGTGAAAATTGGGGAGGACGGCGAGATGGCAACTTTGGAGAATGCCAGGATCGTAGCCGATACCCTGAACCAGAACCACGTCATCAAGCGGGCCACAGTGGATGTCAAAGGCCGCAGGTTTTATCAGGCCTCAGGGTTCTACGAGTACAACGTAGGGGACCGGGAGCAGGAAATCGAGTTTGAAAATATCGTCGGCCAGCCCCTGGGCAAAGGGCCGTACGACGAACGCCCGGTGGTAACCGTAGGTAAAGGGGAAGTGACGGAGGAAGACGAGTTTTACATTGATCAGCGCACTGAGTTTCAGGGCGAGATCGGGCTGAGAGCGGAAACCAAGAACCTGAGTTTTGACGGTTTTGCCCGCCTTGATGCGGAGCGCCTGCCCTACCGCTACTGGTTCACCGTCCAAAGTGAAGCCGATAAGAATGACCTCGCCATCAGCTTTGATGAGCCCAAAAACCTGGAAGGAGAGCCCCTTGCTACTGGTTTCTTCCTGAGTAAGGAAACGGCAGAGATCTACCCACGGGTGATGATGCCCCTTTTCTTCCGCAAGGACCGGCAAATCCTGCCGGTAAAGGGGATTTTCAAATATAACCGGGATAAGGATTACTTCATTTTTGGGGATTCCGTCCGCATTCAGACCAATGGCATACGCGGCAATCAGCTGACTTTCTGGAATGGCTCCGGCAAACTGGAGGGCAAAGGGAAGTTCAACCTGGGCACCGGGCTCAATTACGTGAGCATCGATGCTTCAGGGGTGATGGAATCCCGGTACGAGGAAGTGGTCAATCCGGATGAGATGATCATTTCGGATACCATGTCGCTTATCCCATCGATCGGGCAACAGGAGGAAGGCGTGCAGCGGTACGAAATCGACGCGGAGTTCATGTCGGGCGTACAGCTCATTGTGCCGGACAAGCTTCTGAAAATCATGATGAACGACATCGAGTCCATGAGTTTCGATGCCAAGCCCATCGTTTACCTCACCGAGCTGGACTTTTACCGGGAAGCTTTGATGAACCTGCTCCCGGAAGGCACGGAAGCGAGGGAAGCATTGGCCACCCTGGGGAATGGTATCCTCGATATCCCGAAAAAGGTTAATCCCTATACCTTCCTGTTCTCAAAAATTCCGATGAAGTGGGATGCGGAGTATCAGTCTTTTGTGTCCAAAGAAGACAAAATCGGCGTGGTCTCCGTAGCCGGTGAGCCGCTTAATAAGATGCTGGAAGCTTACGTGGAGTACAAAATGCCGAGCAACGAAGATGACCGTTTGTACCTGTACATCAAGTCGCCGAGCGAGCTGTTCTATTTCTTCGGCTTCAAGCAGGGCATCATGAGCATCACGTCCAATAACCCTGAGTTCATGGATGCCCTGGGCGCGATGAAGAGCAAGGAACTGATCACAAAAATGGACGACGGCAACACCTACGAGATACAGGCGGTGGATGTGGGCTCGGCACGGCTTTTCCTCAACCGGGTGAAGGCTGCACAGCAAAAGTAATGACAAACCGCACCGTAAAGGGCTGTGGTCTGTCAGTAATGGAAACACAATTGACCTGCATATTGAAGGTGTCATTGTTCACTTAATTTTATTCCAATGATCCTTCTTGAAATCATACGGGCGAAGGCCATCTTTTTGTTGCTGCTGTTTCTGACAGTTGTGGTTCCGGTGTGGGCAATTGTTGCTTACTACCGCCGGAAAGGGAAAAAAGAGGCTGCTGAGCCGGAAGAGGAAGCTTAGGTACCGTAAAAAGCCTAATATTTTTCATGGCTTCAGGGTGACAAAGGTCATTACCTGAATTTGGGAACCGCCGTATTATTGATGTGAAAAAGGGGCAGGCTGCCTCTCTTACTCACAAAAATGTAAACCAATGTTCCTGTTAGACCTCTTTGCTGCCAAAGTTGCCTTCATTGCAATGGTGGTGTCCCTTATTGTGATTCCGGCCTGGATTCTGCTGGTGGCGTTCACCAAGAAGAAAGGCAAAGCCGATAATGTCAACGCCCCTTCCGAAGAAGAAACCGAAAAGGACCCGGCAGAAATGGTATGACGCATGCCGGTACGCCTACAGATTTACAGCCTCGGCCAATAGCTGAAGAAGCCTTTTGCGGTTTGTTCAGCTATTTCCATTTAGTAATTCCGATGTCATTTTTTCAGCAGTCATGCACAACCGGGCATCAGGATTGATTACCTTTATCCAAGCTATAAATAAACAGATCTGCCTAAGGTCGATCAGAATCATCAAACGAATACTTTCTCCTCTACGCTAATTTTTTCCAAGATGAACATTCAAGACATTCGATTCAGCCGCGACAAGGGGCAACGGGAATTTGCTATGGCTCTCCGAAAGCGGGTCAACGATTATTTCCAGGAAAACAACATTTCCAAGTACGCTAATGCAGCGATGGTGACCAAGACCGTAGTGCTCGTGGGCACTTACGCCTTGCTCTATGGCGCTATTGTTGGCGGTTTTGTGACCAATGCCTGGCTGGTGCTTCTGGCCTGGACGGCGCTCGGTATCGTAACCGCTGGGATCGGTTTTTCCGTGATGCACGATGCCAATCACGGGGCCTACAGCCGAAATAAATACGTCAACGGCGTGCTGGGCTGGGTCATCAACCTGATTGGCGGGTTTGCGCCCAACTGGAAGATTCAGCACAACACCCTCCACCATTCCTTTACAAATGTGCATGGTATGGATGAGGACATCGACGCCGGCAAACTGCTTCGGTTTTCTCCGGAACAGGAGCGCCTTTGGTTCCATAAATTCCAGCATTTTTATGCCTGGTTCCTCTACAGCCTTATGACGCACATGTGGATTACAACCAAAGACTTCAAGCAATTGGTGCGCTATCACCGCTCCGGCCTGCTGGAACAGCACGATATGTCCTTCCCTAAAGTATTTGCGGAGTTGATTTTCGTGAAGGTGGTCTACTACATCTACCTGCTGGTCATCCCATTGGTATTCTCTCCGGCGAGCTGGTGGATTACCGTTATTGGTTTCGCCATTATGCACTTTGCGCTCGGCTTCCTGCTTGGGTGTGTTTTCCAAACGGCACACGTCATGGAAGCTGCGGTTTTCCCGACAACGGATGAAGAAGGCAACCTGGGGCACAACTGGGCGGTGCATCAGCTGATGACCACCACGAACTATGCGCCCAACAACCGCATCCTGTCCTGGTTTGTGGGCGGGCTGAACTATCAGGTAGAGCACCATTTGTTCCCAAATGTCTGCCACATCCACTACCGCCGTATTTCCAAAATTGTGCAGGAAACTGCTCAGGAATACAACTTCCCTTACCATACGCTGCCGTCTTTCCGTTCTGCCTTGCGCATCCACTGGAATATGCTGCGCAGCTTAGGCACCGGACAGCCAATGCCGGCAATCGGGTAATTTAGGGTTTAAGAATTTTTGCCATAGAAGGTCTGCTTGTAGGTCGGCATTGCCGGCTCGCGGCCGCGCCAGCTGTCAGGGATATGCTTGACAGCTGGTTTCATTTTCTGGATGGCCCGGAGAATATCCACGCGGCTGACCTGCCCTACGAGGCGGCCTTCTTCCAGCACCGGCAGCCGTTTGTAACCGCTGTGCACGAATTCATAGGCGGCATCAAGTATGGTTTTGGAGGATTCGATATGCTTCACACGCCCCGACATGTAATCGCCCACTTTGATGTTGGCAGAGGAAGGTTCGTGGTTGTAGGGGCCTTCGATAAGAATGCGCAGGCAATCGGCCTCCGAGAGCATGCCGATGAGTTGCCCGCTGGCATCTAAAACCGGAGCGCCCGAGATTTTCTTTTTCAGGAGGATATCAATGGCTTCCCGGATATCCATATCGGGATTGAAGGTGACGAGCTTAGTCGCCATATAGTCGGTAATTGGTGGATATGGTTTCATAATTATTTTGTTTGTTTATGTAATCTTACAATAAAATACCGAGCGTGTCAAATTTTTCGAAATGAGTTTTATCGGGATTGAAGTGGAGCCTTATGCAGGCTGGGGATTTCCGGTTCTTTTGGCGGCAGCGGTACTGCTTAGCATCCGGGCCAAAGCGATCAGCTGGAGTGGGGGGCTGGCCGGTGCCTTTATCGCGACGGGCATTTACCTTGGGGGGCGTTGGCTGGGCATAGGCTTGTTAGGGCTGTTTTTCGTGACCGGTTCGCTGGCTACGCGGTGGCAGCGGTCAAGAAAGGAAGCGATGGGCGTAGCGCAGGAAGCAGGCGGGCGCCGCAGCTGGGTCAACGCTGCCGCAAATGGCGGAGTGGCAGCGGTATTGGGTGGGCTGGCCTGGGGCACGGACTGGGTAGTCCCCCTCGCGTACCCGATGATGGCCGCAGCCATCAGCAGTGCCACTTCAGATACGCTCTCCTCCGAACTGGGAACGCTTTATGGCCGAAGCTACCGGAACATTCTGACCTGGCAATCCGGCCCCGGAGGCGCAGATGGTATGGTCAGCCGGGAAGGTACCCTGTTTGGGCTGGGCGGTGCCATGCTGATCGCCCTGCCTGTTGGTTGGGGGATGCAGTCCTGGCCACTGGCGCTTGTTGTTGCTCTGGCCGGTATGGTAGGAAATTGGTCGGATAGCTTGCTGGGGGCGACCCTTCAGCGGCGGGGCGTGCTTAATAACCACACCGTCAACTTTTGGAGCACCCTGATTGCGGCCCTGTTTGCCGGGCTGGCCTATGCTGCATTTTGAGAAAAGTACCAGCTGAACCACCCTGCAAAGGCACAAAGCACCGTGCCCCAGGCAATATCGATCAGGACGATTGGCCAGGGCCAGTCTTGCAGGACCGCCCGGTTGGTCAGCTCATAGGTGCTGTAGGTCACCATCCCGAAAAAAGCCCCGCGCAGGAGGACCGCCGTTCCGGATTGATGAGTGCCCGGCTGCACAACGAAGTAGATGATTCCAGACAGGAAAATAAAGTAAAAAAGGATCGCCGCAACCCAATCGGTAGAGGGCCGCATGTGCTGCCCAAGGTAGCGGGCATAAATACCCCGTGCCACCACCCCCAGCCAGAGCAAATCAAGGGCTGTGAAGGCAACTGCAGCAAGCAGGAAGGGTTTCAGGTAGGCCATAATGGAAAAGGTGAGAAGTACTGGGGCTTTCCGGAGAAAGCACCCAGGATCGGATTTACTCTACAGTAGAAACTTTGAAAGGCACAGCCACGTCTGACCACCGCATGGTGACCATATCGCCGCCCACTTCAAATTCCAGCATTTCTACACTTTCTTTTAGGGTTTCCGGGGCCACTTCCACCCGAAGAGCGTCCATGCTTTCGTCATAGTCGTAGGCACCCCACTGCTCTGCTTCCTTATTGAAGATAACCGTCCAGGCTTCCTCTCCGGGAATCGTAAACAAAGCATAAGTGCCGGCAGGCAGCGCCTCTCCTTCCACCATGACATCCTCGCTAAAGGTAATGGTAGTGGCCTCGTTAGCGCCTGTGCGCCAGATGTTGCCGTAAGGTATGAGGTCGCCAAAAATGGTACGGCCGCGTACCGATGGGCTGCCATAGCTGACCGTTACCGCAGCAGAGCCAATTTCGCCTTCCGCAGTACGGGGCGGGCTTTTGCGGGTGGATTTGTCTTCCTTGGGTTCCTCCTCCGTCACCGTTTCTTCCGTAGCTGTGGAGTCAGCAGCCGAACCAGCATCACCTGAATCAGTGCCGGCACCCCCGCAACTTGCAAAGGCGAAGCCAAAGGCCAGGGCAAATAGTAAATGCTTCATGCTCATAATGTGGATAGATTGAATTGTTAAAAACCTAAAATTACATTTTCTTGTCCGCATGTCAGAGTAATGCAAAAATCAGAGCCGGTGTTCAAAGCACAGGCCGGTACTTTGAAATTTTCTTTTGCCCAAAATATTGCACCGGATGCCGGGGTTACTTATATTTGCGTTCCCGGAAAACAGAGGGCATCCCAAAAGGGGATTCCGGCTTTTCGGAAATCAGTAAGAGTGGGGATGTAGCTCAGCCCGGTTAGAGTGCATCCCGATAGTTATCGGGAGGGGGCGTAAGTTCCACCTTTGATGACAGACATTAAAATTAGCCGGAGATTTAAATTTCGGGATGTAGCTCAGCCCGGTTAGAGTGCACGTCTGGGGGGCGTGAGGCCGGAGGTTCGAATCCTCTCATCCCGACTAAAGTTTTTGAAGGCCATTCTGCGAAAGCAGAATGGCTTTTTCATTGCTGCGACCGTCGAATGCAGCGCATTCGTAAGGGCGTGGCAATGAAAAAGCCAAAAGCCGCAGGCGGTGGCCTTCAAAAACTTTAAGTTCCCCCCCCACCTGAGGAAGGGCGCAGCCCATCCTCTTATCATGAAAAAGCACCTTTCTTTTCAGCCAGTCCGTATTTTATATTATTGACCATGCAGCGCATTCGTAAGGGCGTGGCAATGAAAAAGCCAAAAGCCGCAGGCGGTGGCCTTCAAAAACTTTAAGTTCTCCCCCACCTGAGGAAGGGCGCAGCCCATCCGCCCGTCAAATGCAATTTATTACCAGGCGAGGGCTTGAAGTAGGGAGCCTCAGTTGTCGGATAAGGCGTCGTTTTTCCACCGTGGCAAAATCGATGACCTCCGCTCCACCTCATTCCCCATCCCCCGTGCCCAGCGCAAAAGCAAGCGGCTTCAGCCCATCTACATGCTCAAATATTTTTTTCACGACACCGGTGATGGGGATGGCCAGGATGGACCCCGCCACGCCCCAGATCAGGCTGAAACCGATGACAGTGGCAAAAGTCGCCAGTGGGTTGAGGTTGACTTCGCGGCTCATGATCCAGGGAGTGAGGACATTGTTTTCCAATACCTGTGCCAGGGTCATCGTGCCAATGATGCCTAATAGCAGGGTCGTGGAGCCGCCGGTCGCGACGCCGAGCATCAGCGCAAACAGGCCGCCTATGATGTTGCCGATGTAGGGGATGATGGACAGCACAGCAGCAAGCAGGGCCACTGGAATGGCGTATTGCAATCCGAAAATCAGAAAACCGATGGCGTAAATCAGGGCAAGAATGCCGATGAGGAGCAGCCGGCCGGTCAGATACTCCGAGGCGGTCTGACGGGCACTGTGCATCACTTCCCGGGCTTCGTTTCGCCTCGATTTGGGCACGAGGTCAAGTCCAGCTTTGATCAGCCGCCTTTGCACCAGCATGATGAAGACCATATACACCAGCGCAAAAATGAGCCCTGTAAAAAACGAGAACACCGAGCCCACGAAGCCTTTAGCCATATTGACCATAGCGGCTTGTTGCTCGGCGAGCCGGTCTTTGGCTTTGTTGATCCGCTCCTCGGAAACGATCCCTATATTTTCGATGATGTACTGCTCTATTTTCTGCTCCTGTTTGGCCAGCTGTTCCTGTATCTTGGGCCAGTCTTTGACCAGAGACCGGGTTTGTATGACCATCACACCGCTCAAAATACCGAAGGCCAGGATGAAGATAAAAAGGGAGAGCCCGATGCTGACCCATCGGGGCATACCTTTTTGTTCAACCCAACAGGCCAGAGGGTGGAAAATCATAGCCAGCAAGATACCAAAGGCGAGGGGGATCAGAAATCCGCTTCCGTAATACAGTATGGCAACCGTCAGTGCAATGATCAATAGTACTGCTGCTGTTTTTTGAGGCTTCATGTTTGGTGTGGTGCAGGGGTTAAAAAATATACTCTAGCTTTCATTGGGTTCATTTTTGCAACCCTCCGGGCGTTTAGAAGTTCGAAGGGGAGGCTGCCAAAGAAAGAAAGCCCAGCCAAAGTGGCTGAGCCCTCGTCCTGCTCGGTCTTTTCCATTGATTTTTTGGGGTCAGTATATGCTGACAAATGGCTCAACGGCAGCTAAAACCGGCATACCAATCATGGTCATAGGATATTTCCTAAGTGCATTAGAGATGCTAACATAGCATCTCTATTTAGTCCAGTGCATCTGCCATCGCATCTGCCCGCTCCAGGTCGGCTTTGATCTGATCGCGCTGACGCAGGACCATCGTTTTGGTAGAGGCAGGCCAGGATGTATTTTCCAGTAGTTTGTTGTAGGTCTTGAGGCTGTTCTTTTCTCCGCGCACGCATTCTTCAAATACGGCTTCCTCATCATTGGAGGATAGTGCGGATTTGATGTCGATCCAGCTATGGTGCAGGCTGCCTTTTACAGTAGTTTCCCGTTTGGCAGAACCACCGAGGGTGATGATCTCTTGGGTAATCGCTTCAATGAAGGCTTGTCGTTGCACGACCTTGTCGGTCAGGTAAGATTCGAGGACGGGCTGCTTTACATCGGAGCGTGCTTTTTCGTAGCCCTGCCGTGCATCTACATTTTGCTGCAGCAAATCATTTAGCGCATCAATCACTTCCTGTGGGTTGGTCATATCATTTGATTTTTGGTGAAACAGTGTGCTTCTTACACGCAGCAGCCGGTCCGGATGTTCGTTGCCTTCACCGAAAAATCAGGGCCCATAAAAAAACGGGGCTGCCTACCAGCTCGGTAAGCAGCCCCGCTCAGGCTATAGGTGGAGCAAGTTTAAAGAAACTGCTCAACCGGCGTGAATTCAAGCCCGAAGGCATCCGCCACACCTTTGTACACTACTTTTCCATCAATAACATTCAGGCCCTTCTTGAGGGGCTCGTTGTCCTTGCAAGCCTGCTTCCAGCCTTTGTTCGCCAGTTGGATGGCGTAAGGCAGGGTCGCGTTGGTCAGGGCAATGGTAGAAGTGTAAGGTACCGCACCGGGCATATTCGCCACACAGTAGTGCACCACATTATCGATAATGAAGGTTGGGTCTTCGTGCGTGGTCGGCTTGCAGGTTTCGATACAGCCGCCCTGATCTACGGCAACGTCTACCAATACAGTGCCCGGGATCATATCTTTAAGCATGTCACGGGTAATCAGGTGGGGTGCTTTAGCCCCGGCAATGAGTACGCCCCCAACGATGAGGTTGGCTTGCCTGATGTGCTTGCGGATGTTCATTTCATTGCTGTACACCGTATTGACATTAGCGGGCATCACGTCGGCCAGGTAGCGCAGGCGGTCGAGGTTGATGTCCATGATCGTGACTTGTGCACCAAGACCAGCGGCCATTTTTGCCGCTTGTGTACCTACTACACCACCGCCCAGGATGAGTACACGGCCCGGTTCCACGCCCGGTACGCCGCCCAGCAATACGCCGGAACCGCCCATTGGTTTTTCCAGAAACTTAGCGCCTTCCTGAATCGCCATGCGCCCGGCCACTTCAGACATAGGCACCAGCAGCGGCAGGCTGCCGTTGGGGTTCTCCACCGTTTCGTATGCCAG
>JANSXW010000357.1 GCA_024742755.1 bacterium | reverse complement strand
GATAAGCGCTTATTCTTTATCTCTCAAGTTTTAAACACTGAACAATGAACTTGCTTAATCTTTCCCGTGGCGCTGTTATTACAGAAGTCACACACACATTCCATCCGCCGAAGCCAACAGGCGAAGGAGGACACACACACACACACAGCGTTCTTAAGTTTCTGCTTGCCACAACGCTTTTGTTTATGATGACCGCTTCCTACGCGCAAAAAGACAATTGGATATTGTATCCGACGAGAATTGATTTTGACGCCGGGCCCGGGTATTCCCCGGCTGGTTTTTCAAATCCCAACCTCACTCAACCTTATGCGGTAGAAAACAGCGTATTCCCTAACCCTTTTAACAGAGAGCTTACCCTCGCCCATGATTCTGCTCTAAAAGGGCAGGGTATATTCCGGTTAATCAATATGGCCGGGCAGACGGTATATCAGCAAGTATTACGGGCAGTACCGGCGCAAACCCTGCAACTGCCGCAGCTGCCAGCCGGGATATACCTCTATACCTGGCAATCGGATGGTGAAACTGCTCAGGGCAAGCTCATCCGGGAATAATTCAATTTAACACCTTTTTAACCGGCATAGCGGAGGGGCCTTCCACTATGCCGGTTTTTCCATATTTATCATCTGTTGATTATGGTAGCAAAGATCAAAACCTTGATTGTGCTGGCTTTTTGGGCTCTCAACCTGTCCGCCCAAAACCTCGTGATTAACCCTTCCTTTGAGGAGTATTTGGATTGCCCGACTGCAATTGATTTAACGGGCACCCATACCGGTATGGACCTTGTGGTGGGGTGGACCACGCCTACTGTATCTTCGGATTACTATCATGTCTGTGGAGATGAATGGGCCGGGGTGCCGACAAATGGGGGAGGAGGTATTGGATTTCAGTACCCACGCAGCGGAGAGGCTTATGCGGGTTTTGGAATACAATGCGTGGTATGTCTGCCGCCAAATGGCGGCGAATATTTACAGGGGGCTTTAGTGGCCCCGTTAGCCAAAGATTCGGTATATATGATAGAGGTTTATTTGTCATTGAGAGAAGGCCGTAACCAAGCCACTAGTGAATTCGGCATTTTATTTACAGATACGCTGTTAACTGTAGAGATGGATTCATTTGATTATACCAGTAAACGCCTGGTACACCTGACACCCGATTTAAGCAATGACCCGGACTTCTTTATTACCGATTACGAAGCCTGGACCCCGCTGCGGTGGCTGTACAAAGCCAGGGGAGGAGAGCAGTTTTTTACAATGGGGTCCTTTGCATCGGATGAGGAAGCAAATGTAATCTTGTTGGATGCTGATGGAAACGGAACTACCTACTACTACGCAGACGACGTCCGCATAGAACACCTTTCCGCCGACATTGCCAATCTTGGGCTATCTGATACGGTACTCTGTGAGCAGCCCTTCAGCACGGAGCTGTCTGTAGCGGGGCCCTACAGCAGCTACGCCTGGAGCACGGGAGACACCACAGGCAGCATCACGGTAACAGAGCCGGGCGTGTATACGGTGGAAGCCGTTTATGAGGAATTTGTCATCCGGGACACGGCTATCGTGCAGTATCTGCCAGTTGAG
>JANSXW010000298.1 GCA_024742755.1 bacterium | reverse complement strand
GGAGAAACGACGCTGTTGCTGAACTTTGTCGCAGCTGCAGTCTCTTTAAGGAAGACAAGATGGGGCACACACGTCGCCCCCGGCAAGCCGGCGGGACTTCATCAGGCCAGCTGGGCTGTACCTGAAAATGGCACCCGACACCGAAGAGGGTTGTCATGACAACTTGCGCGGGCTAGGCCTCACGCTTTTCCAGCCCAGGCGCTGGAGCCTCGAGGAAAGGCGTGCGTGGTCACCACACAAGAGGAACGCAAGCTTTCAAGCCGAGAGGCGTAGCGTGCGTGCTCACCAAACAAAAACGTTCCCTCATGACACAAGGAAAAGGGAAACTGGGGGCGTATACAAGCGCATGCTGCGAAACTTCGGAGACATCGCGGCAATAACACCAATGTGCAATGGGGCTCATAATCAAAAGTAGGGAATTTTCGCGGGACCTCCTGACAAACTACAAAATGGAGAAACGACGCTGTTGCTGAACTTTGTCGCAGCTGCAGTCTCTTTAAGGAAAACTAGATGGGGTTTGGACTGCCTTAAAGTGAAAACTTCCACCAACACGGTGCCTCAAATGGCGCGGAATGCAGACACCGGGGCTGCAGACCGACTCCTGCACCAAGTCGTTGCAAAGGCAGCGCTCCGCGATGGTCGTCTGCGTAACTGGCATCCTGGCGACGAAGAAGACCAGCCTCCGTTTGTGGATTTGGTGGGCCCGCCCGGGTGGGAGAGCCAGGGCACCAGCCCCAGCACAGCCCTCTATACTGTGGACAGAGGGCCGCTGCAAAATTGCCAGCCACTTAAGGTTCCTAAACCGGCCATGCTAAAAGGCTCCGTTTCGGGAACACCAAAAAATTGAGGAAAGGGCCTCGTTTTGAACAGCATATTTCACAAAGGGGCTCCGTTTCGGGGACACCAGAGATTTTACAAAAGGCCTCGAGTAGAACAAAATATTTTACAAAGGCGCTCCGCTTCGGGAACCCCAGAGATTCTAAGAAAGGGCGTCATTTTGAGCACAATGTTTTACAATGGGGCCCGTGTGGGAAAGCCAGGGCGCCAGCCCCAGCACAGCTCTCTATACTGTGGACAGAGGGCCGCTGCAAAATTGCCAGCGACTTAAGGCTCCCAAACCGGCCATGCAAAAAGGCTCCGTTTCGGGAACACCAAAAATTGAGGAAAGGGCTTCGTTTTGAACAACATATTTTACAAAGGGGCTCCGTTTCGGGAACACCAGAGATTTGAGGAAAGGGCGTCGTTTTGAACAAAATATTTTACAAAGGGGCTCCGTTTCGGCAGCGCCAGAGATTTGAAGAAAGGGCTTCGTTTTGAACACATTTGACAAAGGGGCTCCGTTTCGGGAACACCAGAGATTTGAAGAGAGGGCTTCGCTTTGAACGCAACGTTTTACAAAGGAGCTCCGTTTCGGGAACACCAGAGTCTTTAAGAAAAGGCGTCGTTTGGAACAACAGATTTTACAAAGGGGCTCCGCTTCGAGAACAGTACAGATTTTAAGAAAGGGCTTCGTTTGCAGCTATTTTACGAAGGGACTCCGTTTCGGGAACACCCGAGATTTGAATAAAGGGCTTCGTTTTAAACAAACTATTCTACCAAGGGGCTCCGTTTCATGAACACCAGCATTTCGGAAAGGTGGGAAACTTGGGGCACGTAAGGGGGCATGCGTCAATAGAACATATGCCTGGAGATCACCCGTTCCCCCCATGAATAATGCACCCTAAATACGAAAGCACTCAGGTCTTTAGACATGCATATATATATATATATATATCGACATGCTGCGAGCGTAGCAGAGAAGCCCTACAACTATCGAACAATTGCAGCAGGCCCCGACAGGACGACGCGGCTCCGCAGTCTGCAGCCCTGGGCCTAGCCCGCCTCTCGCTGGCAGCGTCTCGTCAGGGACGGAGCTCAGGAAGCGAACAGCACTCCAGAAGCAGCCAAGGTAGACACGCGCAATGCCCATCGTGCCGGCCAAAATCGAAACGTAAAAAGTGTGTAAATAAATGGGCCCTCCCAATGCAGCCTAACTATTGTCATTCGGCCGTTCGCCATACTGCGGCATGGTTTGACCGTCTATTGGTGTTTCTTTGCGTGGCTGGAACTGCCTGGTTGCTGAGAACCCGGGTCCGTTGAATGTGGTGGTTGCTTAGAGTCGAGGTCCCGTGTGCGTGCAATGCCGTCAGAAGACAGACCCGTCGGAAGTCAGAAGTTTCCAAATGAGCGTTTCATTGCACGCCGTTTTGCAGGCTGCTGCTTGCTGGATCTGCCGGCGGCCCGGGCCGCAGCGCCAACCTCCGGCTCACAACCCTGCCCTTGACCCAAGCAAGACGGCCAAGCGGCTCACGGCGGTCCACGTCTCTGGCGTGTTGAAAAGCTCACTGCATCTTGCGCAAGCCAAAACAAAATCCTGTCCAACCAAAGTTGCTTAACGAGGGCCCATTCCCACCCGAAGTCTGTTAGATCCTGGATTAACGGGATTGCTTCTAAAACTGGCTATAGTGCGCCCTAACAGAATCTCGCTTTAGGATTCGAATCCCAAATCCCGAAATCGGGATGGGGATTCGCGAGCCCCAAATCCCGAATCCCGAATCCCGAATTGGGATTCGCGAATCCCGCTTTGGGATTCGAATCCCGAATCCCGAATCCCGAATCCCGAAATTGGGATTGGGGCTCGCGAATCCCGCTTTGGCATTCGAATCCCGAATCCCAAAATTGGGATTCGGGATTCGCGAATCCCGCTTTGGGATTCGAATCCCGAATCCCGAAATTCGGATTGAGATTCACGACTCCCGTTTGGGGATTCGAATCCCGAATCCCGAATCCCGTATCCCGAATCCCGAAATTGGGATTGGGATTCGCGAATCCCGCTTTGGGATTCGCATCCCGAATCCCGAAATTGGGATTGGGATTCGCGACTCCCGCTTTGGGATTCGAATCCCGACTCCCGAATCCCGAAATTGGGATAGGGGTTCGCGAATCCCTTTTTGGGATTCGAATCCCGAATCCCG
>JANSXW010000262.1 GCA_024742755.1 bacterium | reverse complement strand
GGCAGAAAAATCAACAGGCGTTTAAGCAGGTACTGCAGCATAAATGGCGGGCACCTAGCCCTCGGTTTTAAATTTTAATAATGCAGGGACGTAGCCCGGGAACACCGGTGTGATCGGGGCTTCCAACTCCTTATTAATGATGAGCCGGCCGGTCGGCACCAAAATAGGAATGATCGGCATAGACTCATGAATTTTGGCCTGTAGGTCCATGTAGAGCTTCTTGCGCTCCTTGGGGTCCAGGGTAACTTGTATACGGTCAATAAGTGCATCGGTTTCAGGGGTGGCAAAACCACTGCGGTCATCCCCTTCCGAATGGTACTCCTGCTTGGGCTCCCAGGTGATGGGTTGAATGCCTTTGGCGCCTGCCAGGAGCTCGAAGTCCCTGCGGCTGACATCTTCCATGTTCACGTTGTGCTCCTGTGGGGTCAGGGTGATTTCGATGCCGGCTTTTTTGGCAGACTCCTGAAGCAGCAGCGCTACATTTTGTGAAACCTGCCGCCCGGCGGTGTATTTGTACTCCAGCGACAATTCCGTGAGTACCCCGTCAATTTCTTTATCTGCAATACCATTATTGTTGCTGTCTTCCCACCCTGCTTCGGTCAGCAAAGCCCGGGCCTTTTCCACTTCATAGGGGATAGGCTTGATATCCGGGTTATGGTAAGAAGAGGAAGCGAGCACGGAGCCGGTCGAAGGCTCTGCCAGCCCGGAGAAGGCCGTACTGATCATGCTTTCCACATCAGTGGCGTAGGCCAAAGCCCGGCGCACCCTGGGGTCCTCCAGTTTGGGGAGGCGGGTATTGACATAAATAAAGGCATGCACCAGAGATGGAGGCGTGTAGAAGTCAAATTTCTCAGCTACAAAAGCCGTTTCCTTCAGCTCATTGAACTGCTCCGGCGAAATATTCGCCAGCACATCAAGCTGCCCGTCCTTCAGGGCAGCCACCGCTGCGGTCTGATCCTGTATAGGGCGGAAGATCATTTCCTGCGGATAGGATTCCATGACCATGCCTGCACCTTCCACCTGATCGCCCCACCAGTCTGCTTTGCGCTTAAGGACCAGCCGCTGACCGGTTTCCCAGCGTACCAGCTTGTAGGGCCCGCAGCCATTCACACCTTCCGGCTCCCGGCTGAAGAAGGGGCTGGTAAACTGCTCGGCAAACTGGTTGATCTTTTCGTTGCTTTCGGCTAGAGCTTTGGCTTTTTCAGTATCCATCAGGTCAGACAAGGGGATGTCCGCCATCAATCCAAGGGAGTCATAATGGTGCATGGGCAGCACGGGCAAAGCCGCGCTGATTGCTTCCTCCCCTATGATGTACTTTTGGTCGGAGTAGACCGTGAACCGCTTCGGGTTTTCCGCATCTATCTCTACTTCTTTAATAAAGGACAAATATACCCGGTAGGGCGCAGCCGGCACTTTGGGGTTGAAGGTGGCTTTCATCGTGAACAGAAAGTCTTCAGCCGTAACCGGGCTGCCGTTGTCCCAGACGGCTTCCGGGCGGATTTCAAAAGTGTAGGAAACGCCGCCTGCGTAGGGGCCTTCTTCCAGGATCTTTACCTCCGGTGCGCTTACGGCAAGTGCGGGCTCCAGCTCAAGAGTGGTGGGGTTGAGCCGCTGCAGATAGGAAAAGGCCGCACCGATGATGGTATTGGAATAATTGCTTATGGTCAGCACCGGGTTGAGCTGATCGGGCTCCGCATCCAGCTGCAGGCTTACCGATTCCGGGGCGATGCCCTGATTCGTTTGACCGGTATCCGATGCGGGATCAGCGTCGCTGCCACAGCTGAAAAAGCCAGTCAGTAGTGCAAACAACAAGAAGCGGAGGGTATAACGTAAAGTCATAGAGTCGGTTTTTAGATTGAATTGGGGCAAATATCAAGGTGAAATAGGTCCAGTGAATGAATTATTGGGGCGCTACATCCCGCAAAACAAAGTCCTGAACAAAAAAACCAGGCCTTCGGGCGGAGGCCATCGCTTCAAACCGTTTGCTGATGGCGATGCGCTCCAGTGGCGAAAATAGGAAAATGTAAGGCTGCTCTTCGTATATCAGCTCCTGAAATTCGAGATAAAGCTCGCGGCGCTTCTGCTCGTCCAGGGTTACCTGTATGGCTTCGATGAGCCGGTCGGCTTCTTCATTGCGGAAGCTGACACGGTTGCCGCCAGACGGGGTGTCGCTCTCCGAGTGCCAGAGCTGCTTGGGGTCATCGGGTATTGGTGCCTGTCCCCAGCCGCTGGAGTAGATTTCATAATCGCGCTTCTTGACCTGGTCGATCAGCACCGTAAATTCTTTAGGGACGATATTAATGCTCACGCCGGCCCGTTTGGCATTATCCTGAAAAAGGAGGGCCTGGTTGTTGGCAAATTTGCTGGCTGAGCTGATGATATAGTCCAACTCCAGTTCGGTGAGTACGCCGTTGAGGTTCTTATCTACAATACCATTGCCGTTGGTATCTTCCCAGCCTGCTTCTGCCAGTAAGCTGCGTGCCTGTTCCGGATCAAAGGGGATAGGGGGCAGCTCGTCATGGTAATAAGGTTTGGTAGGGTGGAAGGGCCCCACGGTGCGGGTGGCCAGGCCGTTGTAAAGGGTATTGATCAGCTCATCCACATCAAGCAGGTGGGCTAGTGCCCGGCGTACCCTTTTGTCGGCCAGTTTTGGAGACTTATTGTTGAGCCCGATAAAGTAGTACACGAGTGCCGGTGGGGTGTGCAATTCGTACCGTTCGCTTACCAGCTCATTATCCCTGAGGCCGACAAAGTCTTCAGCATCAATCTGGCTCGTCACGTCAATCTGTTCGTCTTTAAGCGCAGCCAGCGTGGCGGTCTGATCAGGGATGATCGTAAAAACCAACCGCTCCGGTACCGCGCTAAGCATAGGATAATCCTCCTTCAGGTCATCCCCCCACCAGCCTTCCTTGCGGGACAATTCAATTTTCTGCCCGGTTTCCCAGCCTTCAAAAGTGTAAGGGCCGGCACCCGAGATAAAGCCTTTTTCCCGGGAGTACTTAGGGCTGTTGAAGGCATCTGCAAAAGCCTGCAGCCCCGGGTCAGATTCCACAAGGCGGTCTGCTGCCCCGGGGTCGGACAAGTCCGCTACCCGGTATGGGCTAAGCAGGCCTTCCGGATCGTAAATATGGGCGGGCAGTACCGTCATATTGCTGATGGCAGGCTCGCCAAGTATATATTTCTTATTGGCATAAACCGTAAACGTTTTGGGGTTGTCAGCATCTACCTCCATCTCGCTGATGAACTCCAGGTAGGCACGGTAGTGCGCGGCATTGACTTTGGGGTTGAGAATGGCTTTGAGCGTAAAAGCGAGGTCATGTCCCGTGATCGGGCTGCCATCGTCCCAAACCGCTGCGTCATGTATTTCGAAAGTGTAGGCGACACCACCGGCGTTGGGGCCTTCCGTGATCTCTTCAACCACAGGAGGAGCCTTTGCCAGTTGCGGTTCCAGTTCCAGGGTAGTGGGGTTGAAATGGAGGAGATTGAGAAAAAGCTGCTCGTTCACCACGCGGGCGTAAGTGCTGGCCGCAAGCAGGGGGTTCAGCCGGTCGGGCTCAGCGGGAAGCCGGGCGTAGACGACATTGTCTTTGCGTTTGAAATCCACTCCGGAGGCTTGCCCACCCGAAGCTGGCGAGCTATCCTGGCAACGCCAAAGAAAAAGACTAAGCATCAGCAGTAGTACTGCGGGGCTGATTTTGATCATGTTTTCAGATTCGTTCAAAGGAAAAATAAGGGCTTCTCGAAAAAGAAAATACACAACTGATTTTGTGCAACTTTAGGGCAAAAGCTTTTCGAAAGTTGTGTATTTTCTTTTTGCCCACTACTAAGCTTCGCACCTGCCCTAAATTAAAGGATTTAGTGAGTAATTTATAATTATTTTTCCAGAGGTGGCTTGTTAGTGAGCCAATAGCCTTGATGCGGCGGGGAAGTGTGGGGTGAGGAACAGGTTTTTTTCCAATTTTGCTTAACTGACAAATGGTTCGTCATTTATGGCATAATCCCCAGGCATGCTCTGCCGGCAAAACAGTCTCTGCTGCTAGGACAAGCTCCTAAAACAAAACCAGACCTGAACCTGTCAAACACAATAGTCCGCTCCACAATGTTTTTTTGAAAAAACCACCCAAAAATTTTGGAATCTCGCGGGGGGGGGGGTAAATTTACCATTATTAGTAAACTGCATAAAGTTACAGAAGTGGTTAAGACTTCTGTCTCCTGTACAAAAAGACATTTTCGCGCAAGCGCTTAAGTATTGCACAATTTTTATCTGGGGAACAATTTATGGGAAAGGCATTACTCCCTTTAGACTATGTTTGGAGCGGGTTCGTCATGAAAATCAAGGAATTGTGGTTCTGGCTAAATCTTTTTTAGCGCGTTTGGCGGGTGTTTACATCCAGACATTTATCGTCAGGGTCAAATAAGCTAAAAAAGATGACGCCAGGTTC
>JANSXW010000250.1 GCA_024742755.1 bacterium | reverse complement strand
GACATAAGTGAATTCGCTTTATTGGTTTACAATTGCGATGCAAAGAAACGTAGAAGAACCTTGACTACCAAAGTTTTTCAAAAAAAAGTTACCCCCCTGAACCTCTGAAATACCCTGCTATTGCTGAATCCCAGCCGATTCGGGCTTCCGTTTTAACCCCGGTTTTTTCCTGGGAAGCTGCCTCTGCCTGCCCGGGAATCAGCCCCCTCCGTGCCCCTGAACAGCTATTTGTTCACAGGTTTTTAACCATAGGCGGTTTGTATATTATTAGGATTAGCGTACTTTTACAGTTAGGATTATTGTAACTTTTACACTTAGTCTGTTGCAAACACAAATTACACCCAATCAAAAAATTACCGGACGCATGAAAGTCGTTGACCATCAAAATACTAAAATTGTGGCAACTGTAGGCCCCGCCTGTAGCAGTTACAATCAATTGCTGGAATTGGTCAAAACGGGTGTGGACGTCTTCCGCCTTAACTTTTCCCACGGCACCCATCAGGATCATCAACAGGTCATTGACCACGTCACTTACATCAACGAGAAGTACAACCTGCACATCAGCCTTCTGGCCGACTTGCAGGGCCCTAAGCTCCGCGTGGGCAAAATCAAGGACAATGCCCTCGAACTTAAAGAAGGGGACGTGATCACCCTCGTCAACGAAAAGTGCGTGGGCACCATGGAGAAAATCTATATGAGCTACGAAAGCTTTGCCCGGGATGTTAAGGTGGGCGAGCGCGTGCTCGTGGATGACGGCAAGCTCGTATTTGAAGTCGTTGAAACCAATAAAGAGGATACGGTTAAGCTCAAAACCCTCTTCGGCGGCACCCTTTCTTCAAATAAAGGTGTTAACCTGCCCAATACTAAAATTTCGCTGCCCTCCCTTACGGAAAAAGACCTGGTCGACCTCGAGTTCATCCTCACACAGCCGGTCAACTGGATTGCCCTCTCCTTCGTACGGCACCCCAAAGACCTCAAAGATTTACGCAGACGCATCGAAGCGAAAAACCACCCTGCCAAAATCATCTCCAAAATCGAGAAACCGGAAGCCGTAGAGCGGATTGACAAAATCATCAAGCACTCCAATGCGATTATGGTTGCCCGGGGTGACCTGGGTATCGAGGTGGCGATGGAGCGCCTGCCGCTCATTCAGAAGGACATCATCGCCAAGTGTATTCAGCGGGCCCGCCCGGTGATTGTTGCCACGCAGATGATGGACAGCATGATCACCAACCCAAGCCCGACCCGTGCGGAGATCACCGACGTAGCCAACGCCGTACTCGATGGGGCAGATGCTGTAATGCTGAGCGGAGAAACGTCCGTAGGCAAGCACCCCGTAAAAGTGGTGGAGGCGATGAACAAAATCATTGAGGAGGCGGAGACCCACTACGATTTCAAGGACCGCCGCCCGATCGCCACCTCAAAAACCCGGACGTTCCACTCCGATGTCATCTGCTTCAATGCCGCACAGACTGCTATGCAGGTCAATGCCAAAGCGATTATCGGTATGACAAGCTCGGGTTACACCGCTTTCAAGGTATCGAGCTACCGGCCGAAGACGGATATCTACATCTTCTCCGACCGCATGCACATGCTGGCCACGCTCAATCTCGTTTGGGGCGTGCGCTGCTTCTACTATGACCGGTTCACGACCACCGATGAGACCATCGCGGATGTAACGGAAATCCTAAAGCGCGAAGGGCGCGTCAAACCGGGTGATGTCATCATCAATACCGGTAGCATGCCGCTGCACCGCCGCCACCGGACCAATATGATGAAAATCACGCCGGTTGAGTAATTAATAGCCTGTAAAGCCAGATGCGGACAAAGCCCGGGCAAGTTTAGCGGCCGGCTCCAGCGCATCTGGCTTTCCTACATCCAGCCACTGCGAGTGCTCATGCCGGAAGCCGGCTACCTTCGCGCTCCGGGCTGCGTTCAGATAAACGTCTATGATCGAGAAGGCCTCCTGCTCCGGCATATAATCGAACAGCCGCGGGTGGAGATACTGTATGCCGCTAAAGGCAAGCGCCGTGGTGGAAGGCACTGCTCTGCTGATCTTTTCTGCTCCCGTTTTGGCATTTTTCCAGCCGCTGAGCAATCCTTCCTCGTCGAACAGCAGGTAGCGCGAGGTCTTCCGGTCCCGCACCGCAAGGGTGGCAAGCGCTCCGCTGGCTTCGTGGGCGTGCCGGAAAGCGTGCAGGTCAAGGTCGGTGAGAATATCCGCATTGTGTACCAAAAAGGAATCTCCCCCCTTCAGCCACCTGGCAGCCTTGCGCAGGCCGCCCCCTGTGTCCAGCAATTGCTCCCTTTCATCGGAAATATGAATGGCCGCCCCGAAATTGTTATTCCTTTGCAGAAAATCTTCGATCTGATCGGCGAAGTGATGAACGTTGACGACGACTTCCTCGTACCCGAAAGCCAGGAGGCGGCGCAGCGCGATTTCCAGCAACGGGTACCCCCCAACTTCCACGAGCGCTTTCGGGCGGTCATTGGTTAAAGGGCGGAGTCGGGTGCCAAGGCCAGCAGCGAAGATCATAGCTTTCATGATAATTCTATTATTTTAGCCGCTATGATACAAAAACAACTTGTACAGATTCTACTCGCCCCCTTTTCTTTGCTGTACGGCATCGGGGTCAGTGTGCGGGACTTCCTGTACAAGCAGGGGCTGCTCAAGGGCGTGGAGTTCAATCTTCCGGTCATCTCAGTCGGCAACCTATCGGTGGGCGGAGCTGGCAAAAGCCCGCATATCGAGTACCTCATCCGGCTGCTTAAAGACTACATCGACCTCGCCACGCTGAGCCGGGGCTACGGCCGCAAGACCAAAGGATACCTTGAAGTCCACGCCGATATGACTGCCGAGCAGGCCGGTGATGAGCCCCTGCAGTTTAAGCGCAAGTTCCCGGAAATCATGGTTACGGTTTGCGAAAGCCGTACCTTTGCCATTCCCAAAATCATGATGGCCCGGCCCGAAACCAAAGCCATACTGCTGGACGATGCCTTTCAGCACCGGTCGGTGAAGCCCGGCATGAATATCCTGCTCACCGAATACAGCCATCCCTTCACCCGGGACTACCTGCTGCCTGCGGGCCGGCTCCGGGAATGGCGCTCCGCTTACGAGCGGGCGGACATCATTATTGTCAGTAAGTGCCCGCCGCAGCTATCGGAGGAAGAACGGCAAGCCTTTACAGCCGAAATTGCCCCCCTGCCCCATCAGAAGTTGTACTTTTCGTATTACGATTACGGGCAGCCCTACTTTATTCTGAACCCACGCTACCGCCTGGAGTTTACGCCGGAACTAGAGGTACTATTGATTTCTGCTATTGCCCGGACGGACTACCTGCAGGATTACCTTGAAGGGCAGGTTGAACACATCAAAGCGATGGAATACGAAGACCATCATTACTTTACCAAATACGATGTGGGGCAGCTCAAAGCCAACTTTGACCGTATGGAGACCAACCGCAAGGTGATCCTCACGACAGAGAAGGATGCCATGCGCCTGCAGTTGCACCATCAGTATATTAAGGAGCACCAACTGCCTGTTTTTGCCCTGCCGGTGCAAGTGCGCTTCCACTTCGGACAGGCTGATGATTTTAACGAAACGATCCAACAATACCTTTTAAATTTTCAGGTGTAGATGAACCCCATCCTTTACCTTATATATCAGTTCCTGAAACTGCTTACCAAGATTTCCTTCCGGGTTTACTACCCCAATGCCACAAGGATGAACCTGGACCGGTTGCGCTACCGGGGGGGCAGTATTTTGGTGTCCAACCATCCCAACACCCTGCTCGACCCCCTTAATGCCGCCTGCCGGGTCCCTAAGGTGGTGCACTTTCTGGCCAATGCCAGTCTTTTTCAGACTCCGTTTACCAATTGGTTTTTCAATACCTTCTATTGCATACCGGTGGAGCGGCCTCAGGATACCAAGGGCAAACCGATCAATAATGCCAATGCTTTCCGAAAGAGTCAGCAGTTTATCAATCAGGGCGGATGCCTGTTTATTGCCCCCGAGGGCGGCAGCGACATGGAACGGCGGGTGCGTTCTTTTAAGACCGGCACGGCCCGGATTTTGCTGGGGGCAGCCGCTCAGCAGAACTTCGAGACGGACCTAAAAATCATGCCCGTTGGGCTTACCTATGACCACCCCAACCGCTTCCGGTCCCGCATGACGGTCAATGCAGCGCCTCCGATTCTTGCGCGGGATTACGCCGAAGCCTTCAAGGCCGATAAGGTACAGGCAGCCCGGCAGCTTACGCAAGACCTGGAGCAAGCCATCCGCGACCACACAATCGACACCAAAGACGAAGCAGAGGACAAGCTGGCCCTTCGTGCGGAGGAACTTCTGCGGAACAGCCACCCGTTGGATGGGCCCGCCCATTTCAGGCGCACGAAAAGCTGGATTGAAGGTTTGCGGAGGCAGGCAGAACAGTCTCCTGAGGGCTACAAGGCTTACGCACAACAACAGGCCGCCTATTGGGAAAAGCTCACCGCTGCCCGGACCACCGATGAGGCCGTAGCCAAACGCCCCGGCCCGGCTGCTTTGATTTTCCTGATACTCGGGGCCCCATTCGCGCTGTACGGCTTGATCAATAACTTTGTGGCCGGCTATCTGCCCAAACTGACTTCCGAAAAGCTCGACCTTTACATCGGTTATACCGCTTCCGTACAAATTCTGTGCGGATTGCTGGCTTTTCCTGTTGTCTATGCGCTGCAATCCTGGGCGGTAGGCGCCTGGCTGGGGCAAACGGCGGGATGGCTTTACCTGTTGAGCCTTCCGCTCACCGGCTGGCTGTACCTGAAATGGCGACCGGTAGCCGCGCAATTCAAAAACCGGCAACATGCCAAAAGCATGAAGCAGCCTGAGGAAGTAAAAGCCGAACGTGCTGCACTGCTAAAGGCCACCCTGCAATACCTCAACCCCTGAGCCTATGGGCTACCCCGAAGCCATGGAACCTATCCTGCTGGGCCTGTTTCTGGCTGCCACGTTTGTGCAGCTGCTGTACTGGCTGGGGTTGTTTTCGAGGCTTGCGCTGTACCGGCAGCCACCGCCGCCCAAAGTGCCTCCGGAGCCCGTATCTATTATCATTTGCGCTCATAACGAGGCAGAGAACCTCCGTCAGAACCTCCCCTTTTTCCTTGCTCAGGACTACCCCGATTTCGAGGTCCTGGTTGTGAACGATGCTTCCTCTGATAATTCCTGGGAAATTCTTTTGGAATTTAAAAGAAAAAATCCCAACTTGCGCATAGCTAATCTTACAACCAAAGTAAGTCGTGGGAAAAAAGCAGCCTTAAGCAAGGGCATTAAAGCTGCAAAACATAGCATTCTTCTACTTTCCGACGCTGATTGTCGACCCGTTAGCTCCAAATGGCTGGAGCACATGCAAGCATTCATACGGGATAGGGTCGAAATAGGCTTAGGATACAGCCCTTACATTC
>JANSXW010000418.1 GCA_024742755.1 bacterium | reverse complement strand
TTACTCACCTAGTATTTTCTGAGTATTCCCCTAGTATTGCCCTAGTATTCCCTTAGAATTATCTTGGTATGCACCTAGTATTTCCTAGTAAGGGAAGGGGAATACTAGGGGAATACCTTCAGTATTGCCCTTGTATTCCTTAAATATTCTCTTGGTATACCCCTAGTATTCCCTCAGAATTCCCCTAGTATTCTCCTAGTGTTCACCTTCAATATTATTGCCCTGAGTATGTCCTTAGTATTGCCCTATGAATGCCCTAGTATTCCCCTATTATTGCCCTAGTATTCTGTTAATTTAGTAGTCTCTTCGTATACCCCTAGTATTTCCTCACTACCCCATAGTATTCCCTTGCTATTTCCCCTAGTAAAGGGAGGGAATTACTAGGGCAATACCTTTAGTATCCTCTTGGTACCCCTAGTATTCTCTCAGTATTCTCCTAGAATTCTTCCAGTATTCACCTTTAGTATTCCCCTAGTACTTCCCTAGTAGTGCCCTAGTATTGCCCTAGTCAGGAAGCCTGAGAAAACTCAGACATATTGAGCTTGAGAGTATACCCCTACTATTCCCTCAGTATTCACTAGTATTCTCCTTTAGTATTCCCCTAGTATTCCCTACTTAGTATTGCCCTAGTATTGCCCTAGTATTGTCCTAATATATATATATATATAAATTTAAATATTACCTTGGTATACTTCTAGTACCCCCTCAGTATTCCCAAGTATTCTCCTAGTATTCACCTTTAATATGGCCCTAGTATTCCCTGAGTATGTACCTAGTATTGCCCTAGTATTCCCCTAGTATTGCCCTAGTATTCCTTTAGTATTCTCTTGGTATACCCCCAGTGTTTCCTCACCACCCCCCTAGTGTTCCCCAAATAGTTCACTAGCAAAGGAAGGGAATACTAGGGGAATATCTTCAGTATTATCTAACTAACTAGGCAGCTAAATAGATAACTAACTGATTAGCCAATTAACTAGCTAACTGGGTTTAGAGCTAATTCATTACAACTAGTTAACTGACTATTTAGTTGACTTGCTGACTGTTTTTTGACTAACT
>JANSXW010000202.1 GCA_024742755.1 bacterium | reverse complement strand
TTCGGCTTCCGGAAGCGGAAGGTCTATGCCCAATGTATCACAAGCACCGCCATCCTCAGGGCCAAGGCCATAATATGGGTGGTTGGGCATGGTCCTGAAGTTCAAGCCAGGCAGTTGGATGCCATGCTGTTCTATTTGGCAATCGGCACCTTTATTATTAGGCTGATGAATGACATGGAGCCGGTCCGTAGTGCTAGGCGTCGAAATGTAAATTTTGCCATCTGGTGCAAGCTGTGCTAAAAAAAAACGGGTGCCAAAATTAGCAGGAGATTCAAACCCATCGTATTCTGCAACGAGAACTTTTGACGCTTCTATATCTTCTGCTTCTAAGTCATACTGATAAATATATAGAAAAGAAGAGATGTAAAGAAAGCGGCTGTTCTCTGAGATCGCCGCCCCGGCAAAGTAGGCGGTGTCGTTGTAGTTTATTACCCTTGGATTGTATAAATAGCCATCACACCGGTCAAAGTCGTAAATTTCAATAAACTGCCCTTCCTCTATCCCGTAGGAGCTAAAACGTACGTATTTTGATCCATCAGGAGTGAAATTTGCTTGACCAACACCAGCAATAAAAATAGTATCTGAATCATATTTATTTACAAAAGCTACTGAATCAGGAGTGATAAGCACAGAGTAATACTGATTATCCATATACTCAGGGACTATAAGCCACCAATCTTGTCCATTAGCGTGCCGACAACCCGTAAGCTGCCCAAAGACTAGAGTGTCATTAACCAATACTTGGTTCTTATTACCAACTTCATAGCCTGTCTCTCCACTTTTTACCTCAGTTAAGTATAAGTTATTACCTGCATATGGGCTTCCATATTCATCTTCTTCTTCATATTTTGTCATTTCTGTATGCAGGAGATAGAAGCCATCTACAGCTTCAAAAAATAGAGCTGATTGCGGAAGTGGATAAGCCCCGATTTCTATCCAAACATCAGTGTAAGGGTCTGGGTTAAGTCCGCTGCCATTTGTAATGGTGTCATGTGCCGAATTAGCAATGTAAAGCCCATTGGTATAGACTTCAAGCTCCCCTAAAGTATCACAAATACTAGCATTCGTCATCTCAAAATTCATCTGCCTGGTATCTGTAAAAACAGAAACAGGATTTGTATTAAAATCCATCACTGTGCTTGCAAAGGGCGGTCCTCCAATACCATCATAACCGAAAAGCCAGATATGGTCACGCGGCTCACGGGCAAAGGTTTCCTGGGCATATAACTGCGAGCATACACAACTTATCGTAAATAGCAGAAGAGCGATAATCTTCATTCTGGAAATTTATTTCATATTAGCCATAAATTTGTTCTTCCTTTTTATTTTGCCTTAGACTCCTGAAAAGCATATACAATGACTTTGTCACACAGCGAAAAGGGACAATGAATTGAGGACAAACGCTTAAAAAAGAACTTCCGCCTTCGCCTTGCTATGGCGGACGGAGAAACTCGCCGTCGGAATCATTCTCTTGATTCCAGTTTAGGGCCCCTTAACCCCAAACTGGAATGGAGAAACCGTAGCGGTAGTCTCCAAAGTTATACTTTCGGCCTGGCCCCGGCAACAGGCCGGGATTTCGCAGCATAGATTGCTGTTGCTATGGCGCTCAACATTTCATAACCAAAGGGGTAATAATCAGTAGCTTAAGGAAATGAACGCGACGAACACCATTTTGCTTTTTCGCATGGGCATTCAGGGGTGCATATCATTTGGATTCTGACGTGTATCAAAGACATCCGTGATGAAGATAAACGGTGCTGCAACAAGGTAAATCAGCTTATACAGCTTTGTTACAATGACATATCGGTGCCCCTGACCCAACTCTTTTAGGTAATCTTCTTCCTGTCCAAGCTCAGGGTTTTGGCTCAACAATTCGGATTTCTTTTTTATGTCTTTCTTTAGCTTTGTAACGTGAGAACGGTTGCCTTTCTTTCTGTAGTAATCGTCGATTTGGCGTAGCCGTCGCTGAGCGGGTTTAGTGATCCTTACTTTCATAATCAACCGCCTAACTCTGCAAGCGCGTCCTCTATATCAATGTGTTCTCCGTTTGCAATAGCCTGATTAGACGCTTCGGCCCGGGCGATTAGTTCTTCTCTGCTCATAGGTTTCAAGGAAGCTTCGTAAGCACTTGCTTCATTGTCCTGTTTTACCTGTAATAAACTCTGCACAACTTCAACGTCTTGTAGCCGTACCAACCATTCTATAAGCTGTAATTTTTCTGCCTGTAAGTTCATTCTGAAGTCTTTTAGTAATATAAAGATAACGGTTTTATTGATTAATCCGTTCTCATTCCAGCGGGTGTTTACAGCTTGCCCTCATTTTAGTTCCTCCAGTCCCGTTGATTGGCAGGCCTCCGTGGAAGCAGCGCGCCGGTGCCCCGTGAAGACTCGGAACGCATCAAATTGCCGCGCATACGGCGCAAAACCTCCCAGCCGGAGCTGGCGCCCATGGCAGAAGTACACCAAAAAAATATCTCTAAGTATGAAAACGATGGTGTCGTGCCTTCGGCATTGACCCTCAAGACTATCGCCGACGCCCTGAAGGTCACCACCGACTACCTCCTCGGCAGCCAGCGTGAGGACGCCATACAGGACAAAGTGCTCCTGAAGTATTTAAGGGAAGTGGACAATATGCCCGACGATATGCGCCAGGCGATCATCAAGGTGCTCGATGCATGCGTGCGCGATGCCAAAACACGGCAGGCTTATGTTTATGCCGACCGGTAGCGTCGGTACCTCCTGACGTAAAAAAGCCCCGCCACTCGGCAAGGCTCTTGATTTCTGTCCTGTATTGTAAGCGTATGGATCAAGGTTAAAAACTCGACCATCATGGTTTATTATAACTGCGCCCCGTACCTGTCCGTATGGACGGGTTGCAGCCTTGCTCTTTTATGCGGGGGCGTAGGCTTGTTACTGCATTCTTCGAGCAGGGGGGGGGCGATAGACTTAAAACATTGGATTATAAATTGTTTTGTTCAATGAGTTCTCTGATATCATGCTCTAAAAAAGAGGCAAAAGAATCGAAGCCTAAATCATCTCCTTCTAAATCCCAAGGATCCCAACGTATAATCCTACATTCGGCTGGTTTATCGACATCCCTATTTGATATATCCATGCAAATTAACCCAAAGTCTTCTTCATCTTTAAATGCAATCAAATAGTCCGGTAATCTCCCCTCATTTCTTTCTTGTAAATTAAACATCGTCACTCCATTGGGTAGACCTGGTTTACTATTTATCTCACCAAAGTAGTCATTACCTCTAAACGTAAGCCATCCAAATTCAAGTAAAAAGTCTTTATACGACTTTGGTAAGGTACAGTTTAATTTATCTTCTATATAACCAACTGCTTCGAAAGGAAGACCTGTGCCAAAATCTGCAATATTTGAGTGGGAATGTACATACATCTTTACATTTGATAGCATTTTCATTTAGTTATTTTAATGTCAATAGTTAATAAAAAGCTCCTTCGATTATCGGTTTAGAACAAAGTCTGGTTGAAAACATGAGAAATGCCCATTCTAAGTTTTTGAAGAGGACTTTTACTGCCTCTATTACCGATTAAAATCTGTATGCCACCTTTACGCAAAATTAAGTTTTAAAATCAGAATCGCTGAAACAACTCCTAATAAATAATAAGAAATGTTTCACTTTGATGCAAATCAAAAATCTTTAGCTCTTTCTTTCCAATAATCACTCCTGTATTTTTCATATTGCCTTTTTAATGTCGGATCATTTCTAAAACTTTCACCTTTACCCCTTAACTTATGTGGATGACTTTTGTGCAGTGTACTTGTAACTTCAACCATGCTGCTTGGTTCTCGTTGATTGAGATGATGAAGTTGTATTCTCCGACCGTCAATCCCAAAAGGCGCATACCCATCTTGCATCAGTTCTAAATTCGTTCTGCCTTTTGACTGAGGATGAATAAAGCTAGGATCAAATAAATCATCTCTTTGATAAACTCTTCTTCCAAGCACTTCTTTCGGAGACCAAAATTTAGGATTTCCAAATTTAGAAAGCCCACTAAACGCCTGTTTTAAAAGCGCTCCTCCCTGAATCAAGGTAATCGCATCAAAAACAATATTGCTATGCTCCAATACTCCCGAACCAGAGTTTATAGTCCTATTGTAACCACTTGATACCGCTTCTGCTAATACACCACCAAACTCATCTTGCCACCCTGCCCCCAAGTTATATATGCCCGGAAAGTAGTCTCCCAGCTCAGGCATAGCACCTTTTGGGCAATAACAGCCAGGGTGCTTTTCAGCATTGGCTAGCGCAATACCATAACTGGTCGCTATCTCCTTTATTGTACTTTCATATTGAGACCTCGAGAACCAGCCTGCCTCTACACTTCCATAGGCATTTTTACCTCCCGAAAAATAATAATAATCCTTCTGGGGTGGTGACCAGCCCCTATAGCCATCCGGCAATTTATGAGTTGAGACATATTTGTCTCCTTCAAATGAGCCAGGGTTTACTGGTTTAGGTTCTAGCCCATCCACGTCAATGGCGGCTATCGGCATATTCCCAGCAAACTGGTAAGGCGTGTACCAAGGATAGCTTCGGGTCAACGGATCCACACTCAAAAACCGCCCTATCGCCGGGTTATGACTCACCTTCAGGGCCCCTACCCCAAAGGTTCGTGACAACCATAATCATAGTGCGTCAAAGAACTGAACTCGCCGTCGGAATCATTCTCTGGATTCCAGTTTAGGGCCCCTTAACCCCAAACTGGAATGGAGAAACCGTAGCGGTAGTCTCCAAAGTTATACTTTCGGCCCGGTCCCGCCAAATAGCCGGGATTTCGCAGCATAGATTGCTGTTGCTATGGCGCTCAACATTTCATAACCAAATGGGTAATAATCAGTAGCGGCCATAAATACGGGGTCGAAGTACTCTGCTTCGTCATCGGCATCCGTGTCTTTGTAGTACTTGCGGTCATTGAGCACGGCCATGACGTTGCCCACTCGCCTTCGCAGAGGCTATGGCGAGCGGAGAGTGGTTGGATATCTCGTATCGTTTCCAGCCTATACAAAGCTTCTCCTGGTCGCTAAAATAGGGCGTGTCGTTGAGTTGGCATCAAAAAGTCTGGCAAAGAAAACCGAAGGTGCCGTATATTTACTCACAAAAGACGCTAACACATGCAAAAACATACCCCCGCCTCTTTCCAGCGGCAAACACGACCGCTCCTCACCGCTGTGCTATTCTTAAGCCTCGCTTTTCAGTGCTTCGCTCAGGACTCAGACAAAACTCAGTATGGCATCAAGGCCGGCATCAACTTTGCCGAATTGATTGGTGATGATGCGATTCCCGAAAGTGACCGGAAAGAAGGCTATTCCATAGGGGGCTATGTGAATTTCAAACTTTCCAAATCTTTGAAATTGCAGCCGGAAGTCATCTGGTCTTTGCAGGGAGAAGAATCCAAGAGCAATGGCCGTTTCAAGTTGTCGTACATTAATATTCCGGTGATGCTGAAGTGGGTGGAAGGGAACTTCTACAGTGAACTGGGCCCGCAACTGGGCATCATTACAATATCTTCAACGGAGTCTGTCCCGGAATCGCTGGCTTTGGATAACTTCGAGACCTTTGAATTGGCAGTCAATGCGGGGGTAGGATATGAGATTTTTGAAGACTGGACGATTGGTGTCCGGTATTCACAGGCTGTAACGAACCTCATCGAAGGGCTTGATATCAAGGGAAGCGTGTTCTACGTGGGTATTGCTTACCGGATTTTTTAAGCAGCAGGGCACTACAGGGTGAGGGGTAAGCCCAAAGACGAAAGGCTGAACAACCCGGAAGTTGCTCAGCCTTTGGCGGATACCGTACATCGCACCATTTGCAGGTGGTGTACCCTTACGGTGGCTTGGGTTGGGCAGTTAAAACCGTCGTTTCCGTCCACGCGCTGTTGCCGTTTTTTTGTTTCATGTTCATGGAATTTTACCTTTAAAAAATTTGTAAAATGGGATTAATACATACTAAAGGTAATAATTTCCGGCAACGTTTTATAGTCGATTAACAACCTGCATTCCCTTTATTGCAAAGTTGTCGCTCAAATGGCACTTCTGCCACTACAAAGAAAAGAAAAATGGTGCCCGCTCCCGGCGCCAATCTAGATTCCGGGCCGCTTTAATTCGTCACAGTACCCCACGTCTTAGGAAGCGGTCAGGCTACCAGTCGAGCTGGAAGGTCAGGACAGGCACAATGCTCCCGAGGCTGCCAAATACCCAGTCTCCGAGTATGGGGTCAAAGTTGTAGTTGAGCACATCCTGGTTTTGAAGGGAGATGAAATTCTGCACATCAAGCGAAATGTACCAGGCATTCTTTTCATTATCATGGCGATAGGCAAAACGCAGGTCCGGGCGGAAGAAGTTGTCTACCCGTATGCTGTAGGGATTGGCTTCGTCCAGTATCGGATTCAGGGGGTCGTTGGGGTCGCGCACCGGGCTCAGTACGGGTGAAATGCGCTGCCCGCCGTTGTACATCAGCCGCACACTGCCCTGTATGGTGCCCCGCTGACCGGTAGGCCATTCTCTGCCGCCCATAAAACTGGTGGCGAAGGTGTTGTCGAAGCGGGTGCTGTAGGTTTCTCCGTTGAGTGCCTCGTAGGTGGAACTGAAAAGCGAACCCGACAATATATAAAAAGTGCGGTTGCTGAAAAACTGCTCAAAGGTCACATCAAGCCCGTAGTTGGTGCCCGTGCCCTCGCTGACTAGGCTGCGGGTGGCGAAACCGTCAATGTGGTTGAGCAGGGAGAAGGTGCTGTTGATATCCGCCGCCACCGGCACATCAAACAGCCGTTGGTAGTAGGCTTCCACCCGCAGCCGCTTGTTGGCCCCTACCAGTTGATCGTACCCCAGTACAAAATGGTGCGACTTCACCAGGTCCAGGTCCAGATTGGGCTGTTGTCCGTTCACTTGCGTAAAGTAGGACGCCATAGGGACAATCCGGCTGTGCAGCCCGTAAGCCAGGCTAAGGGTGGCGCCCGGTCCGGCCTGATACTGAACGCCTAACCGTGGTTCAGCACTCCAGGTGTCATTCAGGGTGAAAAACATGGCGTGTAGCCCGGCATTCAGGGTCCACCGGGGATGAAGCTGCCAGCGCACGTAACCGTACGGTTGAAGCAGCAGGGTACTGCCTTCCTCGTCCACATAAGTGGTGAAGGCATCGTCCACCAAATACCGAAAATCGTAATCGTAGCCCATCCGGGTGGCAATGGCGCCGAGCCGCATGGTGGCGCTGGAAGACAGCTTCCGGTTGTAATAGGAGGTGAAGGTCAGCCGGTTATTGTAGTATAGCTCATCATTGATCAGGCTGGGCACCTCATTTTGGTCGAGGGTGTCATTCTGGTAAAGGATGCGCTGCCCCTGTACCGCAAGGCTCGTCTTCAGATAGGATTTGTCATCAATCAGGTAACTGTGGGAAAAGCCCACAATCCCCATATCCGTATCAAAGTCGCGGGTGAGGTAGTCGGTGTAAATCTGCCATTCCTCCGGGCCGCCGTCTGCCGGGTCACGGCGCTCATCGCTGAGCCCGCCCATGCCCCAAAAAGAATACAGGTGTTTCCCGTTTTTGCTCCGGTGGTCGGTTTTGAAGGAAAAGTCCTGAAAGGTATTGCTGTCCCGCAGGCTCACCAGCCGGATGCCAAGCGCATTGAGGATACCAAGCGTAGAGTACCGGTAATTAAACAAATAGGAACTCCTCCCCTTTTTGATGGGCCCTTCCGTTGAAAATTCAAGCCCCAGCATACCGGCGCGGACAGAATATTCCTGCTGCTCCTTATTGCCCGACCGGAATTGAATGTCGAACACACCGGAAAAGGCATTGCCGTACATGGCCGGAAAAGCCCCGGTGGAAAAGTCAGAATTGCTCAGCACGCTTACGCTGAAAATCGAAATCCCCCCACCGGAGGCACCGCGCCGCGCAAAGTGGTTCGGGTTGGGCACATCAATGCCTTCTACCCGCCATAGCAGGCCGAAGCCCGGATTACCACGGATAATAAGGTCATTACGGGCATCGCGGCTGCCCTGCACACCGGAGAAGCCCAGGGCCATGCGCATGGGGTCGTTGGCACTTGCGGCGTACCGTTGCGTCTCTTCCACGGAAAAGGACCGGGTACTGACAATGGAAAGCTCGTTGAGCGGCTCGTTACCGTGGCTGCGTGCCGTGACGACCACCTCTTCTGCCATCACTGCTGATTCCGACAAGGCGATATCCAGTACCAGTTCGCGGGCAGAATTGAGAATCGCATCCTCAACGATGTAGGGCTCGTACCCCAGGTAAGTGGCTTCAATCCGGTGCCGACCGGTGGGCACATTGGCTAATAGAAAGTTACCGTCAATATCCGTGACGGTACCCATGGCAGGCTCGATATCGGTAACCTGTACCGCCGCGCCAATCAATGGCTGACGGGTGTCTTTGTCGACAATCGTCCCGCGGATGGTTTGTGTAGTCGTTTGGGCAGAAAGAGAACCGAACAGCGCTAGAAAAAACCCAAGGTAAAGGATTCGTTTCATGGTGCTTCGTTTTGATTTAACTGGGTAAGTTGATAAGTTTTCTTCATTGATCCGATGACAATACTCAGGTATCAGGACGCAATAAAATGACACGGTTGGCATTGTCCGCGATCGGCTACCACTAAGGTAGCACTTTGAGTATACATAATTGAGCCATTCGTTTCAGGAAAACTATAAATGAGTAAAGGCTAATCACAAATAAAACCAAGACATTTCATTTGAACAAAAACTTGTTTTTATCAAAAAGAGGACATAAATTTGCTTTAGCATCAAATGATGGACAAATGAAGAAGCAATCCACCAACCGTCAGTACAACTTTCCGGATGCAGACCTGTAC
>JANSXW010000185.1 GCA_024742755.1 bacterium | reverse complement strand
CCAGCATCTACCAAAGTAATTTCAAATGACCAAGTACATCTTTGTTACGGGCGGGGTCACCTCTTCCCTCGGTAAAGGTATTATTGCAGCTTCACTGGCTAAACTGCTGCAGGCGCGGGGCTTCTCCGTGACCATTCAAAAGTTCGACCCTTACATTAATGTAGACCCGGGCACCCTCAATCCCTATGAGCACGGGGAGTGCTATGTGACCGATGACGGGGCGGAGACCGACCTCGACCTGGGGCACTACGAGCGTTTCCTGAACACGCCTACTTCCCAGGCCAATAACGTTACCACCGGCCGGATCTATCAGACCGTCATCGAAAAGGAACGGGCAGGCGACTACCTGGGCAAAACCGTACAGGTCATCCCCCACATCACCGACGAGATCAAGCGGCGGGTACAACTCCTGGGCGCTACCAACGAATACGATATTGTGATTACCGAGCTGGGTGGCACCGTTGGCGACATTGAGTCTCTGCCCTATCTGGAAGCCCTGCGCCAATTGCGGTGGGAGCTCGGCACCGACAACTGCCTGGTCATTCACCTGACCCTCATTCCCTACCTGAATGCGGCCAAGGAACTGAAGACCAAGCCGACACAGCACTCTGTGAAGGAACTCCTCAATACCGGTATTCAGCCGGATATCCTGGTGTGCCGCACGGAGCACCCCATTGGAATGGAAATCCGCCGCAAGCTGGCCCTGTTCTGCAACGTGGACGTGGGCTCTGTCATTGAAGCCATTGATGCGGAGAGCATCTATGATGTGCCCCTGCTGATGCTGCGCGAAAAGCTGGATACGGTGGCCATCACCCGCCTGCGCCTGAAAGACCGGCGGGAGCCACAGCTCAACGCCTGGAAGAACTTTCTCGGGAAGCTCAAAAACCCCACCTATGCCATCAACATCGGTTTGGTGGGTAAGTATAACGAGCTGCAGGATGCCTATAAATCCATACACGAATCCTTCGTCCACGCCGGCGCGGTGAATGAATGCAAGGTGAAAGTCCACCCCATCCACTCCGAGCAACTCGAAGGCACGCCCGAAGAGGTAGCTGAGCGGCTGCGGGATTTTGACGGCGTGCTGGTAGCCCCCGGTTTCGGGGAGCGCGGTATTGAAGGCAAGATCAACGCTATCAAATATGTGCGGGAACAGCAGGTGCCTTTCTTTGGCATTTGCCTGGGCATGCAATGTGCCGTTGTGGAATTTGCCCGCAACGTCATGCAGCTGGAGGGCGCTTCCTCCACGGAGGTGGACCCCGGTACGCCCCACCCGGTCATCGACCTGATGCCCGACCAGAAAAAGATCACCAAAAAAGGTGGCACCATGCGCCTGGGCGCCTACCCCTGCGAGGTCCGCCGCCGCAGCAAAGCCAGTGCAGCCTATGGCAGCCTTAAGGTCAGCGAGCGCCACCGCCACCGCTACGAGTTCAACAACCAATACCGGGAGGCCATGGAAAAAGCCGGCATGATCGCTTCCGGCATCAACCCGGATACAGACCTGGTGGAGATTGTGGAAATCAAGGACCACCCCTGGTTCGTGGGCGTGCAGTTTCACCCGGAACTTAAGAGCACGGTGGAAGAGCCACAGCCCCTGTTTGTGGCCTTCGTGAAGGCGGCCCTGGACCGGAAGTACAATTCCGAACAGTAGCTTGGTGCGGGCGGCCCGGACCGAAAAGTGGCTGCAGCCGGCACTGCTGGCGGTCGCCGTTTTGGGGATTGCGTACAGCAGTCCCTTCCCTTTTTTCTGGGATACCATACAGCTCGGCTCCAAGCACGCGCACCATTATTACCACACCGGTTTTGCTCAGCTGTTGCTGCCCGATGATATTGACAGCGGGCACCCGCCGTTTTTCGGGATGTACCTGGCGGCTGCGTGGATGCTGTTTGGGAAATCGCTGGCGGTGAGCCATTGGGCCATGCTGCCTTTTGTGTTGGGCACGGTGGGGCTGCTGTTCCCGCTAGGGCGGCATTTTGCCGGAAGCTGGGGCTGGGCATTCCCGCTTTTAGCTTTGGCGCTGCCTCCGCTGTCCGGGCAGCTGGTGCTGGTCAGCCCCGATGTGGTGCTGGCTTTTGGCTTCCTGCTTGGCCTGTATGGGATTCTTTATCGAAAAGGCTGGGCGTTGGCCCTTGGTGCGCTCCTGCTCGCTGCCATCAGCACCCGGGGGATGATGACGGTGGTGGTTTTGTTTTTGTTTGACCTGTACCTGCGCTTTTCACGCCCCAATCGGACAAACCACAAACCAGTGACCTACCTGAAGGAGATGCTCAGGGCGCTCCCACTCTATCTTCCATCCGGGCTGTTAGCCCTGGCTTTCCTGCTTTACCATTATCTGGAAAAAGGCTGGGTGGGCTACCATGCCGGCTCAGAATGGGCGCCAAGTTTTGCACGGGTAGGCATCAGCGGCCTGATCAAAAACGGGCTGGTCCTGGGCTGGCGGCTGGCAGACTACGGAATGGTATTCAGTTGGCTGGCCCTTGGGCTGGTGATTTGGCGAAAGCCAGGTGCCTTTCGGAATCCTAAAGTCCAAAGTACGCTTTGGTTGGCCGGCATTAGCCTGGTTTTGCTGGCGCCGACGTTTTTGCTCTACAGCGGGCTGCAGCAGCACCGGTATTTGCTGCCTTTGCTGTTGTCGGTATTGCTGTTGTCCTTCACGGCCGTGGCTCAAGGTGCCTGGAGACGTAAATGGAAGGCAGGCTTGCTTGGGCTCGTATTCACCGGGCTGCTCACCGGCCATTTATGGGTCTACCCCGACCACATGGCCCAAAGCTGGGACACCACCCTCGCCCATGTCCCCTACTACCGCCTAAAAAGCCAGATGATCGGCTATCTGGATGAGCAGGGCATCCCTTTGGAGGCCGTCGGGACGGCCTTTCCGGAAATTGGGCCACAGTATTTCAAAGATTTGTCTGGCAGGACAGCCGGCTTTGCGCCAAAGGATTTGTCCACACAGCGCTATATCCTCTACTCTAATGTAATGAATGATTTTTCGGATGGGGAGTTGGAGCGGCTGCGGGAAGCGTGGATATTACAAAAAGCGCTGCGTAGGGGCGGCGTAAAAGTTCAGTTATACCGAATTTCTGAGAATACCTATCTTTACAATTCAGCAAAACAAAAAGACTAATGCCACTCAAATACGCCGAGGACTTGGAGCACATCTACGGGGCATTCAATAACCATCCTATTGCCAAGGAGGACCTTGAAGCGTTTTATCAGGAGGCATCCACCGTGCGGGGCAAAAACCCAAAAAGCAGGGTGGCTCGTTTACTGAGAAACAATCCTGACCGCAATGAGCACATCCTATTTGCCGGATATAAGGGTTGTGGTAAAAGTACAGAGCTGAATTATCTGGATAAGGAACTTACCGATGAATTCCTGGTCCTGAATATTTCCATTCACGATGAACTCGACCCGGTCAATCTGGAATATATTGAGCTCTTTATTATCATGATGGAACGCCTTTTTGTGGCGGCAGTGGAAGACAAGCTGAAGATTAGTACCGAATACCTAAAGTCCGTACAGCTCTGGGCGACCTCCACAGAAATTAACCGCGTAAGCGAAAAGTACAACCTCAGCGGCGGATTGGACATGGGTGGGGAGCTTAGTACTTCTATGTTTGCCAAGTTTTTTGGGAAGTTTCGCCTGACGGCAAAAACCAGTAAACAGTTCAAGCAGGTGCTCAAAACCGAGATTGAACCCCGCTTATCTGACCTGATCCGGCACTGTAATGACCTGGTAGCCGAAATTCAAATCCAATTGGCTAAAAAATCAGGCAAGCGGGATTTACTCATTATTCTCGAGGATTTGGACAAAATACCGCCCGACCGCTCTTACGACCTGTTTTACAATTACGTTAGTCAACTTACCCAAATCCGCACCAACGTCATTTACACCTTCCCGGCTGCGCTTTTTTACAGCAATACCCGTTACAATCAAATCCGCTCCCACTTCACCCAGGTTTACGAACTGCCGATGCTTAAGGTGTTGGAACGCAACGGGCAGGTTTCTGAAGAAGGCTTACAACTGATGCAGGAAGTTATTAAGGCTCGTATGGACGCAGAACGGTTGTTTGCTGATCCTGAATTGCTGAACAAAATGATCCGGTATTCTGGTGGCGTACTGCGCGATCTGTTCCTGATGATTCAGGAAGCTGCTGACAACGCGCTCGATTTCGGCCGGGATACCATTGAAGAGGCCGACTGGCAGGCCGCTTTCAACAGCCTGAAGCGCGACTACAACAGCAACATTGCCGACTTCCGGGATGGCGATAAGCTATACGAAGCCGAGACCTACCTCGACATGCTCACTCAACTGGCTCAAAGTGAGGATAAGCTGGTGCTCAACACTGAAGAGGTCATGCACTTGCGCTCCAATTTATGTATATTAGCTTACAACAATGGCAGCGACTGGACCGATGTGCACCCCATTGTCAGGGCCCTGTTGCGCGACCGTAACTTATTGGTATGACACAGCGCCCCTATTTCAGCCGGATCAACCAACTTGCCCGCTTCCTGAGCCGGGAAGACGAGCGGGGGTATGCCTTTGCCTGCATTCAGGATGAGCGCCTGCTGCCGGCGGCTACGGAGGCCATTATTGAGACCGCTAGAAATAAGTACCAAACGAGGCTCGCCATCTGCCAATTGGAATCTGCCTCCCCTATACTGCCTCAGCTACAAGCGGCGATGGACGAAACCGGGGGGCTGATCATTCAGGGGCTCCCACACTACCTGGCAGAAGAAGGCAAAGTACAGTCCCTTAATTACGCCCGGGAGGGCATGGTACAGTTGGGCCGCCCCCTGCTCTTTTGGGTAGATGAGCCCACGCTGCGCCGCATTAGCAACCTGGCCACCGACCTTTTCTCCCAAAGGCGCATGGTGGTGGTTTACTTTGACGAAACCGCTGAGATCGAACTACCTGACGATTTCCTGCAAGCCCGTTTTCAGGAGGAGTACCTCAGCCAGGAAGCATACCGGGCGCTGGAACTGCAAGTAGAGCTAAAAAAGAGACAATTGCGAGAGGCTGAAGAAGCCGGGCTGCCTGCCCAACGTCTTGCCATTGACTTTGCCCTTCCCTTGGCCGAGGCCTACGCTGAACTTGATGGGCAAAGGCAAGCCATAGCATTATTAGAACAATACCCCCCCACTGATGGAGCCTGGCCGGAGGATAAACTCCGAACCGTGGGCAATATCTATTGGAAAGCTGGAAAATATGAACCCGCTATTCAGTATCTGAAAAAAGCCCTGAATCATGCGCCAGAAGAGAGCACCCTTCAATCCGCATTATTGAGTGCCCTTGGAGATATACACAGGGATATTGGAAAGTATGTAGAAGCGCTGCAATATTATGAATTAGGCCTTTCCTTAAGTCAGAAGTTGACCAAAAAGCTCAAAGATCAACCTTAATTTTATGCGTAGACCCAGGAAATGCAGCGCTCAAAAACTGCTAATAATAAATCCAATATGAGATTTTGGCTGATTTGTCTCCTATTGATGCTTCCAGTTTGGGCAGCAGCACAATTGTGTGAAGGAGCGCCCGGTGCCGCAGCTCTATCCGAGAGCTTTGGACAGGGCACCAACTTCGGACCACCCCTGCCATCCGGCATAACCAATTACACCTACAACAATGGGAATCCTCAGTCAGGCACCTACATGGTCACGAACCGCACGCAGCTCAATGGGGCAAGCTGGCACGACGGCCTGGACAACACCCCAGACGATGGGTTTGGGTATATGCTCCTTTTTGATGCGGCTGAGGCCCCGGGCGAGTTTTTCAGCCTACTTATTGACGACCTTTGCCCCGGCACCCGGTATGAATTCAGTGCTTTTTTGACCAATGTCGTTACGCCCTCAGCATGCGCCGGGGAAAGCATAGAGCCCAGCATCCGCTTTGAGCTCCTTGATCCGGAAAATGATGAGCTGTTGGAGAGCCTCTCGACCGGAAACTTGCCGACCACTCCTACATTGAACTGGAATCGCTTTGACCTTGTTTTCACCCTGCCGGAAGATCAGGAAGCCGTCAGGCTGAAGATCACCAATTTTGCGCCTGGCGGCTGCGGCAATGATTTCGCTATAGACGATTTGAGCCTGCGCATTTGCAATCCGGTACGGGAACAGACTGCCACCCTATGTACGAGCGCCCCTCTGATTATTGACGGACGAGCATTTCCAGAGCCCGGCATCTATCAGGATACCCTGCCCGGTGCCCTGTTCTGCAATGACAGCATTTTGATCACCGAAATCATTGATGGCAATGGAGACGAGGTGTGGCTCGATACTTTCCTGTGCCCCGGGCAGGCCTTTGCCGTTGGTGACCGATGGTACGATGAGCCCGGATTTTACACCGATACGCTACTGAGTAGCCTGGGGTGCGACAGCGTGGTGCAATTGCAGTTGTCTACCGTTGAATTTGAGGCCAGTGTGCAAGCTTCGCAAGACACGATTATAGCCGGGCAATCCGTTCAGTTGCAAGGGAGTGGCAGGGGCGTTGGGCCTTTGATCTGGTCCTGGGCCCCCGAAGACGTTTTGGATTACAGTGATTGCCCGGAGCCAACGGCGACCCTGCTGGAAACCACCAACTTCCTGGCTACCGTACGCGACAGCATCACCGGTTGTGCCGACACCCTTGAACAGCGGGTCACCATACCGCCCTGTGAGGATATCTACGCCCCTACCGGTTTTTCCCCGAATGGCGACGGCAGGAATGATACCTTTCAGATTTTCTTCGGACCTTGCGTGCAGGAAGTCCTCCAATTGGAAATTTTTGACCGGTGGGGCGGTCTTGTTTTCCGTTCCCGCACCTCCAATGATGCCTGGGACGGCCAACGGGCAGGAGCGCCCTGCAACAACGGGTTCTACGCCTATCAGGCGGTACTCGCCCTGAAGGATGGAACGAGGCGGGTATGGAGGGGAGGCGTGCAGCTCCTTCGGTAAAGAATCAGAAAAAACAAACAGCCTTCATGCGTAAACTCAAATTGCAGGAACTCAACCGCCCGGATATCGACACTTTCAAGGCACAGCCCAAAGCACCTGTCACCCTCGTGCTGGACAACATCCGCTCCGGCCTGAACGTCGGGGCTGCCTTCCGGACTGCCGACGCGTTTGCGCTGGAGCACATCTACCTTTGTGGCATCACTGCCCGCCCGCCGCACCGGGAAATTCTGAAGACCGCTATTGGGGCTACCGAGTCCGTCAATTGGAGCTACCAGGAAGACACCGTAGCCGCAATCAAAGAGCTGCAAGAAAAGGGCTACACCGTATTCGCCGTAGAGCAGGCCGCTGAGCGGACCTGGCTGCAGGAGTTCCGCTGGCCGGAAAGCCAAAAAGTCGCGCTGGTCTTCGGCAATGAAGTAGAAGGCGTCAGCGATGCTGCAATGGAACAGGTTGATGGCTGTCTGGAAGTCCCTCAGCATGGCACCAAGCATTCCCTGAATATTGCGGTCTGCGTTGGGGTTGTTTGTTGGGAGGTGACCAGGCAGTGGCGGTTTTGAGTGCCCCCGGTGCAGACGCCCGGCGCGCTCGCTGTCCGACGTAGTTCTAAAACGAAGTCGGTCCCTTCGCCGGGCGTCCTCGCCAAGACCAAACGAGGACACCGGGGGAAAGAACCGCCTCCGTCAAGACTATGGCGGTCAGAGCGTGCCCCCGGTGTTAGAAAAACCTTTAGTAGCTTTGTCAAAAAACGGATGACAAAGACCCTCTTGCCAATCCTCCTCACCTTATTGGCGCTGACCTCATGTTCCAACCCCAAAACTCAGGAGGCAGCAGAACCAACTCCTCAACCCACCCGCGGTGTTTGGCTGACCAACGTAGACAGCGATGCCCTCTTTTCCAAAGCCGGGCTGGAAGCAGCTGTGGAGCACTGTGCCCGCCTGGGCTTCAACACCATTTATACCGTCACCTGGAACCGGGGCTACACCCTCTACCCCAGCGCTGTTATGGAGGAAGCCTTTGGAGTGCGTATCGACCCGAAGCTGGAGGGGCGCGACCCGCTACAGGAACTCATCGAACTCGCTCATGCCAAAAATATCCGTGTGGTGGCCTGGTTTGAATTTGGATTTGCCAGCTCCTATAAGGAAGCAGACGGCGGCTACTTGCTCCGGCAAAAGCCACATTGGGCCGCCCGGGACTCCGCCGGGCAAATCGTCTCCAAAAATGGGTTTCAATGGATGAACGCCTTCGACCCGGAAGTGCAGGGCTTTGTGCTTAGCCTGGTAAAAGAGGTGGTGGAAAAGTACGATGTGGATGGCATTCAGGGCGACGACCGCCTGCCTGCTTTGCCCTCTCTGGCCGGTTACGACAGCCTCACGGTAGCCGCTTACCAGGCGGAGCACGAAGGGCAGCTTCCTCCCATGAATTACAAAGATACCGCCTGGGTGGACTGGCGCGCCAACCGCCTCAACAACTTCATGGGCCGGATGAGCCGGGAACTTCGGGCCCTGGACAGCAACCTCCTCCTGTCCTTCTCGCCAAGTATCTATCCCTGGAGCAAATTTGAATACCTGCAGGACTGGCCAACCTGGGTGGAAAATGGCTGGGTGGATGAAATCTGCCCGCAGGTCTACCGCTACGATATTGAGGCGTACCGCTCGGCACTTGATGCCATCGTTCATGAACAGGTAGCGCCGGAGCACCATCATCTGCTGGCTCCGGGCATACTGCTCAAAGTCGGGGACTACGTCGCTTCCGACACGTTGCTCCGCCAAATGGTGGAGCACAACCGGTCGCACGGGTTGGAGGGCGAAGTCTTTTTCTTCTATGAAGGGCTGAAAAGTCGGGAGGCGTTTTTTGAAGCGCTGTATTAGCCCCAGCCCGGCGGGCTGAGGCTGTTAACATCACTTTTTCAGTTCCCCTTCAAACGTAACCGGCAACTGCTGAAAAGGGCTTACCAGCTCATCCGCTAACACCGTCCATTGCCGTCGGGTGATTGGGGCATCTGCTCCGGGCAGGCCGAGCCCGGCAGCCTGGCCCACTTCTGCCACAGCAGCTTCGAATGCATCGGGCTTTCCCCGCCAGGAAACCTCCAGCGACAGTGCCCCTGCCAATTGGACCAAAGCGGTTTTAGCCTGAGCTAAGGTGACGGGGTTCCCGCCTGTCTTTTCGTTCCATTCCACGCCCAACCGGCTCAGCCCCTGCGCCAGGGCAGTGTCTGTCAGGATGGAATCCGGGTAGTACCAGGTCCGGTTGGCCCACTTGTAAGGCTCGCCCGTGCCTGCCAGCAGACCGGTAGCGCCGATCCGGTGGATGGCTTTAAAGTGGGGGTCGCCGGGTTTTACATCGTAATAAGGCATCAGGTACCCACCGGCCTCCAGCATGCCCTGCTGCACTTCGCGGACGGGTAAATCCGATACGCTCCCCCCGCGTTCGGCTGCCATGGCCGCCATTAAGCCAGCCGCCTGCCCTACCTGCAGGATGACCGGCTGCAGGCGGGTGGAACCATTGGCGATGTTGGTGACCGAAATGGCTTTGTCGGCCATCAGCAGATTGGGTACGTCCTTAGCGACTAAGCTGCCCGCCGGGATGTTAAAGGAGGGCACTTTGGGAAAATCAATCTCCGGGGCTTCCAGGTTTTTCTCATGATGGTGGTCGACCGGGTAATCCCCTACAGCGATACCCGTACGGTAGAGGGGGGAGCCATGCTCATAGGGACTTTTGATGTGATTGATGGTGGTAAGCACCAACCCTTTGATGCGCCGCCCTTCCCGGTGATAGGGCATCAGCGCCATACGGTCCTGAGTGGGGAATTCATCATCTGCAAGGCCCAGATTGGTATAGCCCAGCTCATGCTGCAGGTAGTACACGAACTGCCGGGTTTGATTTTTCGCCTGTTCATATGCCGCTGCCCGTTCTTCCTGATCCATTTCCATCACATTCACATAATAATCATTGCCGATGATCGGCCAGTTGATCATGTATTTATTGTTGGGCAGCTTGCCATAGTCCAGCATTTTATCGCACTCAATACGCTCCGGGTCATCGCAGCGCCTGCGGCAAAGGCAGAAGAATTCCTCCGGGTCGTAACCTTCGGGCATTTCCAACAGGGGGGCTTTGCCCGCTCCATAATCTTTGAGGATGGCTACGTAGGTCAGGTCCTGTACAATAGTATTGGCTTGTTCCGGGGCCATGCTTTCACCGGTTTCAGAACGGCTGTCCATGCCTACCCAAAAGCCCGCACCAGCAGCTGCCGCCACATCTCCCAGGTCAGTGCCGTCCACCAGGACCTTGCCTTTTAAAATTTGTGTGCTTCCGGATTCCGAAATGGTACGGACGGCCCACAGGTCACCGGAGCGCCAGACCGAATCCCACCTTGTAGACGGGAAGGGTGTTAGCAAGGCTTCCTTTTGTATCATGGAATCCAGTATAGCAGCCCCTACATGCGGCTCGAACTGCGTATTGCTCACCCAGCCTGTGAATACCGCTTCCGGGCCGCCGTAGTAGTCGTAGAGGGCAGACCGGAATGCTCCCCAAAGCCCTGCCGGCATTTCGTGGTTCCCATCGATGGCGCTCACCCCAGCTGAAGTCAGCATCCCGCCGTACCAGGGCAGCGGATTGACCAAAGCCGTCTGCGCACCGGACCGCGCGGCCTGAATGGCGGCGGCGGTGCCCCCTGTGCCTTCGCCCACAACAAGCACATCGTACACCGGGTCAGATACCGGAGCATCAGGATTGGAACATCCCATCAGCAGGGAAACAAAACAGGCGATGAGGTAACAGGCTAAGTTTTTTTTCATTTTATTTAATTGTTTTTTTGATGAAAGGGATGCAGCGGTTTTGGCTCAAACGGGAGCCTAACGAAGCCCTGTTTACTGCATTTCCCGCATAAGCAGGCAAAAACAGGCAAATTCCGGCAACAACCGGCAACTACTTTACTGCATATTGAAAATTGTGTGCGCACACAATTTTCTCAAATTTATTGTGCGAATCTAACAATTATGCATAAATTAGTCCCCGGAAAGCGATAAAATAGGGCAGGAAGCATAATTGCCAATAGGAAATTCCAGCTTTTTGCCCTGCCTGTAAAATGCAAATCTGAAACAGGCAAAAAACGGCGGTTAATTAATTTAACCTTTAGTTTTCCTGCCTTCCCATCGAACATTACCTATCTGGCATGACCGGTAGGCTTGCTATTTTAGTATCCCCAAAGTCATGAAAACGCGACTATATCATCAACTAAGCCTTGTAACCAATTTTCATGATTGTGATCAACAAAATTCAAAACAATGAGTAAAAAACTACTAACGACCCTATGCTTTGCCATGCTG
>JANSXW010000173.1 GCA_024742755.1 bacterium | reverse complement strand
TCCAAAAAACCTCAAAATCATGAATGGAATTAGAAACAGTGTAACCCTTATTGGTTTCCTCGGACAAGATGCGAAAATGATTCAGACGGCAAACGGAAATACCCTCACCAATGTTTCGCTGGCTACCAACGACAGCTACCGCAACAAGCGCGGCGACCGGATCACAACCACCGAGTGGCATCGTTGCATAGCCTGGGGCAAACTGGCCGAAGTGATGGGCAACCTCTGTAAGAAAGGCAGTGAAGTAGCCGTACGCGGCAAACTGACCTACAACTCCTACGAAGACAAAAACGGCATACAGCGCACCTCCCCTCAGGTCGTGGTACAGGAGTTTGTACTCCTTGACCGCAGAAAGACGGAGGAAGCAGCCTAAAGAACCGCCAACCCCAATTGACCAAATCCAAACCCGCTTGCGACTCAAAGAGCGCGTAATGCATGGGTATAGCAAGTTGGGTTTATGCAGTAGGCCCCTGTCAGGTAACGACCTGTGCAGCGGGCCTACGGCTTTGCACCCACATTCACATCAGGTATTATAGTTTTAGAAAAAGCGAATTTACGCTACCTTCGCAGGGTAGGGTAGTGGCACCCGTTAAGGGCCGCTCCATTAACTAAAAGGCTTATGAAGTTTACTGAAGTTCGCTCGAAGCAGGATTGGAAAGACTTTCATCGGGTCCTGCATATCGTATACAAAGAGGACCCTAACTGGATTGCCCCGCTTCAGGGGGATATTGAGGCGGTCTTTGACCCCAAAGTCAATGATACTTTCAAAGATGGGGAAGCAGCTTGCTGGGTCCTGCGCGACAACAACGGCCAACTTGTAGGGCGGGTTGCAGCGTTTATGGATTACGCCCGAAATAAAATTCAGGAGCACCCCATCGGCGGGCTTGGCTTTTTTGAATGTATTGAAAACGAAACCTACGCCTTTGCCCTCTTCGAAAAAGCCCGGGAATGGGTGGAAGCCCGTGGCGCTACCGTATTGGACGGGCCAGTCAACTTTGGAGAGCGGGAAAAATTCTGGGGACTGCTCGTTAAAGGGTTCTATCCGCCCTTATTCCAGGAAAATTACCAGCCGGAGTACTACCGCCGGTTTTTTGAAGACTGGGGGTTTATCCCGTACGAGCAAATCCTGACTTTCCGGGGCGAAAGCGCTGCCATTCCGGTAGAACGGCTCCGTAATGTGGTCAAACGCCTGAAGCAAAGATCAAATATTGAAACCAAAAACCTGGACTACAGCCAATTGGAGCAATATACCAGGGACTTTTGCGAAATATACAACGCTGCCTTCAGCAAGTACGGGCACTTTAAGCCGCTACAGCCTGAGCAGGTCCAGAAGATACTGCTGGAAGCCAAAGCGATTGCAGATACGAACACCCTCTCCATTTCCTACTTTGATGGCAAGCCCGCAGCTTTTTGCGCAGTGCTGCCAGACATAAACGAACTCATTCGTTTCGCCAAAGGCAAGCTTTCCTGGTGGAAAATCCCCATTTTGCTTATAAAAAAGGCGATGAAAAAACAATTCATCGCCAAAGGGATAGGATTCGGTATTCACCCCGATTTTCAAAACAAAGGGGCGTATGCCGTTATCGTTGAGCACATGGCCAATACCCGCAACATCAGCCGCTACCCTCAAATGTACCTGACCACCGTACGGGCGCACAACTTTGAAGCGGTAGGAGTCTACAAAAAGCTAAATGTCAATGTAGACCGCATACACGTTGCTTACCGCAAGCCGCTCAAAGATGGTATCCCGGTGGAGTCATTTGAATTTACGGAGCCTTACTAACCCAGGACTTTCTTGATATCATCACCGATATCCAAAACTTCATTTTCCTGCGCGCGCTCCAGTATGCTCGCTGCAATGGCCGACCGGTAACCGCCGGCGCAGTGTACAGCAATGGGTTTGCCGTTCCCCACCTGTCCGGCTTTCTCAAGCAGTTGGTCTAACGGCACATTGATACTGGACTCAAAGGCCGGTTCCTGCTCATGCTCTTTCGGGCTACGCACATCGAGTATGGTGTAGGCGCCAGGATTAGATTTTACTTTTTCCAGGTCTGCTGACCGAATATGCCCCTTTGCCGGTGCCTGAGTGAGCAGATACACGCCTTCGATAAATTGCTCGTAGCTGATCTTCGCGGCTTTTTCCATGACGGTCTTTAGCGCATCCTGCGAACCGGCAATCAGATAAAAAGCAGTGCCGGGAGACAGCAGGGAGCCCAGCCAGGTTTCAAATTTCCCGCCATCTGGTATGTTGATGCTATTGCTGAGGTGCCCCGCTTTGTATTGATCAGCAGGCCGGGTATCCACGATCAGGATATCCTTTTGCAGATCGCCTTCATTTTGTATCCTCGTTACCTTTTCCAGGCTGCTGCGGTATGCGGCTACGCCCCGCCGGTTCTCTTCCACAGAGAAGGGGAAGTATTTAGGCACATTGGGCTGTCCGGACAGCAGCTCTTCCACAAATGCAGTTTTGTCCGTTTCAGAAAAGGCCCAGTTGGTTTGCCGTTGCTCGCCAATTGTGCTTACGGTCTCATCGCTCATATTTTTGCCACACAAGGAACCGGCACCATGCGCCGGGTAAACCGTAACGTCATCAGGCAGGGGCTTGAACACCGTTTGCATGGTTTCGTACATCTTGCCTGCCAGCTCAGAACGGGTCAGGTTGAATTTCCCTGCATCTTCCCGTAAATCAGGCCGGCCGACATCACCGATAAACAGGCTGTCTCCGGTAAAAATCGCATGCGGCTTTCCATGCTCATCGTGCAGCAGGTAAGAATGGTGGTCAGGCGAGTGCCCCGGTGTATGCAAAGCCTGTATTTTCAACTGTCCAAGCTCTACCGTTTCTTTGTCCTTCAGCGCTACATGCGGATAGGAAACGCCCATGTCCGGGTGCACATAAACAACCGCCCCGATGGTCTTATGAAATTCCAGGTGACTGCTCGCGAAGTCCGCATGCGGGTGCGTTTCAAACACGGCGGTGATATCTGCCCCGTGTTCCTTCGCATAGGCAATGTAGGGCTGGGGATCGCGTGCGGGGTCGACCAAGGCCATCTTCCCGCTATCAATAATCGCATAGGAGGCATGTGCCAGCCCCTCATCATAAAACTGATGGATATGCATAAAGTCGTTCGTTTTTGGTTAGGCAGCCAGAATATCAGCACTGCTCTACCCAAACAACAGTTAAACATGAAGGAGTGTTCATGTTTTTCGGAGCCACTAATTTCTATTCCGGATATCCTCTAAATATTTCTCCAGCTCCATCTCATCATACACCAAAACCTCCCGCGCCTTACTGCCCTCACTCGGGCCCACAATGCCTAATGCTTCCAGCTGGTCCATAATCCGGCCGGCGCGGTTGTAGCCGAGCTTCAGCCGCCGTTGGATCATAGAAGTGGAGCCATGCTGATTCTGTACGATCAAACGGGCGGCATCTTCGAACATTTCGTCTAAGTCCGCATAGGTCAGTCCGGCAGAGCCCTCAATTTCTTCATCATCACCGTGGAATTCCGGCAGGTAGTGCGGCTCCGGATAGCCTCGTTGGTCTGCAATGAAATCAATGACCCGTTCCACCTCAGGCGTGTCCACAAAGGCACCCTGCAGGCGGACCATTTCCCCACCTACCGACAACAGCATATCGCCCTGCCCAATCAGCTGATCGGCACCACCGGCATCGAGTATGGTCCGGGAGTCCACCTTCGAGGAGACTTTGTAGGCAATCCGTGCCGGGAAGTTCGCCTTAATCACACCGGTAATAATATTGACCGATGGGCGCTGTGTAGCGATGATCAGGTGGATACCCACTGCCCGCGCGAGCTGCGCCAAACGGCCAATCGGCAGTTCCACTTCCTTGCCCGCCGTCATGATCATATCCGCAAACTCGTCAATGACGAGTACGATGAATGGCATAAAACGGTGCCCCTTGTTGGGGTTCAGCCGCCGCTGCACAAACTTCTCATTGTATTCCCGGATGTTACGCGCCGCCGCTTTCTTCAACAGGTTGTACCGCTGATCCATCTCAATAGTCATAGAATTCAGCGTATGCACCACCCGGTTCGTCTCCGTAGTAATCGGCTCTTCCTGATTTGGCAGGAAGGAAAGGAAGTGGTGCTCCAGTTTGCTATAGGGGAACAATTCCACCTTCTTAGGGTCTATCAGCACCAGCTTAACCTGCGAGGGGTGCTTTTTGTAAAGCAGGGAAATCAGAATGGCATTCACACCCACCGACTTACCCTGTCCGGTTGCACCCGCCACCAGCAAGTGGGGCATTTTAGCCAGGTCCACTACAAAGACTTCATTAGAAATCGTCTTGCCGAGTGCAATCGGCAGGTCCATTTTCGCCCGCTTAAACTTGTCCGATACCAGCACCTCCCGCATGGAGACAATCTGCTTTTTGCGGTTAGGCACTTCGATACCGATCGTGCCCCGCCCGGGTATAGGCGCAATGATTCGGATCCCCAAAGCCGCAAGGCTCAGGGCAATATCATCTTCCAGGTTTTTAATCTTGGAAATCCGAACGCCCGGTGCCGGTACGATTTCATACAGCGTAATCGTTGGCCCGATGGTGGCCCGGATTTTCGTAATCTCGATCTTATAGTTCAGCAGGGTCTCAATGATCTGCTCCTTGTTCGACTCCAGCTCTGAGCGGTCTATCTCCACCCGCTGCCCGGAGTAATCCTTGAGCAGGCTGCTGACCGGGTATTCGTAACTGGAAAGCTCCAGCGTTGGGTCATAAGGCTCGCTGTGGTCCTGATTTTCCTGGGTAACCGACAGAGGGGGCTTATGAGCATCACTGGCAGCTGCGGCAGCCGGGTCCTTGATTTCCAGCTCGCTGTTCTCAGCAGTCAGGGGCTCAGGTTTGTCCACGGAAACATCTTCCACCAATTCGAAGCTCAGGTCCTGCTGATGTGGCTTGGGAGGCGTTTTAGGCTCCGGGGCTTTGGATGGCGGCTCAATGGGGCTGGGGTCAGATTGGCTTTCCGAACTGCCCGGGCGCAAGGTCTCTGGCCGGGGGCGGCCTTGAGAAAAGCCATCGCTGCCGGCCGATGAAGGCTTTTTGCCGGGAAGCCTGCCGCTAAACCAGTCATTGATGTACTGCTGTGTATCCTTAACCGCCCCCTGAGGGGTCATTTCGTTGAAATTCGGGTTCACATTCCAAACCAGCACGCCCACCAATAGGAAAATCAAAAGGATGATCATGCCTGCGGTCCCTACAAAGCTGATCAGCCATTCGCTGACCGCTTCGCCAAAGGCACCGCCCCAGGGGAAAGCCGCATCACCAGCCACAAACTCCAGAAATACACTGAAAATCAGCATCAGCAAAATCCACAGCCGGAACTTTGGCCAGTAGATGCTCAGGTGTTGCCTGCGGACCAGTCCCTGCCCGCTGACCACAAGAATGGCCACTATTACAAACGAAGGCAGCCCAAAACCCCAGTAAAAAAACATATTGGAAACGATGGCCCCCAGCCTGCCCAGCCAATTGGCCATCTCTTCGGTATTGTCGAGCAGCAGCTTCCAGGAAAAGCGCAGCACCTTGTCCTGGTCCAGCGCCCAGGTAAACAGGTAAGAGGTAAAGGCAATAATGAAGTACAGCCCCAGGAATAGCAACAAAATGCCTACCAGTTTCGGTATCCGCTCATCGTTAATTCCCAACTTTAGGCTCAGTTGCCCTTTTTTCTTGCGCTTTTTTGCCGCCATGCTCAATCAGTAACTTTCTTTGTAGTTTGACGGGCCTGCCTCTCGGCCGTGGCCTCACGGGCAGGCATTTATTTTGCTCCGTCACTCGTTCCCCCTTTGGCCAGATGGCAGGCAATGAGGAACGCTTCACAAAAATAGGCATTAATTGCGGCAATTATAACGATTCTGTTTGATTGTTCTGGTATAGGTGTCAACAATTTGTTGATGCAGACCCCTTTGTTTCACCAAATCATCAAAACCGGTGCCCGATGGAAAGGAACAACCTCAGCTCCTGTGCGGTATTCACATTTCCGGCAAACGGGTACATCAGCGTCATCTTTACGGGGCCAATGATGGTATTGATGCCGCCGGTCAACCCCACACCGAGAACAAATTGCTGCAGGTCGACCCGGTCCTCACCTGCACGGTCGGGCTCGTCAAAAAAGCCAGCATTAGCGTCCAATGCATAAAACATATTGCGCCGGAAGAAATGCTGATAGCCCAGGCCAGCCCCGATCGCCGCCTGCGCGACAAGGTGGTTGGTATTCAACCCGTAAAACGGGATCGACCGTCTGGTCAGGGCCTCAGGGGCGCCCACCAGGAAAAAATCCCCGAAGGTGTTGCTGGGGTTGGTTACCAATCCGGCAAATGCACTGGCTTTCAAAGAGGCTCTGCTGCTCAGCGGCAGGAAGCGCTCCGCCCGGAAGCTAAGCTTGGTGTAAGGCCTGAAGGAGAAAAGGGAATCACTATTGAGGCCCACTTCGGGGTTGAGCCCGCTCACTTCGTACCCACCGTTCCGCAGCCCTTTGAGCTCCAACGAAAGCCGGGTGCCTTCAGTCGGGAAAATATTCCGGTTCAGGCTGTTGTGCTCCAGGCGGGCATAAAGGTTGTAATTCGTATAGCTCAGCCGGCTAAAAAGCAGGCCGGCGCCCACCTTAGGGCGGAAGATGAGGTTTTCCTGCTGTACGCCTATGCTTAGTGCGGTATTGGTGCTGAGCCGCTTTTGCACATGCAGGTCAATAACCGCTTCAATAAGGCTGTACTCTTCATTTTGGGTGCCGTTCTGGAAGATTGGAATTTTATCCCGGGTCAGTTGTACATCGGTGACCCAGGCTAAAGCCTGAGCTTCATCCAGGTACTTCAGGTAATTGAACTGGAACCGGTAATTCTCCGCCACCACACTGTTGATCATTAGCCGGGAGGCTGGCAGTAAGGCATTCCGGCTTGTCATATTGAAACGGAAGCCCGCACTGCTGTAGTTGTCGTAGTTAATGGCAGTTTTGAATACCGTAGGCGCCCGCTCCAGGCATTGCAGGACCAGTACCGTTTCTCCGGCTTCCTGCTGCAGCTGAAAGGTCACCTTCTCGAATTTGTTGGTCCCCACCAACCGGTTGATGGCTGTTTCAATGGCTTGGGGAGGGTAGCTTTGCCCGGACTCCAGCCCGCTGCGCCCAATGATTTCCTCATCCGTGTAGCGCTCATTGCCTTGTACCCGGATTTGCTCGAAGCAAAAACTCTCCGGTGCCTTCATCCTGTGGGCCGCCTGATGTGCGCCCAGCGAATCCAGCCGCATTTTTAATGCCCGTAGTTCCGGAAGCATCGCCCGGGCAGCCTGTTCCCCCTTTGCCATGATGGAGTCTGCCTTGCTGAAATCCTGTGCACTGTATTTCCTCAGGTCCGGCTCAATGTAAAGGTCCACCATAGGCATTTGTTCCTGAGCGTCCTTCACACTCATCAGAAAGCCTGACTGCATGAGAATTTTGGAAAAGTTTTGCAGCTTATCGGCATCTGCTTTTACATAGCCGGTGTAAACCCCGATGATGATATCTGCCCCCCAGGCTTTAGCTTCTTCCACGGGGAAATTACGGATCAGCCCGCCGTCAATCAGTATTTTCCCCTCCCGTTCTACCGGGGTGAAAGCAGTGGGGATGGCCATGCTCGCCCGCATCGCACCGGCCAGGTCACCGCTGTCCAGTACCACCGGTTGCCCTTCCACAATATCAGCGGCTACGCAGCGGAAGGGGATTGGGAAGTCCCGGAAGTCTTCGGTTTTATAAGCAGGCAGGGCCAGGCGGCTGAGGAGGTTGTCCACCTGCTGCCCGTAGATGAGCCCGGAGGGTGGGATAAACTGTCCGTTTTTGTACCCAATCTCGAACAGCTGGTTTTCGAAGTAATCTTTTTCTTCGAGAATGACATTCTCCAGTTCAATGCGGTCGCTCAGGACCTGTTCCCAATCCTGCTGCAGCAACAGGCGTTCCATGGAGTCTGCCCGGTACCCGATCGCGTATAACCCACCGATGACGCTGCCCATGCTGGTGCCGGTGATGATATCAGGCTCAATGCCTGCTTCTTCCAGCACCTTTAGTACGCCCACGTGCGCCATGCCCTTGGCGGCACCGCCGCTGAGTACAAGGCCGACTTTGGGGCGCTCCTGAAGTGGTTGCCCCCGCAGCCCGGGAGACAGAAAAACAAGAATGGAAAACAGCACGTAAATCCGTGCCAGGCATGCATGGGTTCTCATGGTTTTGTCGGGTTACTCGTTAGGCAGTGCCAGCCGTGGCCGTTCAGTGCTGTACGGCCGCACCTTTTGCAGATCAGGGTACTGCAAAGGTACCGGCTTTACCCATCGAAGTCCAGCCCGTTAGTCTATAATAACCAGCAATTTAGCGATAAGGGGAGGGAATAAGCATGAAATCAGGAATTGGCTTCCATGCGGTTGAGGTAGTCCTCGACAATTTCATCAATTACATCGCGGAGCAGCGCCCTTTGGTTGCGGGCAATACTCTTCAGTTTTTCGAGCTTTACCGGGTCAAAGGAGAGGGTAATCCGTTTGGGGCGGCTGCGGTCTGTTTCAGATTCAGGAACGGGGTCTACCGTGCTGCGGATGAGTGCGTCAAGGCCCGCCATTGGGCGGCGCTGTTTCTTTTTGACGCTTGGTGTAGCCGGGGCGGCTTCATCCCGTTTTTGCCGTTCTTCGAGCTGCCGTTCCATAGAATCATCAAACGCTTCCTGCAGGAAGGACTGCAAGTCGTCCGCAAAGTTCTTACCGGAGTTGGAGCGCTTATTTTTTTGCTCGTGGGCATCCTGTTCTACGGCTTCCTGAGCACCAAACCAGCCCTTGTCCGATTCCTGCTCATCGGTTGGCCCGAAGAGGCTTTCCATGCCTTCTGTAAATCTCTTTTTGCTCACGATCAAAAATTTAAAAGCTGATAAATACCCTACTGTCTCTTTTCTGCCATCATCTGGTCAAACTGCTCCATACGCTGCAATAGTTCCTTGCTAAGATCGAGGTAGTCTTTTGCGCCGGAACTGCTTGGGCTGTAGGCAAAGATGTCTTTGCGCTGTGCGGGCGCCTCAGCCAGGGCTACGGTATCCCGGATTTTGGTTTCGAATACCAGGTTGCCAAAGTACTTCGAAATCGTCTCTACCACATCCCGGTTGAGGACCTTGCGGCTGTCGTACATGGTGGCAATAACGCCGCCGATCTGTAATTTCTTGTTCAGCCTGAACTTTACCTTTTGTATGACCTGCTTGATTTTGGCCAGCCCCTGCATAGCGAGGAACTCAGTCTGAAGCGGGATCATAACGAAATCACTGCTGGTAAGGGCATTCAGCGTAAGCAAGCCCAGGGATGGCGGGCAATCAATAATAATGAAGTCGTATTCTTCCAAAAACGGGTCAAAAAGCTCCTGTAGGATAAATTCCCGGCCGGCTTCATTGATCAGCTCCATTTCTGCTCCGGAAAGGTCGAGGGTGGAAGCTACCACATCCAGGTTTTCTTTAGCCGTCACGGGCTGCAGGCCCGATTCTCCACGCATCGCTTCGTAGATGGTAACGGGAGGGCGCGGTACGCCAAGTGCGAGTGTAAGGTTGGCCTGAGGGTCAAGATCGATCAACAGCACCCGTTTCCCCAGTTCGACCAGGCCCGCTCCAATGTTGATGGCACTCGTCGTTTTGCCTACGCCGCCTTTGTGATTCAATAGTGAAATGACCTTTCCCATATTCAGTTTGTTGGTGGCTTTTTTCTAAGGTAATAAAAAATACTAATAGGGCCGCTTGCGGTGGACAAAAATAGGCTTTCGAAAACAATACCTGCAAAATTGGCCTGAGAATTTCCTGTAATTCGAAAAAACCGCTCCTTGTTTTGCCGGTATACCAGCTGTCTGTCCTGCAGCCTGGACCGGTATCGGGAAAAGATTTTGTTCCTCAAATGGGTAACCGAATTGGAAAAGAACCCTTACTTTGACCTCAAACCAAATTAGGAAATGTAATGCGCCTTATATTAAGGATACTGATGCTTAGCCTCCTCTTTGTCCATTGTACCCAAGCGCCCGAAGGGCCATTATCAGCCACTCCGGCAACGGACGCACCAAAGGGCAAGCTTTTTATCATTGGTGGAGGAAAGCGCCCTCCTGCCCTGGTGCAAGCCTTGGTTGAAGCCTCCGGGATCGAAAAAGAAGGCTACGGAATTATCCTGCCCATGTCGAGCGGAGAGCCGGACACTTCCGCTTTTTACGCCATAAAGCAGTTCACGGACCTCGGGCTCAGCCCTTCCCAATTCAGCAGCTACAACTTCCGTAAAGGCTACTACCCGGAGGCAGCCATAGACTCCCTGCGCAATGCCCGCATGATCTACATTACCGGCGGAGACCAAAACCGATTTATGGAAGTGGTGGCCAACAGCCCGGTGTACGATGCCATACATGAGGCTTATCAGTCCGGGGCTACCATTGCCGGGACCAGCGCCGGCGCAGCCGTTATGAGTGAAAAAATGATCACCGGGAACGAGCGGCGCCACCCGGAATATACCGGCAACTTCCGCACCATCGAATCCAACAACATGGAAATAGGCGAAGGCCTGGGGCTGCTAAATACTGCCATTATTGATCAGCATTTTATTTGGCGCATGCGGATGAATCGTTTGATCACAGTGGTTCTGGACCACCCCGGTCAAACAGGTATCGGTATCGATGAGTCTACTGCAATATTGGTTGAAAACGGGAACCTGGCAACCGTCTTCGGTGGCTATCAGGTGATCGCCCTCCGGCACCGCAGCGGGCAAACTACGGTTCAGGACAGTCTGCTGGGCGGGCGTGGACTTGAGCTTAATGTCCTGTTGCCGGGAGATACCTTGCACCTGAACTAATTGTTGGCTCAACGCAATTATCAACTGCACAATACACAGTAGGGCTTCCATTTGAAGTTGATTTACCGAAGATTAAAAATTTTGTTTACTAACAAGTTGGCTTTTATTAAGTAAATTGCTATATTTGACAACAATTAGTCAAAATCTCCCCCCCTACTAATAAGGCTGTCCTACAAACATGCTAATAAAGTAAGTAGCTACCTGCTTCTTATACGATGGTTTGTGCTGATTCTATTCGGCTCGCCCCTACTCCCTTTGCAAGTTTTACTTGCTCCCGGTGTAAAGCCATCCTGGCAAAAAGTTTAATGTTCCTGCTGATGTATGTAATCTTCCGCGAACGTGTCTTACCACCGGAATTACAGCATTTGGCTTGATCATATTTAACTCACTCAATTTTTTCAATACTAAACCTTCAACCTCTATGAAGAGATTAAATTACACTTTATCCTGTTGCCTGGCTGTTTTTGCCTTTGGGCTTTTGGCTCTGGCTCCTGCAGCGCTGCAGGCACAGTATTGCGAGGGTCCCATCAACGGTTTTAATGATGAATGGATCACGAACGTTACTTTCGCAGATGTTAATCACAATACCGCATTCGGTAGTAATACTGCAAACACGATTAATGCAACAGCGAATGTGACTGTAGGTGAGGCTGTAGACTTCACTGTTGAGGTAACAACGGATTCTGACTTTGGCTTTGATGAAGGCGTAGGCATTTATTTTGATTTTGACAACGACTTTACTTTTGAGACCTTTCTTGATCTTGGCGAACAGAATGTGACCGCAGCAGGTGCAATTTTTGACGCTAGTACAGCTCCAGGTGGGTCTAATACTGTTGTTATGCCTTCTACGCCTGGCACTTACCGTATGCGTGTCGTAATGGACTACCTCTGGAATTCCACAGGTCCCTGTAATGCAGATAACACCAGTGGCTTCAAGGATTCCGAAGACTATGAAATCGTTGTTACTGGTGGTGGCGGTGGCGGTCCAACTTGTGACGACGGCATTCAGAACGGCGACGAGACCGGTGTGGACTGCGGTGGTTCTTGTGAGCCTTGCGTGACTCCTCCAACCTGTGATGATGGCATTCAGAACGGAGACGAAGAAGGCGTTGACTGTGGCGGTTCCAGCTGCGCACCTTGCCAGGTGACTTGTGAGAACTTCCAACTCTCCCTTACTTTTGATGACTTTGCAGCTGAAACCTCCTGGCAGCTTACTGATCTTGACGGCACTCTGATCGATTCCGATGGTGGGTTCGGTTCTGCCAATGACTTCACGACAAACGTAGAAGACTTCTGCCTTGATCCAGGGTGCTATGAGTTTACTATCTTCGATAGCTTTGGCGATGGTATTTGCTGTAGCTTCGGTAATGGTAGCTACTCCCTGACTGACAGCGATGGTAATGTATTGGGTTCAGGTGGTGACTTTGGTTCTGAAGAAACGACCTTCTTCTGTACAGATCCAGGTCCTGACTGCGTGGCGCCAATAGCATCTGCATCAGTGACCTCTTACTGCAGCAACGGAGTATTCATGGTCATGGTTAACCTGGGTAGCCTGGGCAGCGCCAATGCATTAACTATCTCCAATAGCGGCGGTCAGCCTGCTCTGCAGAACGTATTCTTCCCGAGAAGGTACTTCGTTGGTCCTTTCCAGGTTGGTGAAGAGGTGGATATCTTTATCTACGATCAGGAGAATCCTGCTTGCAACCTCCTTATCGAAGGCCTGACCGACAACTGCAACACCAGCTTGTCCACGCCTGGCAACCTGACGAGCGAGGCGACACTGAACGAAATCAGCGTATTCCCGAACCCAACTGCGGGTGATGTGAACGTCAACCTGGGCTCCGTAATGGGCCAGGAAGCGAACATCCGCATCATGAATGCAGTGGGCCAGCTCATCGAGGAGCGTCAGATTGATGCCGTTGAGCAGGTAACCGAGCGTTTCGACCTGTCTAATCAGCAGGCGGGCATGTACTTTATCCACGTTGATG
>JANSXW010000345.1 GCA_024742755.1 bacterium | reverse complement strand
GCCTCGTATGTGGCCTTGATGACCTGGCCCAGCGTCAGGTTGGACTCCCTGAATCGGCTCACCCAGTCTGCCCTCTCCTCGGTGTCCCGCTGCTGGAGCCATGCCAGTCGGCTGGCATAGGGCAGGCTGGCCGATGTGCGCCGGGCTCTCGCGTGGTAACGCATCACCACGTCCAAAGGCACGTAGACGAACTTCGTGGTGTCCGCCCCGAGCACGTCTTCTTCCTTGGCCGGGGGCGCGTTGTCCAGCGCTTTCACCCCGCCCAGGGCGTAGGCCAGCAGCAACGTGAAGAGCCTGTCCAGGTACGTTTCCCAGTCCTGGTGCCCGGGCTGCTCGTCGTCTGGCTCCTCCGTCCACAGGCCTTCGCCCAGCTTGCGCTTCTTGCTTGAGGTGCCAAGCTGCCACTGCAAGGTTTTCACCTTCCAGACGGCCGTCACGCACAAGAGGCGCTTGGACATTTCCCTGGAAGCCCTGGACACGGCAGCATCGCTGGGGTACACTTCCGTGGGGAATTTGAGCTTATAGCGTACCCAGAAGGCTTCCTTGGCGGATCTCAACTCGGTGTCCCCGAGAAGGGAATCGAGGTCCTCAATGGCGACTCGCGAGCGGTCCTGCTCGGCGGTCTTGTAGTACAACGAGACCGAATGCCAGGCTCTCCGCAATCTGGCTGCTTGGATCTGAGCTTCCGCTCCCAACTGGATCTTCCCAAGCCAAGGTTCCACCTTGGCCTCGGCATCAAAGAAAAAGCGGAATTCTTCCAAATTGGCGATGCCCGCCTTGGAAAGCGCTCCCACTACTTCCGCTGCCAATTGAATATTCTTGCCGAGCCTGTCCAGGCAATCGGCTCCGTCTGACGGGACAAGGGAAGTCGCCATGCGATTTCCAGGTGTCAATAATCACTTGGGCCTCAACTGACTCCCCTAACACGTGATTGGGGGGGAACGGAGGGGACACATGACCGAAATCAACCTACCCCTCAACTGTTAAAAATTGCATGGAGGATGACCCCTGGCGTGCACTCGCCGGTAACTCCGCATACCGCGACCGACGGCCGTACGGGAGGTAACGCCCCCCGGCCTCCTCCCTGGTATCCCCAGGGTGCCTGCCACGGTGCATGGTAAATCGGTTGAAACTGTTTGAAAAACGAATGCCACATGGTCGACTGGCTATGCTCCGTGACTCATGCATGTCGAGGCAATCCAATGCCTGGTACTGCCGCTCCCGTTTTTCACACGGAAGAATGTGTCAGGCAAATGCCCCGCGGCACTCCTATGGCGTGCAAAATGGGGGACTAAATTCGGGCAGCCCGAATCCGGCGCCCATGGCCAAAATTGGCTCACTGAGGGAGGAAACTAGCCGGGCACTTGCTCAGGCAAGTCCGGCAAAAGCGCTGCTCCCATGCGATGGCCTCGAACTTGTCCGAGGTGGTCAGCGGATAGGCCAGTCGGTCAGCTCGGCGCGCCGCCTGCTTGTGCTGGCATAGCGGGTATCCCTTGGCCGTACTGATGTGGAGCTGGCTCCTCGCAGTGGCCATGAAACCGGTGCACTCCGGCTCAGACGCACCTGCTGATGAGCTCGCCAGCGCCTGGTGCACCCACCCGGCCAGCTTGCGGTCCTGCAGGGTCTTGGTGATTTCCACACGCGGCATCTCCGGATCTCCCCCGCTGCGTCCGCCAGGCTGATTCCCTTCAGCATCGCCAGCCACATCGCCGCAGCAAGAGCGGC
>JANSXW010000388.1 GCA_024742755.1 bacterium | reverse complement strand
TTAAATGGAGTGAATTGTAGTTTTAGTCTCCTTTTCGTAAAGAGTGATATTATTTGATGGTCAAAAACATATTTAAACATAAACAAACATAAATAAACATATGGAAAGCATTTATAACCGTGGTAAAATATATAAAGTTTGGAACAATGAATATACAAAATGTTATATTGGAAGTACTTGTCAGGAATTGAGTATGCGAATGGCAAGTCATAGGAGCGATTACAAAAGATGGTTGAAACAAAGCAACGGTTGTGCCTATATTTCAGTGTTTGATTTATTTGATGAGTTTGGAGTTGAAAACTGTAAAATAGAATGGATTGAAAATTGCTCGTGTAATGATAAAAAAGAATTGGACGCAAGAGAGGGTCAGTTGATACGTGAGCATCATTGTGTTAATAAGTTTGTTGCGGGAAGAACTAAACAACAATATATAGATGAAAACAGGGAGTTAATAAATGCTAAAAAGAAAATTTGGTATGAAAACAGGAAGGAAGACTTGAAACAACATAAGAAAGAACATTATGACAAAAACCGAGAACAAATACTATTACAAAAGAAAGAATACAGCATGAAAAACGCAGATGCTATAAAGCGTAGGCACCAAGAATGGCGAGAGAAAAACATAGAACAAATACGTGAGAAAGCGAGAATGAAAGTAACTTGTGAATGTGGTCAAATTATTACAAAAAATCATAAAAAGCGACACGGACAGTCAATTAAGCATCAAGAATGGTTAAATAATCAAATTTAAGAAGCATAAATATACTTTCTATAAACTTTCAATATAGAAAATTTATAGAAAATATATAGAATATATTATATGACTAGTATTGAGGTTGTTGATGTGAATAATGAAACTAAAACAGATGGAGAATCACCTATTAATATTGAAGTTGTTGAACAAAATGAAACAGTTAATGAAGAACCAACACCAGAGGAACCAAAAGAACCTACACCAAAACCAAAAGCATTACCAAGGATAAAGAAAGAAGTTGAATTAGTCCAATGTAATGCTTGCGGGCGCTCCATGACTGCTAAATCGCTTCGTTTTTCACACCCTAAAAATTGCAGAGGAGCAAAAACTGAATTATTACCAGTTAATCCACAAAAGAATATTAGAAAAATCCAACCAGAAGTAAAAGAAGAAATTAAGAATGAGATTAAACAAGAAGTTATTAAAGAAACCATTAAGAAACCCACGGCGACTGAACTATTAACCCAACATTATGAAGAACTGAAACAAAAGAAAAAACAAGATAAATCAGATAAAATAAATAAATTAACTTTATCAATGTTTTAAATAATAATCTAAT
>JANSXW010000203.1 GCA_024742755.1 bacterium | reverse complement strand
CTGATCAGCAAGCACATCCTGGGCGTGGATCCTTTGGACAGCCCGTACAAGCGGATTGCAGCGGATGCGAACAACTCCGGCAGCATCACCACGCTGGACCTGATACAGCTGCGCAAGCTGATCCTGTCTATCAGCACGGAACTGCCGGACAACACGAGCTGGCGGTTTGTGGAGGCAGGCTATGTGTTCCCTAACCCGGAGAACCCATGGCAGGAAGCCTTCCCGGAGGTGTTCAACATCAACAATCTGCCGGCAGCGGGCATCAGCGGTGCCAACTTCATCGCTGTGAAGATCGGTGATGTGAGCGGCGACGTGATTGCCAATAGCTTCTCCGCAATTGACGAGCGCGGCTTTGATGGCAGCTTCCAGCTGGAAACAGCCGACGAAGCCCTGAAAGCAGGCAATGAGTACCGCATCCCATTCACCGCGCCAGAGCTGGCAGCCATCGAAGGCTTCCAGGGCACGCTGGAGTTTGATGCACAGGCACTGGAGCTGGTGGAAGTCCTTCCGGGCATTGCCACAGCGGGCCACTTTGGCCTGACGCAGGCACCGCAGGGCCGGGTCGCGATGAGCTGGAACTGGCCATCTGCCCCGGCAGCAACCGGACTGGCGAAGGCGCCAACGGGCCCGCTCTTCACACTGCTGCTGCGCGCCCGCACGGACGTACAGCTGAGCGAAGCCCTGCGCATGAGCGATGCGGTGACACCGAGGGAAGCTTACGGCAATACCGGCACGTTTGAGGATGTGGCCCTGCACTTCGGCGAGGCCGCTGGATCAAGCGCATTCGTACTCTACCAGAACCAGCCGAACCCGTTCCGCAATGAAACAGTGATCGGGTTTGAGCTGCCGGAAGCGATGCCTGCCACGGTCACCATTAGTGATGTGGCCGGACGGGTGGTCCGGGGCTACAAAGTGGATGGTGCCAAGGGGTACAATCAGATTACAGTCAAAGCCTCAGATTTGGCGGTCAGAGGAATTGTATTCTACACTGTCGAAACTAAAGGCCACAGCGCAACCAAACAGATGGTGGTCATAGAATAAGGCGTTCAGGAAAACCTGCAGAATGATTGGAGACCGGGCATTCGAAGGGATGTCCGGTCTTTATGCTGCATAAGGCATGGCAAGACTCAGGCTAAAGCAACCGGAGGCGGTTTAAAAAAGATTCGCGGTAAGTGTCACCAATAGGGATCAGCGTGTCTTCCACTTCGATCTGATTTCTTTTGGGGAAAACAACAGAAATGTGCAGTGGATTGACCAGGAAAGAACGGTGTACCCTGACGAGTACGGGAGAGAGTTGTTCCTCTAATTCTGTTATCGTATAATTTGTAGCGTGAATTTGCTGATTATAACGGATATAGCAGGACTGGTTTTCAGAGAAAACAAAAGTGATACCCTCCGCTTCGAGGGCTTTCAACAGCTTCCCGGTTTTGATGTACACCCGGGAGCCGGGCTTACTTTTCGGGTCGGGCGCAAAAGGGACAGGAGCATTATTCCCGGCAGGCGCCATAAGCTCCAGCTCAATCGCCTGCCTGATTTGCAGTGCAGGCGCGGTTTTGGTCAAAAAGCATCGGGGCTGAAGAGCCAATGCTTTTCTGTACTGCTGAACGGTATAATGATCGGTAAAGATAAGCACCGGCGGCCGGTCGATATCGGCGCTGAGCTGTTCAAAAACGACCTCGGGCAGGCCCTCTAAATCCAGCAACAGCAGATCTGCCGATCGGAGCAGCGCCAGCTGAGCCATATTGAAACAAGTAGTGGGCCCGAAGCTTTCCAGGTGTACGCTCAAAGTGCGCACTGCCTTTTTAAGCAAAACTGTGAACGTTTCGTCGGAGGTGTAGAATAATATATGTTTTCGCATGTCTTGATTGGTTGGGGCTATTGCAGCCAAAGCCAGCCTATGGGGAACTCAGGGAGCAAGCAACCGCTCAGCTTATTCTTAAAGCTAGGTCTAACGAAGGGCTTGCCCAACACCGAGTAGTATGAAAACCCTAAAAGAGCGCACAATCCATCGAAAACAGAAGATAAACCAAACAGGGTTAATTCAACATTAAATGGTTGCCTGAGCGATGCAGAGCGCTGGAGAACGCTATCCAAACTCCTGCACCACCCAGCGCACTGCGTTCCGCCCACACGCGGCCACCGTAGGATTCCACGATGTCACGGACGAATGCCAGGCCCTGCCCGTTCCCGTCCTGTTTAAAGCTGATGCCCTGCTCAAAGACACTTTCCAGTTGGTCTTCCGGGATGCCGGGGCCGTTGTCGAGCACACCAATACGAATTTCCGAAGGAGTATTCTCAGTCCGGATAGCGATGTGCCCATCCGGCTGCGGCCCGGCAAAGGCGATGGCATTGCTGAGCAGGTTTTGGAAAACCTGCAGGAGGTCGCCTTCAGGGATGGGTAAAGGCGGCAGGGTGTCATAGGTTACCTCAGGGGCATAAGTGTCAAGCGCCAGTTTGTTGTGCTCAAGCGCTTGCTGCAGGATGCTATTGGTATCCGCTTCCTGGGTGGCCTGGCCGTCTCTTTCCCGGGCTGATTTCAGGAGCTGCAGGCAGTAGTCTTTTGTACTGCTCAGGGTTTGTTTGGATTGGCGGTAGTAATGCTGCAGGGAGGAGGGGTTGTGGTGGGGCTCTACCAGGATGTTGCCGGTGGAAAGCAGGAGGTCGATATTGGAGAGGATGTCGTGGGAGATGCTGTTGGCGAAGCGGTCGAGTTTTTGGTTGCTGCGTTGGAGTTGTTGATTAGCGGCTTGTAAGCGCTTCTCGGAGGCTAATTTGCTTTTGTAGTTGCGGCGGTAGTAATACAGAAAGGCTCCCAGTAATCCCAAGCTAACCAGACTGGCGATTAATAACTGCCGCTGCCGCAGAACTTGGGCAGCTACCAGAGCCTGTTCCTGTGCTCGCTGCAGCCGCTGGATTTCTTGCTCTTGCTCGAAGACATACTCCATATGGGTACGCATAAAGTCCTTGTCATTACTAGTCTTGGCTATGGAGTCTTGCAGTAGCGATGCCTGCTGGAGGTAGAGGTAGGCACTGTCGATTTGCCCGGTATGAAAAAAGGCGGTGCTTAGTTGAGTAAGCAATTCACGCTGCATGGACAAGTCCTCCATATTCTCTATTTGGGGGAGTATCTCCCGACCTATAGCAAGCGCTTTTGGGTATTGCTCTTGCTGGATGGCAATGTCTGCCAAATAAATATACGACCAGAAGGTAGAAAAGCGGGTGAATTCAAAACGCCCCTGATTGGTGTCAATTGTTTTTTGATAATACAGCGCTGCGCGTTCCGGCTGGTTAAATCTATCCATGGCCAGGGCGTAGTTATAATATACCTGCTCTATGCCATAGCCGCCCGAACCGGAAGCCTTGGCCAGGTAGTCTTCGGCCCGGTGCAGGTACGCCTCGGCTTCTTGCTCACTTTGTACGAAGAACATTTTATGCGCCATGGATTCGATCGGATTGTAATATTTACCTGGCGTTTCGTAAATCCGACATAATTGATCCTTGTACTGTTGGGCATTGTCCATTTCCCCAAACTTTCGATAGACGAGCATGAGCGATTCCAGGGCACTAGCTATCTGCCCGGTGTCCGGTATTTGCTCGGCTAATTCCAGCATCTGAATAGCCTTGTCAAATACCAGGATATAGTTTGCGATGACCTCATAGATTGTGATCTGATTGCTGTAAACATAGCAAAGCAGTATACTGTCTGCACGCTCGGTAGCATTGTCGGTAAGTACGCGGGCTGCCCGCTCATATAGTGAGTCTGCTTGCGTGTGCTGTTGAATACAGCTGGCTGCCCAGCCGGCATTGTTCAGCCCCTGCGCCTCCAGGTAGGGATAGGCCGCTTGGGCAAAGTATCCGGCCGCTTGCTCATAGGCCTGTCCGGCCTGCTCGAACTGCTTGTAGAGCAAATGCCCGAAGCCCCGGCATTCGGCACAGGCGCCCCTGGCCATAGGCGTCAGCGGCTGAATCGCGCATACACTATCGGTGAGTTGCTCAAGCCGGATCGTATCCTGGCGGATGTAGTGCGACCGCACCCTACCGTGGATATCCAGCGCCCATGCTTGCTCACCTGTAGCCTGTCCCCTGGCCAGGTTGGGTAAGAAGAATAACAGCAGCGCTACAGGACCAACTCGTGCCGGAGAATTACCAAAATGACAAAACAAACGAATCATGGTGAACCGTACTTGTTGAAGCAGTTTGTGCCCATTCATATTGATGGTCGATTGGATAGATTGATTATCTGTGGTGATCAGCTTCATTTTTAAAAATATGCTACACGGTACATAAAAATAGGAAATTATGTACTTAAGCCGGTTTAATATCTATACGAAGTTTAGTTTTTGAATTATAACAATATATTTACGTCTTATTTTTTTATTTACACCTCTATTTTTAGCTTAAAGGTAAAAATAACCACTTTGTATTGATTAATCTCCATTTGGTCGCCAATTAGTTAGGAGACAATCACAGTTATTTAGATTTTCGATGTCATTGAAAAATTAGTCTCAATTGAAATTGGAATTTAGTACTGCTAAGTAAAAGATTCTTGTAACAAATCATTATGAATGGCGACCAAACAACCGCAAAATATAATATTGCATGCGGTAATCTCTTCAGATATACAAAAGAATCAGATATCTATTCAATCAGGTATCTGTTTGCTGTGATGGCGGTTGCTGCCTCTGTTCTTCTTTCATGGCTCGGCGTAGCCGCATCTCTGGTGACAGGGCATTCTCCAACGGGCCCATTGGTCGGATTTTCGTTTACTCTGCTGCGCCACCCCTTACTTTCATCCAGCTCTTACCACATTTTGCATAACGCACGGGTAATACCAGCAGTACATAGGAAACAGGCTTCCTGCAAACCACTGGCTCGGCCCGGTAGTTTCAGGGCTGCCTCCTTTGTCGCCAATGAAAGGCATGGTGACACCTTTGTAGCCCAATGTGGACTGCCTGGTGGGGGCAGCCTGTTCCCCCCCCCTTTTTTTTTCAGCAACCACAACAAACATAATTTTATCAATCGCTCCCCGTCGGTTTCGACGCCCGTTTTTGATATGTCCTGACACAACCTTATCGCTTGCTGTCAGAAATAAAAATTGTACTTAACAGATAGTACAACCGACATGTCTGACAGTTATTGCCAAAAAAGGGATGGTTGGAAAACACAACACGGAGCAACTAATTTAATTCAACATGAAACGTTTTAATCTTTTATTTTCTTTCGCTTTTTTCTTTTCCATGGCATTTAATGCGAATGCGCAGACAGTGTCGATTGTTGGAGCTGACTGGTTATCAGATTATGAAATAACTGCTGGTTTTCTTGGCTCATTCTGCGGCGCAAATAATAGCGGTTGGGGAGTTGGAGACAGTGTTGTCACTAATCTTCAAACACCATTCATATTGTCATTTTCAGAGCCTGTAACTTCTTTTACTCTCCCTGCAGCAGGCTGGTATTTGATGTATCTCTACATTGATGTTTTAGGGGGAGATGAAATAGTTACTTCTGCTACTTGTCCGGACGATGTAACGGTGATAGGTCCAACCCAAACAGGTACACAAATAGTACTTAGTAATCAGGGTGCCGGCGGTGGAACAGCAAATCAATCAGGAGAGCTAACTATTTCATCATCTACGCCATTCACTACCGTAACTATTGAAGTGTCGGGAGGCGGTTTTCCTGCCACCCAATATCTTTCAATTCCCAAGGCGAATTTCTTGAATAACTGGAGTGGTTTCATCAATCAAACGGATACGGACGGTGACGGTGTAGCAGATGCAGATGACAACTGCCCTGGTACCGCTTCCGGTACGACGGTAGATGCTCAAGGTTGCCCGGATACCGATGGTGATGCAGTAGTGGGATTAGCAGATCCGGACGGTTCAGACCCTTGTAACCCGGACCCTAATGATGCGGCTTGTAATAGTAGTAATTGCAATGCCGGTACAGCTGCACCACAATTTGGTAATTAACCCACTTATTTTTTGATAAGGAGGCGTTAAGAAATAGATATAAAGAATTTGGATTGTCGATTGTTTTGCTAAACAACTGAAAACGTGCAACGCTCTGCCGTAGCGGCGACGCGAAGGCGAGGGAGTTTGTGTGTGAAATAATCGGAAATCTATCAGCAAATTTGTTATAACTATTTCAGCCCAATTGCCTAAGTTATTTATCGGTAGTGTATCAGAATGTTTGATACTCCAATTTCAAAATTTTTGAATGGTAATTTTTCTTAGGAACGTGAAATTCAGGCATTTATTAATTCCACTTCACGTTCCTTAGAGTTGGCTTAGACGCTCAGTACATTAGCCAAAAAGTATCCTTCATACATTCTGTATACCAACTACGTTTCAAAATTTAAAATGCTGGTGTGTCCAATGGCATTTTCAAAAAGTAAGTGGTAATGAATAAAATATACCAATGGGTCTTGTTCTGTTGCTTTTCTCTGGGGCTTGGATTTTTCCCGGCCTTACAAGCACAGACCATAGACCTCAGTGGGCTGAGTCCTACCAATACACCGCCGGGTACGTCCTTGACGATACACTCCGCAGAGCCGCCTACTGCGGCCAATCAAATCACAAATCTAAGTACAGTACAGGCTAATGCGACCTACTATACTTACTTCTACGACACGGTAGAAGACTGTTATTCATCAGCAGGATTACCTTTGTATGCTACGTGTATAGGCGTCAATCCTACTCCGACTAATACACCGGCAGGGACAAGCTTGACCTACCACAGTGGACTGCCTGTATCTACAGTTAATCAAGTCACACCGACTACGGGCTTTTATTATGCTGCTTTTTATGATTTAGTAAATGATTGTTTCTCGGATGAGGTAATCGGAGTATTTTTTGGTTCTTGTGGGCCACCGCCAGAGCTGACGAATACTTGCCCTGCAGTGAATCTAAGTTTTACGGATGCAACGGCTCAATCTACCAATGTACCTGTAGGTTCAACGATAACGCTTCACACGGCACAACCCGCTAATGCAAGCAATTTAGCACCTAATCCAGTGACGACTTCAGGTACATACTTTGCCGCCTTTTATGATGCGGTAAATGATTGTTATTCGGATAACAGTAGCGAAGTAACGGTAACTATTAACAGTTGTCCGGCATTAAATAATGTATGTCCTGCAACCACGGTTGACTTAGATGCCTATGCTACAGCTAATGTCAGTAATCTACCTGCGGGTACAACTGTTACTTGGCATACAGCAACTCCGCCGACTACGGCAAACCAAGTTGTTGATGCAACGTCACTAGGTACAGGTAATTACTTTGCCGCTTTCTATGACATTGCTAATGACTGTTATTCCGATGATGCGGGAAGTACAACAGAAATATCCGTAGAGATAGTAGCTTGCTGTACTGCGGATGCGGGTATGTTGACAGCCGATGCGACTGAGGTATGCCCCGGCGGTATTTTATCCGCTACCCCCAACGGGGATATTGTTGTCCCGACGGACTACGAGGTAGTGTATGTCCTGACCTCTGGAGCTGGTTTAGTGATAGAGCAAGCAGGTGCTTCGCCTTCATTCACTGTAAGCACACCTGGGGATTATACAATACACACCTTAGTAGCGGAAACGAGCGACAATACCAGTCCTGACTTTTTGGATTTGAGTATTATCAATTTTGGTACGACACCCGCATCTGACGTAGTTGCCTTATTAGAACAAGGCGGCGGTAGTATTTGCGGTAGCTTAGACGTAACGGGTGCACCGATTACGGTTTTAGCAGCCAATGACCCCGCTTGTAACAACGACTGTAACGACGGTTTGACTGCTGCTGAAATCTGTGCTATCTGTAACACCACAGACGGTACGAATCAGTCCAACACCCTATGTGCCTTAGATTGCGATAACGACAACATCAGCAATGCCGCTGAATGTGACAACGGCACCGACCCAACCGACCCTGACACGGACGGCGATGGTAATCCAGACGATTCCGACCCTAATCCGCTCATGCCTCGGGCCGAAGATGATATGGGGGGCGGTCCTCCAAACGTAGTCGTTACCGTAGATGTACTGGGCAACGATGATTACCTACCGAATAACGATCCCGCTAACCTGGGGACTACAACCCTCACTGATTTGGGTATTGGTACAGCCACCGGGGTGGTAATGTTCGATGCCACCGATGGCACTTTAGACTATATACCGACGCCAGCAGAAGCAGGCATGACGGTGACCATCGATTACCAGGTATGTAATGATGAGAGTGGAGCGCCTGTATGTACGGCGGCCACGGTGACCATTACGGTAGCGGCTTGTCCATCTCCAGTGGATACGGACGGCGATGGCCTGACGGACTGTGAAGAAACCACAGGCATCGACGATCCTACGACGCCAACCGATCCGGGAGGCATGATGAGTGATCCTAACGATCCTTGTGATCCTGACCCAAGCGCAGTAGCGAGTGGCGATTGTGACGGCGACGGTAACCCCAACGGTACTGACCCGACGGACGACATG
>JANSXW010000094.1 GCA_024742755.1 bacterium | reverse complement strand
GTCAAGGCTAAAACTAGGGGTTGCCTGCGGCGACTTTTGAGGCTACTCTTCGTTGGATAACCCCTTACGTAGCGCTGCTATGCGCGGGAACATCCGCCCCCGCCTGCCTTAGTACCTAAGTACGGCGGACAGGTTGATTAACCTCAAAATTCGCTCCCACTCAACCCATAAATTAACACTTGACAGACCACTAGCCGCACTAGTATAAATAAACGGCAGGTCAAAAGGTTGATAGATTGCTAATACTCTTTAGATTGCCCTACTCCGGATGATACACCCGCACCGCCTCACTCAGCACCGTTTCCTTGTCCAAAGTCATCGGCTTCAGTTCCTGCCGGGTGAAGTGCTGCATCTGATCGGTATAGTGCGGGCTTTCCGGTCGGGCGGACGCCCCGTAGGCGTTGATGCTTTCAATCTGAACCCCTTCCTCACTATAGCGGACAAACTGTATATAGGAATCGCCGGAGACCGGGCGGAGGCGCCCATCCTTTTGAAGTTCACTGCGTACAGCGGCGAGCACATCCGGGCCGCCGCCCATGGGCAGGCTGTTGTCGCCCCGGCGGTGCTGCTGCAGCATGCCCAGCGTGACAACAGGTTGCCCAAAGTGCTTGACAAAATGGGCCTGGGCGTACCGCAGGGCTTCCACCAGCTGAATCTCCGGCAGCGTATCGAGCTCCAGCACCGACTGTCCGGATTTTAGGGCTGATTCCAGTTGGTAATAGGCAAGAATAGCCGTAGCGGCCGCCTCGCTATCGGCATCAGCTACCCGGTCCCAATCCCGCAGCAGACGGATTTGCCCCTGAATGTCCGGATAATCAGCCGGATTGAGGTGGAAAATGGGCTCCAACCAGGGCACGGCCACCATAGGCTGCTCATAGCCCTGATCGTACTTGATGCGCTTGAAGCCCTCGTAGCTAACCTGATCGTATTGCTGCATCAAAGCCTGGAAGCGGGCACCCCGGTTGGTGAGGTCACCGGGGCGTTTGTAGCCCATGTGGGGCGGTACGGCGGCGGTATCCGGATTGTCTTCGGGGGCGGTGCTCCGAAAAGGGGTATGATTGCAGTTGTAGACATAACCGGAAGGCGGGTCGAGTACTTGTACCAGCTCGTCTACCGGGTAAAAGTCATTGCTCCAAAGGGTGGCGGAAGTGTCGCCGGGCAGAATGCCTGACCAGTCGTAGTTGGGGTTCCGCCGGGGCAGCAGCCCGTTCCCAAGGTGATAAATATGCCCTTCGCGGTCTGCATACACGATGTTGGTACAGGTGATCCCCTGCAGGTCCAGGGCTGCCCGGAATTCATCCCAGTTCCGGGCCTTGTTCATGCGGTACCATTGCTCCGGCGCTTTTATGGTCTGATTGGCAACGGTGCGCAGGGCGAAAAAGCCATTGGGCGTTTCGAAAGTGATGCCGTATTTACTTTGGTAAAACTTTTGCTTTTTGCCTACCGGCAGCAGGCCCAGCAGGCGGATTCGGGCTTTGTAAAAGTCGGGCTCCAGTTCCAGCCATTTTCCGTCAAAACGGTAAGTCAGTTTCTGTTCCGGGTGCATGTCCAGTTTGTAGACGTCTGTGAAGTCAGGATAATTGACGGTATGCGCCCACCCCAAATAGGGATTAGTGCCCAGGAAAAGGCTAACACCGCCCGGGAAATTCGCGCCCAGCATATTCCAGCCCTCCCCGCTGCACACATGGGCTTCGTACCAGGAGTAGAGCCCTTCCAGGGGTTGGTGAGAATTGGCCAGCAGAAAAGTTTCCCCGGTCGCCGTTTTATGCGGGGCGATGGCGGCGGCATTGGAGCCCCTTTCCTGATTCACTTCCTGCCCCATGCGCCCGCTGAAAATGGCGCCCAGGGGTTCATCAATTTGCGAAAGCAGTGCCAGCCCCAGCATATAGGAGGGGATGAGGTCCTGCCCATCCACCGGGAAAAGCTTGCGGTGTAGCACCTCCTTCGGGTGCTTGGCGGCGTAGGCATTGAGCCCATTGGCATAAGCTTCGAGTATCTTCCGGAAATCCGGGCTGAGATCGGTGGTGTAGCGCTCCCGGGCAATTTCTCTTGCGCCGAGGAGGTGCACAATCACATCAAGCTGAGCGCCTTGTTTGCCAAAGACCTGCCCCATGAGCCCTTTAGCGGGCAGCAACTGCTTTTGCATGGTGAGGAAGTCATCCTCGGCAGTGGCCCAGGCCAGCCCGTATGCGACCTCGGCATCCGTAGGGGCAAAGATGTGGGGCACGCCCCATGGGTCGCGGGCAATTTGGATGTTAGCTGGATCAATTTGAGCAGTCAGAGAGTATTGGATGAGCCAAAGACAGACGATTATAGCATATCGCATAGGACCTGTTTTGCACCTAAGATAGGAAGGATTCACAGATTCCAGAGGAACCGGAGCAGCATTTGATTGTCTGGCACAGCAAATACGAAAGCCTTTTCCTGCCTGATGAATCCATTAACCTGGGCTTCGAGGAAGGCATGAAATTTCCCACCGGACTGGAGCATGACCTGAATAAATATATCGCCAGCCATTCGTAGGTTTTGTAGCCGCTATCCGTGCTTCATTTCCAGCCATTCAGACTTGCTGATCCCGTACCAGTTGTGGTCGGCTCCGTCAAATTCAAATACCTCAATCAGCCGGAGCCCTGCCTTTTGCAATACTTTGTTGGAGCCGATATTTTCAACGTGAGCACCGGCAAAAACTTCCTCCAGCCCGAGCGTTTCGAAACCGTAATCCAATGCCGCCTGGGAAGTCTCCCTGGCAATGCCCTGCCCCCAGTATTTCCGCCTGAGCCGATAGCCGAGGTCGTAATAGTCCATGTCGGTGCGAACCGTGGTCTCGAATTTCAGCCCTGACCAGCCAACGAAGTCGTGCGTGGCTTTATCAATCACCGCCCACCTGCCTATACCATATTGGTCATACTGATTGCGGACATAGGCAATCGTAGCATGAGCCTGATCCAGTGTCTTTATAGGGTTATTCCCCAGGTATTTATGGACCTCAGGATCGGAATCCAGATCAAAAAATCCCTGAGCATCCCGCTCCTCCGGCTTTCTCAGGATAAACCTTGAGGTTTCTATAGTTGGGCTCATGATGGCTGGGTGTTTTTACAAAAAGGGATCATTTCCCATTTGTACGTTGCATAGGGTTTTTTCCGCTCTCAATCTTATGCTTTTTAAAGACCTGAAACCTTGACGGGACCTGCCGCAGTGGCCAGCTGTTGTTGCTCGGCCCGGCGTCTGCGGTTTCCCGGAAGGGGTCGATCTCAATGGCTTTGACCTGCTTTTCCTTGACGAAAACCTTGGTGAAGGCGGATTCATTCTTGCGCCAGATTTGAGCAGGTATGCGGTCAATCTCTGTGGTGCCGTCCTCGTAGGCCCATTGGATGATGACCGGCATGACGAGCCCGCCTTTATTGCTGAAGTGCAGCGCGTAGTAGTTCTTGTCGCCAAACTGTTGCTGTTTTTCCTTCTTGCTGAAGGGCTCATCGTAGATTACAATCTTCTGCTGCGTCACGCTGTCTGCCGTTTCCCAGGGCCTGTAGTTGCTGTAGAAATCCTGCAGTTCAGGGTCTTCCTCATCGGCAGGCACCAGGCCTTCTTCGGCGTTGCGGATTTGAGAAAGGTCCCGGAAAGGCTTCGATGCCCGCACCGGCTGGGTGATTTCCCGGCGTTCGGGGTCATTGTCCAGGTCGACTTTATACCATTTCACGCTGTCCAGAGAAATGTCCACATAGTCCGTACTGTAGAACCAGCCCCGCCAGAACCAGTCGAGGTCCACACCGCTCGCATCTTCCATTGTGCGGAAAAAGTCCGCAGGTGTGGGGTGCTTGAACGCCCAGCGGCGCCCGTATTCCCGAAAGGCATAGTCGAACAGCTCCCGCCCCATGATGGTTTCCCGCAGGATGTTGAGGGCAGTGGCTGGCTTGAGGTAGGCGTTGGAAAAGTAATCCTTGATGTTTTCACTGTTGGTCATGATGGGCTCCAGTTGCCCTTTCGGCATGCTCATGTAAGCCGTAATCTGATGAGGCGGCCCGGCCCAGCTTTGGTAGTCGGCATCGAATTCCCGCTCGGCCAGGAACTGCACAAAGGTATTTAGTCCCTCGTCAAACCAGGCCCACTGCCGCTCATCGCTGTTGATGATCATCGGGTAGTAGTTGTGGCCCACCTCGTGGATGATGACGGAGATTGCGCTCTTCTTAGCCAGTTCGGTATACGTTCCATCGGGTTCTGCGCGACCTGGGTTGAAACAGATCATGGGGTATTCCATGCCGTTGCTGGCCTCCACCGAAATGGCAGTAGGGTAGGGATAGGGGATGCTATACTTGGAATAAGTCTTTAACGTGTGGGCTACGGCTTTGGTAGAATAGCGGCTGTAGATGGGATAGGCCTCCTTGGGGTAGTAGCTCATGCACATCACCCGCTTGCCATCGCTGTTGTAGTGGGGCATGGCATCCCAAATGAATTTGCGGCTGGCGGTCCAGGCAAAGTCCCGCACCTGATTGGCGCGGTAAATCCAGGTTTGGATTTTCTTAGCTGGCTTCGCTTTTTCCCGGGCTTTGGCTTCCTTCAGGGTGACGATTTCTACCGGTGCGTCTGCGGTTTGGGCGGCTTCCCAGCGCTCCAACTCTGTTGGCGTAAGCACATCCGCATAGTTGAGGCATTCACCGGTGGAGCCGACCATGTGGTCTTCGGGTAGGGTAATGCGCACGGTGTAGTCGCCAAAGGTCAGTGCAAACTCCCCCCGGCCGGTGAACTGATTGTTTTGCCAGCCTTCAAAATCGGTATAGGCGCAAAGCCTGGGGTACCATTGAGTGATGGTGTAGAGGTAGTTCTCGTCCTCCGGGAAGTACTCGTACCCGCCCCGGGGCAGGGTAGCTGCATTGCCGTTGGCTTCGAGCAGGTGATTGAGGTACACCCGGTCCACGATGTAGTAATGCCAGTCTACCCGGAAGCGGAAATGCTCGCCCGGTCCGAGGACTTGTGGCAGTTCCACGCGCATCATGGTCTGATTGATGGTATACTCCAGCGCCTGTCCATTCTCATCGGCAACGGCTTCGATATGGACGCCGTATTTGTCGCGCCCGCGCCAGGTTTCCAGGGCTTTCAGTTCGTACTTGCTCATCACAGGTTTGATGGAGCTGGGGTCGAAATATTGGTTGTCATTTTTCGGCGAGTGCTGGTTTTCATCCAGTTGGAGCCAAAGGTAGCGCAGCGGCTGAGGGGATTGGTTGTAATAGGTGATCCACTCGCTGCCGTCGAGGCGCTGCTCCTCGGTGTTGAGGGTGCAGTCGATTTCGTAGTCGGCCCGCTGCTGCCAGTAGTCGGGGCCGGGGGCGCCATCCCAGGCGTGGTAGCTGTTGGGCGGAGTGATGAGGGTGCCCAGTTGCTCAAATTTGTTGCCGTGGTCGGCGCCGGGATTTTGGGCGTGCAGGCTTGTGAAGAGGCCCATCAGGGCGATTGGAAGGAGGAATCGAAACAGTTGCATGGTCGTGTAAATGTGGTTTGAGGGGCTAAAATACGTTTTTCCGGTGGGCCGGAGGTGGGCAAATATTGCGGAAAGTTGAATTTGCCAACAATTAGCGCAGATGTGGATCGCGCAGAGAGGGGCTTGAAAAGCGGTATTATTTCATCTGTTTGAGAAGGTCGGATAAGCCGTCAATAATTTGCCAAACCAGCAGCCCCTCCTCAATAGCCGCCCGGATTTCAGCCTCCTCCTCCGCCTTCCCGGTCACCCATACGTTGCGCATGCCCAGGTTATGCCCGAATTCAAGGTCAGAAAGCGAGTCCCCCACCATGACAGACCGGCTGAAGTCAATAGCCGGGAAGTCCGCTTTGGCCTGAAGCCCCATTTTTGGGCTGGGCTTGCGGCAGTTGTTGGGCACGGTTTTGAGATCGGGGCAGGTATAGATGCGGTCGGGCAGGGCGCCTGCCTTTTCCAGGCCTGCACACATGTGATCGTGTACGGCCTGAAGCTCCGTCATGGCCATCAGCCCCTTGCCGATACCCTGCTGATTGGTCACGACAAAAAAATAATCGAACAGGGGCCGAAGCTGCGCGATGGCTTCCGGGTTGCCGGGCATCCATTCAAATTCATCGGGTTGGCGGACGTATCCGCCCGGGATTCGGGTATTGATGACGCCGTCGCGGTCGAGGAAGAGGGCGGAGTAGGTCATGGTTCCGTATTTTGGGGATTGATCAAGGGCGGGCAATTTAAACATTTCGGGCGTTACCCACCTTCTATTCCAAAACAACAAAATGAAAAAACAAGCCATCATAACCGGTGCCGCAGGTGGGCTGGGCACCGCCGTCACCCAAAAGTTTTTAGAAGCCGGATACGAAGTCACGGCAATGACACAGCCCGGGCACCCCGATCAGATCGATCGCCTGAAGTCGGCAACGGGCAGCCCGGCGGAATTGCGCATCCAACCTCTGGACGTGATGGACGGCAAAGCAGTAGCCGGGTTTTTCGCCAGCCAGGAAAACATTCATGCCGCGATCTTTCTGGTCGGTGGCTTTGCAATGGGCAAGCTGGCCGACACCTCCGAAGCAGATCTGGATAAAATGCTTTCGCTGAATTTCAAGACAGCCTTCCATTCCGTACAAAACGCTTTGCCTAAAATGGCGGAAGGGGGCCGGATCATCCTGATTGGCGCACGCCCGGCAACAGACCCGGAAGCAGCCGCAGCCCTTGTCGCCTACAGCCTGTCCAAAGGTTTGGTTTTACAGCTCGCCGATATCGTCAATGTGGAAGGGGCGGAGCGCAATGTACAGGCCGTCACCATTCTACCTAGCATCATCGACACCCCGGCCAACCGGGAAGCCATGTCGGATGCCGATTTCAGCCAATGGGTGAAACCAGCGGAAATAGCAGAAGCTATGCTCTTCGCCTGTTCTGAAGCCGCCCAAAAGCAACGCTTCGGTCAGTTTAAGATGTACGGGGGCGTGTAAACAATGCAGCTTCCACTAACTGGCAAATGGTATGCCCCATCAGCATGTGGCACTCCTGTATGCGGGGGGTGTCGCTGCTGGGCGCGTTGAGCAGATAGTCTGCTGTGCCCCGGAGTTTGCCACCGCTCTGACCGGTCATGGCGACCACTTTCAGCCCCAGGCTTTTGGCCTTTTCTGCTGCCAGGAGGACGTTGGGCGAGTTGCCGGAGGTAGACATGGCAAACAACAGGTCACCAGGCCGCCCGGCAGCCTCCACCATGCGGGCGTAGATGGCTTCGAAATTGTAATCATTGCCGACAGCCGTGACAAAAGACGTATTGACATGGAGGGCTTCCGCAAACAGCGGTGGGCGATCGAAATAAAAACGACCGGATAGCTCGGCAGCCAGGTGCTGGGCATCGGCAGCGCTGCCCCCATTGCCGCAAAAGAGGACTTTGCCGTCACGCTGGTACACCTCAATGCAGGCCTTTGCCACCGCTTCTATTTCCTGTAGCAGCTGTGGATTGTGGAGCAGTCCAGTTTTTGCTTCGATGCTCGCCCGTAGGGCTTCTTTTATAGTGGATTGCATTATTTTCTGTTTTATTGTCGGATGAGGGCTTCTATGCCGCGCACCATATTTTCCCAGGAAAATCGGCTCCGGCCGGCCCTTACTGCGGTTTCCATGCTTTCCTGCTGCCGGTTGTGGTAAAAATCGGCAATCGCTTCGGCAATCGCTTCGGGGCTTACGTCCACCACATAGCCTTCCCTGCCATGCTGCACGATTTCCGGCAGGCCCCCAACCCGGGTCACGACCATCGGTTTGCCAAAGTGGAAGGCAAGCTGGGAAATGCCGCTTTGAGTGGCGGTTTTATAAGGTTGCACCACGAGGTCTGCTGCGCCAAAGTAGGCACCCACCTCGCTGTTGGGGATGTAGGCATTGCGCAAGACTACCTGTGCTTCCAGCCCCTGCTCAGCAATGAGTTGTTGATATGGTTCCGGATCGTCGTAAAATTCACCGGCTACAATTAGCTTCACTCCAAGGTGGCGCACTTCTGGCAATGCCATGGCCTGAAGCAGTAGGTCGAGCCCCTTGTACCCCCGGATAAAGCCGAAAAACAGCAGATAGCGCTGGCCTTTTGGTAAGTCCAGTTGCTCAAGGGCGGCTTCCCGTTCCACCACCGGTCCATAGTTGTCGTAAATGGGGTGGGGGATGTAAGCTACTGGCATCTCCTTTGAAAAAGTACGGATATCAGTCTTGACGGCGCGGGACATGACCACACAGGCATCCACGGCATGAAGGAAGTACCGGGTGAAAGCCTTATCGCCGGGCCGGTGCTCGTGGGGCACAACGTTGTCGGTGATTGCCACCACTTTAGTGCGTGCAGCCCTGCCACCGATGCGGAGGATGGTGCCCAGTGCAGGCCCCATAAAAGGCAGCCAGTAGCGGACAATAATGAGGTCCGGGGCCAGGGCTTTCAATTTTCGGCCAACTTTTATCCAGTTCAGCGGGTTGATGGAATTGATCACGGGCTCAATCTGTAGCCCGGCAGGGGGCGGGTCGTCGGTGTACTGCGTCTTGCCGGGGAACAGAAAGGCGGGATATTGCAGGCTAAAGGAAAGGATGCGGACCCCGTAGCCGTGCTGCTGCAGTTCCTGCGCCAGGCGCTCCGTGCTCGATGCAATACCGCCCCTGAGCGGGTGGGCGGGCGATAAAAAGACAACCTGCTTCACTTTTTGAGCGCAAGATAATCATCTCAGAACGAATAACACTTAACCACTATGATTTGGAAACAGGAATTTACCCTGCAGGGCATTCAGCAAATTTGCCAAAACACTTTAGTCGACCATCTGGATATCGTATTCACAGATTATGGGGACAACTACCTGGAAGCCACGATGCCGGTAGACCACCGGACCGTACAGCCTGCCCGGTTGTTGCACGGGGGCTCCTCCGTGGCTTTGGCCGAGACCATTGGGAGCGTGGCCTCACAGCTGTGCCTGCCAAACATGGATACCCACATGGCTGTTGGAATAGAAGTAAATGCCAACCACCTGCGGTCCGCCACGAGCGGCCGGGTGACCGGGCGGGCAACGCCACTGCGCATCGGGCGCAAGCTCCACATTTGGGAAATCCGCATCACGGATGAAAAGAAACGGCTAATATGTGTCAGCCGACTAACAATTGCGGTGGTCGAACGGGGCTAAATGGTGGAATTGCCATTAAGCTGGTTATATTTGACCGCTGAATTTACAACTATCGGAAGCTTGTTTTGGCAAAAACCAATCATCGAACTTTCCACCTAATGCTTAAAGAACGTATGAAGAAAGCACTTTTACTCCTGTCATTTATCGCAATGACGGCTACCTATTCTGTAGCACAATTGAATATGGAACTCCTGTCTCAGGTACAATACTCCGACACCGGACTGAATGATATCTGGGGCTGGGCAGACCCCGAGACGGGCATAGAATATGCAATCGTCGGGCTTCAGCTGGGCGTTTCCATCGTCTCCCTGGAAGACCCCGAAAATGCCGTGGAAGTCGCCCGCATCCCCGGGCAGTTTTCCACCTGGCGCGATATGAAAACCTGGGGGCACTTCGCCTACATTACTACTGATCAGGGCGGTACCACGGAAGGCGTTACCGTCATCGACCTGTCGCAACTGCCTGAAGCTGCGCCCTACTACCACTGGACACCCGACCTGCCCGGGCTGGGCACGCTGGAAACCTGCCATAACATCTACATCGATGAATTTGGCTACGCTTACCTGGCTGGCTGCAATATGAATAATGGTGGCATGATCATCCTCGATGTGGACACCGAAACCGGTGAACCGGAATTTGTCGCGCCGGCGCCGGCTGTGTATTCCCACGATGTGTACGTAGTCAACAATCATATGTACGCCTCCGAAATTTATGTAGGCAATATGACCGTGTATGATGTTTCCGATAAGCAAAATATACAGGCGCTGGGTTCTGTTGGGACACCGTTTTCCTTTACCCACAACATCTGGGTGAATGACGATGAAACCGTTGCCTTTACAACGGATGAAGTAGCGAATGCCCCGGTAGCTGCTTACGACATTACGAACTTTGCTGAAATCGAAGAACTGGACCAATACCGGCCGATAGGCTCGATCGGGTCCGGGGTGATTCCGCATAATGTACACGTATGGGACGATTACCTGCTGATTTCCTATTACACGGATGGTGGCCGGATTGTGGATGGGTCCCGTCCGGACAACCTGATTGAGGTGGGCAACTACGATACCTGGCTGGGCGGTGACGGTGGCTTCAGCGGTGCCTGGGGCTTGTACCCATTCCTGCCTTCCCAAACGGTATTGGTAACCGATATCAACAACGGGCTCTACGTATTGCAGCCCGACTTTAAGCGGGCCTGCTGGCTGGAAGGCATCGTGCGGGACTCTGTCACACAGGCGCCCATCAACGGCGCTACGGTAGTGATCGACTCCGAACAGCCTAACTTCGGGGAATCTGACCCCTTCGGTGCCTACGCTACCGGACAGGTGCTGGCAGGTACCTTTGCGGTCACTTTTGAAAAGCCCGGCTATCAGTCGAAGACCCTACAGGTGGACCTGGACAACGGCGTGCTTACTGAACTGGATGTCGACCTCGTGCCTCTGCAGCAGTATTCCATTACCGGGCAGGCCGTGCGCGATGGAGACGGTCAGCCGGTGCCGGGCGCATTGGTACAGGCTTTCAATGAGACTTTTACTTTCAATACCGTAGCAGACGCAAGCGGTAACTTTACCTTCAACAATATCACAGAGGGCACTTATCAGGTAGTAGCCGGCTCCTGGGGGTACCTGCATGCCGTGCTCGAGGATGTGGATTTGAGCAACAATACAGAAGTAACCATTGCCCTCGAAACAGGCTATCAGGACGACTTCCTTTTCGACTTCGACTGGCTGACCGGCGCAACCTCGCCTACGGGGCATTGGGAACTGGGCATTCCTGTAGGTACAGAATATCAGGGCACCCAATCGCACCCGGGCACTGATGCTCCCGATGACCTGGGCTTCAGTTGCTATTCTACAGGCAACGCCGGTGGCGGTGCAGGCAATGACGATGTGGACAACGGCAGCGTGGTATTGCGCTCTCCGTTCATGGACCTGTCCAATTACGACATACCGATGCTGTCTCTAAGCTACTGGTTCTTCAACGCTGGTGGACAGGCAGGCTCTACGCCAAACGATGAGCTGGTCATCAGCATCACCAATGGCGTGGAAGAAGTGGAAATTGCTACGATCACACAGTCCCTCAGCCTCTGGCGCAAAATACAGCAGGTCAATCTCGCCGGCCTCATCGAGCTGACCGACGAAATGCGCCTGGTGATAACCACAGCCGATGATCAGGCACAGGGCCACCTGGTGGAAGCCGGCATTGATAAAGTACTCATCGAGGAAATGGGCATGCCTTCCAACACAGAGGATTTGTCGGCAGGCGTTCAGCTCGAGGCTTTCCCGAACCCTGCCAAAGGCGCCTTCACGGTTAGCTATGAGGTGCCACAAACAGCAGCACGCGCTGATTTGGTCCTCTTCAATGCCCTGGGGCAGGAAGTGGAGCGTCAGCAACTGCATTCGGCTGCCGGTCAGTTCCGCTTTGGCGAAAAGCTGAGCGCAGGCACCTACTTCGCCCGCCTAATGGTGGATGGAGTGACGGTGGAGACGCTGCGGTTGGTGAAGCAGTAAACTGCGATTCGGAAAAAGAGATAAAAACGGGGCGCTGCTGTCAGGTGGCGCCTGAAAAGCACGCTCAGGCCCGGACAACAACAGAAGGGTAGGGGCGCAGTTATAAATGACATTAGATAGCCTGGGCGTGGGAATGCCCGGGCTTCTTTTTGTGATGAATGCAAGCGTGAATTAGTGGATTGAGCCTTCAATGCCTGAGCTGCCTTTTTCCTTGTCCCATGGATTTAACGTAGCTTTCGCTTTCATAAATAAACTGCTGTAAGCAAGAAAAGGGAAATGAGCAGAAAAATATTAATTGGAGATATTCATGGTTGTTTGGCTACATTTAAAGCATTGCTCGGGCAAATCAATATTTGCCGGGAATCAGATAAATTATATCTCCTTGGAGATTATGTTGATAGAGGCCCGGATTCAAAGGGGGTAATTGACGAAATTATAAGCCTGCAACAGGCGGGGTATGCCGTCCATCCAATAAGAGGAAATCATGAACAAATGCTGATCGCAGACCATCGTGCGGAAACCGTAAAAGGGTGGCATGATATGGCAGACGAAGAATTGAAAAAGAGTTTCGGTATTGAAAATTTGTCTCAACTGCCCATTGAGTATATAAATTTTTGCAAAGCATTGCCTTACTACCATTTAGAGGATGACTTTATCGCTGTTCATGCAGGCCTGGATTTTTCTCAGGAGGACCCGCTGGCGGAAAAGAAAGCACTTTTGTGGATCAGAGATTGGTATAATAACGTCAATTATGACTGGCTTCAAGCGCGAAAAATAATTCATGGCCATACGCCCCTGACACGGCAGGAAATTGAGGAACAGTTCAGTGGTTTTGAAGAGCGGCAAATTCTGAATATTGATTGTGGGGTCTATCTTTCAAAAAGTAAAATTCATGGGTTAGGCCATCTGTGTGCGTTCGATATAACGAACAAAAGATTATATTTCCAGGAAAATATCGAAAAGGATTGCAAATATTAAAATCCTGCTTAGAACATGACAATACAAAAAATGAAAAACCTCCTCCTCTTCCTTTTCCTGTTTTCTGCTCTATCAGCAACCTTTGGCCAGGCCGTACTGGAAGACGAGCGATATGTGCCGGAAACCGACCCCCTCGTCCTGCAAAAGCTGGAGCAGTGGCAGGACATCAAGTTTGGGCTGCTGATGCACTGGGGCCCCTACAGCCAATGGGGCATTGTGGAGTCCTGGTCCATCTGCCCGGAGGATTACGGCTGGTGTGAGCGCAAAAAGGGTAGCCATTCGGATAATTACATGGACTACAAAAAGGAATACGAAGGACTGAAGGCAACTTTCAACCCGGTGAAATTCAATCCGTCGAAGTGGGCAGAGGCTGCCAAGGCGGCGGGCATGCGCTACATGGTCTTCACCACCAAGCACCACGATGGCTTCTCCATGTTCGACTCCGAATATACCGACTATAAGGTCACAGACGAAGGCTGTGCATTCAGCAGCCACCCCAAAGCCAACATCACAAAGGAAATTTTTGAGGCCTTCCGGGCAGAAGACTTGTGGGTGGGCGCTTACTTTTCCAAGCCCGACTGGCACCACGAAGCTTACTGGGACCCCTACTGGCCACCCTTCGACCGCAATGTGAACTACGATCCCGCCCTCTATCCCGAAAAATGGGAAACCTTCGTTCAGTTTACGCACAATCAGCTGCTGGAACTGCTCACCGATTACGGAGCCGTTGACATCATCTGGCTGGATGGGGGCTGGGTGAAAAAGCGCGATCAGCACAACCTGGAGGAAAGTTATGCCGGTAAATTTTCCGAAAATGAAGCCAGCAACGGTTTCATCAAGCACCGCATCGTTTCCCAGGACATCCGCATGGACGAGCTGGTGGCCAAAGCCCGCGAAAAACAGCCGGGCCTCATCGTGGTGGACCGGGCCGTTTACGGCAAAAACCAAAACTACCTCACGCCCGAAAACCGCGTACCGGAAAAAGAACTGCCCTATCCCTGGGAGTCTTGCATCATCTCCGGCGGCGGCTGGTCCTACACCCCGGATGCCACCTACATGAGCGGCCGGGAAGGCATTCAAATGCTGGTGGATATCGTTGCCAAAGGCGGCAACCTCCTGCTCAACATCGCTCCTTCGCCGGAAGGGGAGTGGCAGGAAGGCGCCTACCGACTGCTGGATGAATTTGCAGCCTGGATGAAGGTGAACAGCGAAGGCATTTACAACAGCCGCCCCTTGCCACCCTACAAGGCCGGCAATATTTGTATGACACAGCAGGACAATGGAAACGCTTACTTCTTTTACCTGGCAGAAGCCGGCGAGCAAGCTATGCCTGCCCGCATCACCCTGCCCGCTCATCAGCCTGCCAAAGGAAGCACCGTGACCCTCCTGGGATACGATAAGCCTCTGGACTGGAGCCCCGGGGGCGAAGGTTTTACGGTAAGCCTGCCAAAGGCATTGCAAGCTAATCCGCCTGCCTCGTATGTCTGGACTTTTAAGGTGGATCAGCTGCGTTAATGGGCCGAGCAAATTTGCTTAACAGACAAAATTGAACCCGCGTTTTGAAAACAAGAGAAGTTTGACTACTTTTATCAGATAGCTAAACCGGTTTAGTTGATATGAAGAAAATCTTCCTCAAAGATATTGCCGAAGCGTTGAACCTCTCCAAGACCGCTGTGTCTATGGTGCTCAACAACAAAGGCGATGAAAACAAGATCAGCAAGGAAACGCAGAAGCGGGTCTGGGCCTATGCCCGGGCGCATCACTACCAGCCTAACCAAATGGCAAGGGGGCTAAGCCTTGGGAAAAGTGAGACGATCGGGCTGATCGTGCCTAATATTTCGGACATCTTCTACGCCACAATCGCGCACTATGTGGAGCGGAAGGCCAAAGCACTGGGGTACAATGTGGTCTTCAGCAGTTCCAACGAGGACCCGGCGACCGAGAGACAGCTGATCTACTCCATGCTCAACCGGCAGGTGGATGGGCTCATCATTGCTTCCACCCAAAAGAATCAGGCAGATATTGAAGAGTTGAACCGGACGAATTTCCCCTTCGTATTGATTGACCGCCATTATCCGGAGATAGAATCGCATTATGTGATCGTTGATAATTTCCGGGGCGCCTGGAATATGACCCGGCATTTGCTGCAAAATGGGAGAAAGCGCATCGGGTTTGTAACGGTTAAAAGTGAGCTCGATGCCCTGCATCAGAGAAGGTTTGGATACGAAAAAGCCCTGCTGAAAGCGGGCCTGCAGGACCGTCCCGAAATCAAAAAGGAGCTGGATCTATTCAGTTATGACGAGCAAATGGAAGCGGCAATAAAAGACATGTTGCAGCCTCCCGGTTCGGCAGACGCGATTGTTTTTACGACGCATTTCCTCGCGGCATCAGGCTTAAGAGTCCTCAAATCCATGCAGGTCAAGCTGCCCGGTGAAGTGGCCCTCATCAGCTTTGATGAAATGGGCGCTTTTGATTTGGTAGACCCTCCCATCACCGCCAATAAGCAGCCGGTCGATGAGATTGGGCGGCTGGCGGTTGAAATACTGGTGGAGGAAATCAGCGGCCGGGGCACCGAAAAGATGAAACAGCAAGTATTGCCGACCGAACTGCTCATCCGGAAATCCTGCGGGAGTTAGCGCTACAATTGAAAGGAATCTTATGAAAAAGAACTGGACGCGATTTTTTCTAATCGGAATTTGCCTGTTGTTTGCCGGGGCTGCTCATGCATTTTCGGATGGGAATACAGGCCCCTTCTTAAACCCGCAGACACGCTTCTTTCACGGCGGCAACAGTGGTGGGCATATACAGGAACTCAATACCAACCATAAGTTGTACCAGATTTGCATGAACGATCTGGAGGGCTACTCTGAGATGCTGTCAGGGTCGGAATTTTTTTCCTACCCCTCGCTGCGGGATGACATCAACACTTCAATGATTGCCCGCGCAACGACCGGTGAAATGGGGTTTGAGTTTTTGACAGGAAAAGTACCCCTGGATTACCCTGAGCCGCAAGCCACCTTTCTTTGGCTGAGCGACCTGGACCTCAATCAAAGGCAGCCTTTTGATATTTATTTGAACGGGCAGTTGCTGCTTACCTTTCATGCCAATGAAGATGGGACCTTAACGGTAACGGACAATCCGGGTGATGCTCAGCCAGAATTTCTTTTGGTCCGCCGCGATGCCAACGGAGATGGGATTGGCGCTTTCCGCCTGGCCATCCCCACCCGCTTACTGGAGAAAGGGGCGCGGGCCCGCCTGAGATTCGTAGGGCATAAGAAGAACGCGAACGCCTGGATCATGATTTTCAAAGCTACAGACGTCATCGAGCGCCTGGAAAAATCAGTTCATACGGAAGCGGCATTTGAGGTCAGGGAACGGGAAGGCAGGCTATTGGTAGACGCACCGGCCCATTTCGATGGCCAATCGGCCTACCTGATTAGTGATGGCAGAAAAAGCGCAGCGCGGCCCTTCATCGCTGCAGGTGATTTGGCGAAAGCTGCTTTTCAGCTCCCCCCTCCTAAAACGTCCTTTTCCATTGTTTACGGTAAGGAAGCCATTGAACTGACGTTTGAACGCGGAGACGGCGTATCCACCAACACGGACCTGGAGGGCTCCTTTTTATTTCATCACAAAGCCTACTACGCGGAAGGCTGGCGGGCTTCTCTTGCCAAACTCTACCGCCCGGATTTCTTCGAAGTCTATAGCGATTTTTTTGACCGCAAATACGAAAAAGGGCAGGTGTCCCTGATGAATTCCAGCCATCAGGATATTGCCTGGGTGGACCGCCCGGAAGTCTGCATCATCCTGCGGGACACGCTTTTGCTGACGCCGGTCCTCCGGGATGCCTTCCTCCGGGAAGACTACGGTTTTGATATCGAAGACGGGCTGATGTTGCGCGAATACCTGGACCGCCACCCGGAATCCAAAGAAAAACTGGCCACCCTCCTGAACCGCAAGCTGATCTCCGTAGGCGCAACCTACAACTGCCCGTACGAAGACATGTACGATGCCGAAGATCAGGTCCGGCAGCTCTACCTCGGCAAAAAATGGGTAAAAAAGACCTTCGGCGGCTATGATTCCAAGGTATATTGGAATGTGGACGTGCCGGGCAAGTCCCTGCAAACACCGCAGATCCTCAAAAAAGCGGGAGTGGACTACATGGTCATCAGCCGTCATGCCAAAGGGATGTTCCATTGGGCGAGCCCGGATGGCAGCTCGGTTTTTACCTACTCCCCCGGGCACTACGGCAACGATCTGCTCTACCTGTCTAAAAGCATGGACCAGCAACTGAAGTACGGGGCATCGCAGGTCCGGTATTGGGCAGGCCACTTCGAAGATAGCGCGGTGCAGGCTCCTCTGCTGTCCAGCCAGGACATGCTGCCGGCCATCGATTATACAGACCTGATCCGCAATTGGAATGGCTTCGACTCCCTGAAGCGGGCGGACGGTGAGCCCCAACCGGTATACCTGCCCGACATGGAGCTTATGACGATGGACGAATTCATGCCCCGGGCGGCGCAAATGGCCACTAAGGTGGATACCATTATGGGCGAGCGCCCCAATGTATGGGTTTACATTCATGGACCCGGCCACCGGGCGGCGCTGACGGCCAGCCGGGAGGCTTCAAAGCTGCTGCCGGCTGCGGAAAAGTTTTACACCATCGCCAACCTGCTGAGCCCGGAGCAGATGCCCTACCCCTACGGTCCGTTTGACGAAGCCTGGCAGGCCAAGATTTACCCCGACCACGGCTGGGGCGGCCACGATGGCGATATTACCGATAACCTGTTCAGGGAGAACCTGGTTAAATCGAGGGTGATGGGGGAGCAGCTGCTCCGGGAGAGCACGGCATTTATCGCCCGGCATATCCAAACCAGGCAAAGCCAGGGCATTCCGGTCGTCCTTTTCAACAGCCTTTCCTGGCCCCGAACCGATCCGGTCACGGTTAACATCCAATTTGTAAAAGGGCAGTTCCGGCAGGTCGCGGTCTTTTCCGCCGATGGGCAGGGGGTGGCCGCCCAAACCCGTAATGAAGCCTACCATGACGATGGCAGCCTCAAAAGCGCCGCCCTCACCTTTATTGCCGAAGACGTCCCGGCAGTAGGCTACGCCACATACTATCTCCGCGATGAAAACCCTGCAGCAGGCGGTATGCCCCAATCGGCCTCCACGTCCGTCTACGAAAATGCCTTCTACCGGGTGGAATTTGGGCCGGGCGGGCTTCAGCAAGTGCAGGACAAAGTGCTGGGGCGCGACCTGTTCGATAGTGCCCGCTTTAAGCCCGGGGAGGTCTTCACCCTGCAATCGGTAGGCAATGGAGCCGGCGAATTTGGCGATATACAGCAGCCTGAGCCGATTGGTTTCGATCAGGTCAGTGCCCACGGGGCGGAATGGGCGATGATAGAAAACGGGCCGGTGTACACGCGGTATCGGCTGGAGCAGCAAATCCGGGATGCTGTTGTCTGGCAGGAAGTAACGCTTTACCACCAATTGAAACGCCTGTACTTTGACACGGCGCTCCGCAATTGGTCCGGGGCATTGTTCCGGGAGTTCAGAACAGCTTTCCCACTCAAGATGGAGGAAGCCGAGGTGGCCCATGAAGTGCCCTTCGGCCGGGTGCGGGTAGGCAAAGATGAGATCAAAACAGCCGGGGAGCGCTACACGCCCCTCTGCAAGGACGTGCACCCGCGCGCGATTATCGACTGGATAGCAGCCACTGATGAGGAACTGACGGTAACGCTGAGCTCCTCTGTGGCTGCGGCCGATTGGGTGGACCCTACCGGGCAAAATGACGGGCGGCCGCTGTTGCAGCACCTGCTTTTGGCCAGCCGTGTATCCTGCCACGGGGAGGGCAATGAGTATACTCAGGCCGGGCACCATGATTTCCACCATGTCCTGACTTCCAATACAGCGGGCAGCCTGGAAGGGCAGCGGGTAGCCAAGCAAAAGAATGAGCCGCTGCAGGCCGTCTTTTATCCCGATCGGTCCGCCGGGGCGAGCCTGCCCGAAAAGCAGAGCTTTTTCTCCGTGGATGCGGAAAATGTTATCGTCTCGGCCATCAAAAAAGCGGAAGATTCCGGCCATGTCATTTTGCGGATGTACGAGTTGGATGGTAAAGATACGGAAGCCCGTGTCGGCTCCTTTTTTAAGATCAGAGCACGCGAGCATACCAATATCATTGAGGAGCACCCGCAACCCACCGGGCCCGGGCTGAAACTCGGGAAATATGCGATCGAGACTTTCCGGCTAAGCCTGGAGCATTAGCCTGCCGGGGGGCGGCAACAAAGCCCGGTTTGCAATTTCACGGACAATGAGGGGCTGTAAGAAAAGCGATCCGCTGCGGAGATATTTTTAAATTTAACGACTAAACCGTTTTAGTAAACCGTTGCCTTAACCCAAACCGACAACACTATTCTTCAGTCCTAAAGCTAATTTAACAATGAAGCATCTATTGAACTTTTTTCTATTCGCAATTATGCCGGCACTGGCATGGAGTCAAAACTTCGGGCTGCAATTGGATGGCCTGAGCAATCGCCTCGTCCTTTGCGATGCTCCGGAACTTCAGATTGCGGAATCTTTCACCGTGGAAGCCTGGGTCAACGCTGCGGAATGGAAACCGGCGGCCTGGCAGGGTTCTGTTGTCACCAAGGATGGAGCCGCCGGAACAGGCTTCGCGCTCCGGGCGGGCAATAACGGCACCCTTGATTTTGTGATGGGGACGACCGCCGGGTGGCAGTCCGCGCAAACCACGGCCATTATGAATACCAATCAGTGGTACCATGTGGCAGCGGTCGTGGCTGATGGGGCCATCTCCGTGTACGTCAATGGGGTGCTGGAAGGCAGCCAAACTTACGCCGGGACGCCTGTCGTGGGCACGTCGCCTGTGACCATCGGCGAATCTTCCGGTTTTCCGGGCAGAGGCTGGTCCGGGGTGATTGATGAAGTCCGGATTTGGAACCTTGCGCGGACCATTCAGGAACTCAACCAAACGATGGCAACGCCGCTCACTGGCAATGAGCCCGGGCTCACGGCTTACCTGCCCATGAACGAAGGGGCTGGCACCACCACCGCCAACCTTGTGGGGTGTGATGCAAGCTTTGAAGGCGGACTAGGCGATGACGCCTGGGTAGATGGCTTTGTGCTGGCGGCTACCGATATTGGCGTGACGGCCATTACCGGCCCGGATGTCCTCAGCATCTATGAGCGGCCGGTAAAGGTGGGCGGTACGATCCGGAACTTTGGTGTGGACCCCGTTTCCGGATTCACCGTGCAGCTATTGGTCAATGGAGAAGTAGCATTGGAGCAGGCTTATGAAGGCAGCATCGCAGCAGGGGAGTCTCAGCTCTTCGTTTTTGATGCTCCCTACGATTTTAGGGGCAATGACAACAACGAGGTTGCCGTTCAGGTCAGCTACGCTGAGGATGACAATGCAACGAATGATGCCGCTACGATGCACTACGAGCGGCCGGAGGGCGGAACGGTGGTGACGGTTTTTGATGCCCGTCAACACAATTTTGGTGCAGCGGGGCAGACGCAGTTCCGCGAAATCATACTGCCGGCCAACATGGAAGACTATGAGCAGTTGCTGCTGCACTTCTCCGTAGACTGCCCGGGTACCGGCTGCGACCCCTGGGATCAGCCCGCGAGCTTCTTCATCGACACGCCACAGGGCTCTTTTGAGATTGCGCGGTACATTACCCCATTTGGCATTGCCTGCGGGCCCTGGACCATTGATGTGACGGATTTTAAATCGGTCATGGGCGGCCCGATTACCTTCCGGTCTTTTATTCAGGTTTGGGGGCCTTCCGGCTGGCTGTTGAATGCAGACTTAGAATTCGTAAAAGCGGACACCCCTTCGTATCAGCGCATCCACCGCCTGTGGGAAACCTCCAACCTCGTGTACGGAGACCCTGCGATCAGCTACGATTTGCCAGAGCAGGTGGTGGAAGTGTCCCCAATGGCACAAACAACGCACCTCCGCATGACCATCTCCGGGCACGGGCAGGGCAATACCGATAATGCAGCCGAGTTTTCCAACCGGACCCACTCGCTTTTGGCAGACGGTGCGTTGGTGACGCCACACCATCTCTGGAAGACCGACTGTGCTCAGAATACCTGCGCCAATCAGCTGGGGACCTGGCTGTTCTCCCGTGCCGGATGGTGCCCCGGGCAGGAGGTCATCCCTTTTACGGTCAACCTGACGCCCCTGGCTACGCCTGGAGCACCGATCGCCCTGGATTATGTGCTGGAAGACTATACCAACTTGCTGAATACCGGTTACAACGGCAGTTCCCATACCGAGCCCCACTACCGGATTTACGCTTATCTCGTGGAGGGTAGCGAGGAACACCTCAGCGCCTTCAGTAACCTGCGCGCAACCGGCCTGCAGATAGCGACCAATGGCGACCCCACCAACCCGGTTTTCGAGGGCATCACCTTTACGGTTGAAAATACCGGCTCAGAAACCATACAGGACCCTGTGCTGGCTTACTTCATCAATGGCGATTTTGTTTTTGAGGAAACCGTCACGGCCAATATCGCGCCCGGTGAAAGTTACCTGCACACCTTTACCGAAGTCTCTGGTTTTACCCCCGGTGCGTTTAACACCGTTGTCGCCACGCTGACCGCTTCCGGCGATCAAAACCTAAGCGATGATGCCATCAGCACAGTCATTAGCCCGGATTTGGTGGTGGATACAGAAGAACTAAAGGCTGCGCCCGCCTTTAGTGTTTTCCCTAATCCTACAACCGGCCGTTTTGAATACGAGGTTGGCGATCCGTTCCTGGGCGGCAGTATTCAGGTGTTCGACAGTCAGGGCCGGATGATGAAGACCCTGGCGATTCAGTCGAATAAGGCCACGGTGACCGGTCTGCTGCAACAAACCGGGGTATTTTACCTGGTTGCGCAGGCGCCCGGCGGCCAACGCAGCGTGCAGCGGATCGTCGTGCTGTAACTGGCAGGGCCGCACTCTTGATCTGAAAAGGTCCTGTTGCAATTACGAGCCTGTACCTTTGCCCGGCTGCCTGAAAAACGGGCGGCCGGGCAAATGCAGGCTAAGAATGAGCCTTCGCGCTCCCTTATGTGCCCGTTATCCGTTTTTCTCTTTCTTGAAATTGAACTTCTCCCGCCCAAAGTCGAGGTAGTGGTGCAGGTAGCCGGTGAGCATCTCCAGCCCCCGGTCGAAGTGGAGGTTGTTGTTGATGATGATGTCCGCCTCGTCCATGTAAGGCTGAATGTATTTCTCAAAGGTGGGCAGCACGTGGTGCTCGTACCGGTAGAGCACGTCCTCCAGCGGGTAGTTGCGTTCGATCTGATCCCGCTTGATGCGCCGGATGACTTTGAGGTTCTCCTTGGCATGCAGGAAGATACGGATGTCAAACAGGCGGCGGATTTCATGAAAATGGTAAATGAAAATGCCTTCCACCAGGAGGATAGGGGCCGGGCTGAAGGTCAGCATTTTGGCCTCTGCGAGCTCATTATTGAAGGTGTACTCCTGCCGTTTTACCGGCTGTCCCTCTATCAGGCGCTCAATGTCACGGGCAAAAGCTGCCGCATCAATGGATTCCGGGAGGTCAAAATTGTGGATGCCTTTGTCATCCTGCTGCTGTTCTTCCCGGGGCCGGTAGTAGTCGTCTTGGGAGACGACACAAATCTGATGGTCGGAGAACCGCTCCTTAAGCCGGCGGATGAAGGTAGTCTTACCCGACCCGCTGCCGCCCGTGATGCCAATGATCAGAGGTTTTGCCATGACAATATTGCTGTTTGGGCAAAAGTATAAATATTGTGCAGCAAACCGGGATGATCACCAAGTTTTCTTACTTTTGGAACCGTTCAAACCAACAGGGCAAGTATGGAGTTTTTCATTGGGCTACTACGCGGCGGACTGGGCGTCGTTGCATTACTGGGCATCTGCTATTTACTCAGCGCTAACCGCCGTGCCATTGACTGGCGGCTCGTGGGTATCGGGATCGGCATGCAAATTGTGCTTGCGGTGGCCATTCTCAAGGTCCCGCTCGTCAAAAAAGCTTTTGACCTGGTGGCGAGTTTCTTCGTGGTCGTGCTTGATTTCACGGATGCCGGCGCGGATTTCGTACTGGGCAACTGGCCCGACTTCGTAGAATTGCCGGGCGCTCCTGAAGGGGAGCTCTTTGCAGTGGGCTACATTTTTGCCTTTAAGGTACTGCCGACCATTATTTTCTTTTCAGCTTTGTCTTCTGTCCTTTATTACCTCGGTATTTTGCAGCTCATTATCAAAGGTTTTGCCTGGGTGATGACGAAGACCATGCGCCTGACGGGTGCGGAAAGCCTGGCTGCCGCCGCGAATGTTTTTATCGGGCAAACCGAAGCGCCACTAGTCATCAAACCTTACCTGGAGGATATGAACAAGTCGGAAATCCTTTGCCTGATGACCGGTGGGATGGCTACGATTGCCGGGGGCGTATTTGCCGCTTACGTAGGTTTTCTCGGAGGTTCTGACCCGGTAGCCAAGCAGATGTTTGCGACCCACCTGCTTACTGCTTCCATCATCTCTGCACCGGCTGCGATTGTGGCGGCTAAAATGCTTTTCCCCTCCACCGAAAAAGTTGATCTGGAACACCAAAAGCTGGATATTCCCAAACAGGATGTCGGCAGCAATCTGCTCGATGCCATCTCCCGCGGTACTACAGACGGGCTGAAGCTGGCGATCAACGTAGGGGCTATGCTGCTGGTATTTACGGCATTTATTGCCATGCTCAATTACATCTTCATCAACTGGATTGGCGGGCCGACCGGGCTCAATGAAATCGTGCAGCAACAAACCGATGGCCGTTTCAAAGGCTTTAACCTGGAGTACGTGCTGGGGCTGCTATTTGCGCCCATCGCGTGGTTGCTGGGTGTTGCTTCTGAGGATGTCCTGATTGTCGGGCAGTTGCTCGGGCTTAAAACCACCCTCAATGAGTTCTTTGCCTATGCCGCTATGGAAGGGCTCAAAGATCAGATGTCTTACAAGTCAATGCTGATTGCGACTTACGCTTTGTGTGGCTTTGCCAACTTTGCTTCCATTGGTATTCAGATTGGCGGTATCGGGGCCATTGCGCCCGGGCAGCGCAAAACACTTACCGAATTTGGCATCAAGGCATTGATTGGGGGGACGGTGGCTTGTTTCCTTACCGCTGCTATTGCCGGGGCGTTGTTTTAAGCTTCCGCTTCCTTCAGTACCCGTTTGATTTGCTTTTGGTGGCGTTTGATGTGCATGCCAAAGAATTGAAGCATTTGCCGCAAGGTCATTTTTCCGGCGAAGGGATGTTTGTACAGCTCCCGGTCGAACCGGTCTTCGGGGAGGTGAGAGAGGTACTGCCTGAGCGCCTTTCGCTGCGTTTCCCATTGCTCGCGGGTCGATTCAAAACCTGACTCATCCGGTAGCGCTGCCCGGTCCACTCCTTTGGGTGCTTTAAACTTGGTTGGCATCCGGAAATAGAAGTCCACCACGAATAGCCGCCACGCCGCCCTCGCGCCGGCTTTCTCCAGGGCCGGATTAAAACTAAGCTTCTTTTGGACGTAGCCCAGGGAGGCGGTCTCCGCCAGAATTAAATGGTGGAGTACCTGCAGTACGGTCCAGCCACCGTCAGCCGGGCAATAGTTGAGCCGGCTGTCCTCGTAAGGCTCTAATTCCCTGAAAAGGGCCGATAATTCCTGGTCCAGCCGGTCCAGCTGCTTAAGCGTCGCTGCTTTTGTCATGTTTAGTGGTTTGATTGAGGGAAGATACACATATCTTTGCTGAAAAACCATGAAGAACCCATGGACTACGCTCTCCAACGAAGAAGTCTACGATAACCCCTGGATTCAGGTTTCCCACCGCAAGGTCCTTACGCCTGCGGGAACGGATGGGATTTACGGGCTTGTCCATTTCAAGAATGAAGCTATCGGCATCGTGCCCATTGATGAGGAAGGCTATACCTGGCTCGTCGGGCAATACCGCTATACCCTGGAGCAATACAGCTGGGAAATCCCTGAAGGTGGCTGCCCGATCGGTGCGGAGTCCCCCCTGGAAAGCGCTAAGCGGGAACTTCTGGAGGAAACCGGGCTGCGGGCGGCGCAGTGGGCGCACATTCTTGACTTTCACACCTCCAATTCCGTGACGGATGAGGCTGGGAAAATTTACATCGCCCGGCAACTGACACAGGGACAGGCGCAGCCCGAAGAAACGGAAGACCTGAAGGTGAAGCGGCTGCCTTTTGAGGAGGCGCTGCAAATGGTTTACAGGGGCGAAATAACGGACCTGATGTCTATTGCGGGGCTTATGCGCGCTGCCGTGGTCCTCCACGAATAAGAAAAGCGCCATTGAGGTGCTTTCCCAATGGCGCTTCTTTACTTTCAATTTCCGCTACCGAATCAAAGTCACATCCCCCTGGAAGGTGCCCAGCTCGAACCCGTTGGGGCGGGCGATACGGATGAGGTAGAAGTAGACCTCGGTGGGCTGCTCCTTGCCATTGGCATTGCCATCCCATCCATCGTCCGGCGTTTCGTTGTCGTAAACGAGCTGCCCCCAGCGGTTGTAGACCTTGAATTCCAGTACC
>JANSXW010000336.1 GCA_024742755.1 bacterium | reverse complement strand
TTGAGCCAGCTGCCTTCGCTCCAGTTGAAGACGGCGGAGGAGGTGAACTCGTCCATCGCCATTTGGCCGTAAGCCAGTATGCCATTCTTAAAGTGGTAGGAGGCCTGAAGGCCCATGAGGGTGTTGCCGCCGGCGAAGCCTTGTGCGAACTCCACCGGGCGGTAGAGGATGACGGGGTTGAGGAAGCTGGGGTCGAAGCCGTAGCGGTTGAGCTCGTCGCCCCACATGATGCCTTCGAAGAGGCCGAGGTTGAAGCGCTTGCCGATATTGGCGCTGAGGTAGTGCATGGAGAGGTACTTCTTGGCGAAGACGTTGCCGACCATGACGCTGTCGCGGAGGTCGTTCATAATGGCCCAGGTGTTGACGTAGCGGAATTTCCAGAAGGTGGTCTCGATGCGGAAGTAGGGGTAGTTGACGCTGTTGTCGGACAGCAGCAGGGAGCGGTAGCCTTCGCCGATGAATTGCTTGCCGTGGCCGAGGCGGAAGTGGAAGTTTGGATTGGGGGTGTAGGCGACTTCCCCGGCGGCGTAGGCGTAGTCGCGGGCGTTTTCCCCGAAGGTTTTGGAGAGCCAGTAGCCGGGCACCACGCCCCGGTTGCGGCGCACGAACTCCTGCACGTGCACGGGCAGGCGGGCCTGGGTTTCTGCCAAAGTGGTGTAGGCGGAGACTTTGCCGAGCTGCAGTTCGAGGCGGGCGCCGCGGGTGTTGCGGTAGGTATAGTCGAAGTCGCCCTCGCTGTCCTGTCCGCCGCGGAAGTACACCAGGGGGTTGAGGGTGAAGTAGTGGTCTTTGCCCCGGGAGTGGATGAAGTCTTCGTAGAGGGCTTTGCGCTCGACCCAGTCCCAGAGCCCGCCTTTTTTGGCTACGGTATCGGGCAGGAGGTCGCTTTTTCGGCTGTAGGGGTCCACTTCATCGCGGCGCCAGGGCCGTATGGCGGTGTGGAGCTGATGGGTGTCGCGGAGCAGGGCGTTTTCGTGCCAGTAGCGTTCTTCGGGGTTGAGTTGGAGGAGCTGGTACTGGGTGTGGGCAAGGGTGGGGAGGAGGGTTAGGAGGTAGAGGAGGAGTAGGGTTCTCATTGCTTTGGGTGGTTTTGGGGGTGAAGGTACGGATTTTGGTGTTTGGGGGGTAGGGTTTCGGGGTTATAGGTTAGGGGTTAGGGTTTAGGGGTTAGGGTTTAGGGTTTAGGGGGGGGAGTGTTGCCGTTGGTGTGGTCTTGGGTTTTGTGGTATTTTCCTGCCGTCGCCTGTGGCTTTGGCGGGCGGTGGGTTTTGTGGTTTTATGGTGGCCCGGGTCGGTTGGCAGGCTGCTGGGGTACACTTTGAGCGTTGACTGCTTTGGGTAGTGTGCTCCGGCTTGCGGGTGGGAAAGATAAAGGTTAGGGGTTAGGGGTTAGGGTTTAGAGGGGCTAGCGGTGCCGGTGGGGTGTCTTGGGTTTCGAGCGGTGCCGGTCGGTGTGGCGCTATTTTTTAGGTAATGGAAAAGGTTGAATTTCCACCCCCGACCCCCGCCAGGATAGGAATGGTTTTGTTTTGGGTAATGGTGTATAGCGGGGGACTCGAGCAGTGCCGTTGGTGGATTACTGGGTTTCGAGCAGTGCCGGTCGGTGTGGCAGGCTCGCCCGGCGCACTCGCTGTCCGACGTAGTTTGAAACGCCAGTACTGGCCCGTATGGGAAGTCGGTTCTTTCGCCGGGCGTGCTTGTTGGGAATTTCGAGCGTTGCCGGTCGGTATGGCGCTATTTTTTAGGTAATGGAAAAGGATGAATTTCCACCCCCGACCCCCGCCAGGATGGGAATGGTTTTTGTGTTGGGTGATGGTGGATGGCGGGGGACCTGCCGTCGCTCTTGCTTTGGCAGGCAGGGCACGAGCAGTGCCGGTCGCGGGGTCTGCGGGAGGCGGTCGCAAAGCGGCCGTCGCCTCTGGAGGGCGCTGGAGGGGGCTG
>JANSXW010000348.1 GCA_024742755.1 bacterium | reverse complement strand
TGCGTGATGAATTTCTTCGTTAATTTTACATGCATAGTTGTGAAAGGAGTTGGAAAAGTTAAGAGATTTCCAAATATCTCCTTTTGCAACTTTTTGTGCAAACCATCTCGCTTTTACCACGATTCTTTTTTAGACAACTTCAATGGTTGTGGAGTTGACACCACCACACAATCCATCTGTATACAACCTACCCCGGAAGCCAACTTCACCTGCTCCACCCTGACGGGCTGCACACCATTGGAAGTGGCCGTCAATAACCTGTCCAACACCTTCATCAATATGTCCAACTGCAGTGAGGTGGAATATTCATGGGAGGTTGGGCATAGCGATACGACCTGTGACCCACCCTCTGATGGCAGCTTTACCTACATCAATGGCACAAACGCCAGTTCTCCTCAGCCGGAGATTAGGTTTATCGATCCAGGGGAGTACACCCTGACGATGACCGTAAGCAATGAATGCGGGGAGGAGACCCATCAGCAGACCATCATTGTGGCGGATGGGCCAAACGGGCAAATCGCTCCTGTCGATGAAGTGTATTGCGGTAGCGCAAATGTCAATTTTTCCATGCAAAACCTGAGCACCTGTAATGATACGCCTACTTTCGAGTGGTCATTTCCGGGTGCCACCCCGTCTACCTTTAGCGGAGAGAACCCCACCAATATATTTTTCCCGGAGGAAGGCACTTATAACGTCTCCGTAACGATTACCAATGCCTGTGGCGCTTCTGTGGCTACCTTGCCATTCAACGTCCTGGAAGGCCCGGAAGCTATCGCAGCACTGGATTATGATGCAGATGAGACCTGTATACCTCTTGAGGTAAATACAACCAACAATAGTACCGGTGACAACTTATCCTACGAGTGGTCGGTCGTACCTGCTACGGGCTGGAGCTTCATCGATGCCACGGACCTTAACACCCCAAACCCCACTTTTAGATTCAGTGAAGTGGGGACCTACACGATTTCACTCATCGCTTCGAGTGACTGCGGTAGCGATACGTGGACCGAAACGATCACTGTCCGGGACCGTCCCCCTGTGGAATTAGAGGAAATCCCGGACGAGTTTTGCGACATCGCATCTATTCAGCCTCTGGCTATTTATGATCAGCCAGGACTGGTGGATGAGGTGACCTGGTCCTTCCCCGGTGGGACCCCATCCTCTTTTGAAGGGCTGCAGCTTGATGGACCGGTCCTTTATAATGAGCCGGGGACTTACACATTTACCATAACCGCCAGCAATGAGTGTGGCAGCCTGTCAGACTCCCATACCTTCTCGATTATACAGGGGCCAGACCTGGAGATTATGGTAGACACCAATTTTGCTTGCATTGGCGATCAGATTACGGTAATCAATAACTCAGGCGGGGATAACCTGATGTACGAATGGACACAAATCAGTGGACCGGGTATGCTCAACTTCATACCTCCCTCTGGCGAGGAGCCTACTATTGATTTGAGTGATGCCGCCCCAGGTAGCTACATTTATTCGGTTGCGATTGGTAATGAAATTTGCGGAACCATCACCCAGAACTTCAATTTGCAGATCAGTGAACCGCCCGTGGTGGAGCTCGCAGAGCTGGACACCTACTGTGAGATCGCCGAATTGCAGCTGATGCCCACTTACCCCAATCAAAACCTGGTGGACTCCGTCTTCTGGCAGTTCCCAACCGGGGCCATGCCCGCAG
>JANSXW010000069.1 GCA_024742755.1 bacterium | reverse complement strand
TTGTGGTTCTGGCTAAATCTTTTTTAGCGCGTTTGGCGGGTCAAATAAGCTAAAAAAGATGACGCCAGAGCCTGCCCCGCATTTCAGCGGGGTTCATAAGTCCTTGGTTTGCAATAGGAGTAAGCTCCAAACATAGTCTTATCTGTGAGGAACTATTATTTTGAGGAGATGGTTTCCGTTACTAGTGCGACTAGACCAAAGCATTTACGATTGAGCTTGGTAGGCTCGAAGAACAGAGGTTGACTTCTTTGCCCTGTACTGATGAAAGGGGTTGTATGGAGGATGGGATAGACGATCTTTAAATAAAAGCCGTATGAATGGCGAAATACTCATATACAAAAACCAAGACGGCAACATAAAGATTGATGTTCGCTTAGAGCATGAAACCGTTTGGCTCACCCAAGCGCAGATGGCTACTTTGTTTGGGAAAGACAAGCGTACCATCAGTGAGCATATCGGCAATATTTTCAGCGAAGGCGAATTGGACGAAGATTCAGTTGTCCGGAAATTCCGGACAACTGCTGCGGATGGAAAAAACTATGCAATCAATCACTACAACTTAGATGTCATTATTTCAGTCGGCTATCGGGTGAAATCGGTTCAAGGCACACAATTCCGTATTTGGGCAACACAGCGATTAAAGGAGTACATTATAAAAGGCTTTACGCTCAATGACGACCGCTTTAAGTCGGGCAGATCTATGAATTATTTCAACGAACTGCAAGAGCGTATTCGGGAAATACGACTTTCGGAGAAATTCTTCTACCAAAAAATCAAAGATATCTACGCTACCAGCATAGACTATGACCCTAAAGACGAAAAGACCATTGAGTTTTTCAAAATCGTCCAAAACAAACTGCTTTGGGCCATCAGTGAGCAAACCGCAGCAGAATTGGTGTATAGGCGTGTGGATGCCAGTTTGCCCTTGATGGGAATGCTTTCTTACGACAAAACACAAGTGGCTTCCATAAAAAAGGCGGAAGTAAGCATTGCCAAAAATTACTTGAATGAAGAAGAAATGAGGCTTTTGGGTTTGTTGGTGGAGCAATACCTGGCATTTGCCGAGACCATGGCACAGCAGCAAACCCCCATGTACATGAAAGATTGGATTGAGCGATTGGATACCATTTTGCAATTGAACGGCAGGGAGTTGTTGACCCACGCAGGCAAAATCTCGCCTAAAATGGCATTGGAGAAATCAGGGGCGGAGTACGAGAAATTCAAGCAACAACAAAAAGCCATTGAGAAGGAAGCTAGCCTTAAAGAGTTAGAAGAAGACATTGAAAAGTTGAAGAAACCGAAAAAGTAAAATTCACAGAAGCGACTTTAGAGCAAGCATTTATAGAGCTTTTAGGAAATGAAGGCTATCTGCATTTTACGGGCAGTAATTGAGACTGTTTATGTGTTTGCGCTAATACACGGGAAGAAAACACAAAGTCTACGCTATTTGTAGCCTAGCGAGGTCAAGTTAGATAAAACTCAAGAAGAGGTCAGATGCGATATTACCCCCCTACCGCTTCACCTTCAACAATCCCGACAGCCCATTCTCATCCACCACACCTACCAGCTTGCCCTGATGGAAGACCGGGAGGATGCCACGGCCTTTCCAGTACACTTTGCCGTAGGCTTCATCCAGCGGGTCGGTGGGAAGGAGGGCATCGGGGAAAGGGCGGATGACGCTGCTGAGGGGCGTAGAGTCGGGGTCGAGTTTCTTGTCTTTAGCCAGTTTCACCAGTTTGCGCTCGCCCAGGGTGCCGGTCAGGTTGTGCCATTCATCAAATACGAGGAAGTGGCGCTCGGTGCCGTGCTGCATCAAATCAAAGGCAGCGGATAGTGGCTGATCTGTGTAAAGCGGGGTGTACTGCGGGCGCATGATGTCAGCTACCGCGTGCTTGCTGAGAATGCCGTCGAAGCGCACCATTTTGTACTCATTGGCGGCCATGACAAACACGAAAATGCCAATCACCGCCGTGATGATGCTAAACTGCCACACCCCAAAGGCAACCAGGCCAACTGCCAAAAACTGCCCAACGTAAGTGGCAATGCGCGTAGCTTTGAGGCGGCCCAGGCGGATGGACAGCAGCGCGCGCAACACCCGGCCCCCGTCCATTGGGAAGGCAGGCACCATGTTGAAGACCGCCAGGATACCGTTCAGGAAAATCAGCCCGAAAAGAAAATAATCCCAGGGCGACAAGCCCACCGAAAAGATATTGGAATTGGGATAAGCCAGGCTCATGAAGAAATTGTAGAACTTAGACCGGCTTGCATCGGAAGCCAGCAGCGGCTGAGCCGAAAGCAGCAATCCGATAAACACATTGACCATAGGCCCGGCCACGGCCACCATAAACTCATGTACCGGATTTTCCGGCAGGCGGTCCAGGCGCGCCACGCCACCTATGGGCGACAAAATGATATCGCGGGTATCCACGCCGTAGCGGCGGGCCGTAAGGGCATGCCCAAATTCATGCAGCACCACACAGCCAAAGATGGCCAGCACAAACCCCATCATCCAGGCCATCGTCTCCCAGTCCCAGGCTTCGCCCAGCCCTTTCGCCAGTACCCATACGAAGATGAGCAGGAAGGTCCAGTGGACCTGCACAGGGATACCGAAGAACTTTGCAATTTGGACAACGCCTTTCATGAGTGAGGTTGGGTAAAGAATGAATTTGATCTACAAACGTAAAAACGGGAGGCTTAGTTTTGGGGCAGAATCAACAAAAGCACCTCCCCCGATACGGAGAAGATGCTTTTGTAAACTTTTTTGGCGGGCCGAAGGCGCTTATACGCCCTGCTCCTGCATACTGTCCCGGAAAATCGGCAGGTAGAGCTGCCCCTTCAGGATGTTGCGGGAGATCACGACGCGCTGTATCTCGGAAGTACCCTCGTAGATTTGCGTAATCTTCGCGTCGCGCATCAGGCGCTCTACGTGGTACTCCTTCACGAAGCCGTAGCCACCGTGCACCTGCACCGCTTCCACGGTATGCCGCATGGCCACTTCTGAGGCGTACATCTTCGCCATAGAGCTCGCCATGTCGTAGTCCATTTTGTTGTCCTTGAGCCAGGCCGAACGGTAGACCATCAGCTTGGCTGCTTCAATTTCCGTTGCCATGTCCGCCAGTTTGAAAGCAATTGCCTGATGCTTGCTGATCGCCTTCCCAAAAGCTTCGCGCTCCTTGGAGTAGTTGAGCGCCAGTTCGTAAGCGCCGCCGGCAATACCTAGTGCCTGAGCAGCGATACCAATCCGGCCGCCCGACAGGGTCTTCATCGCAAACTTGAAGCCGAAGCCATCCTCGCCGATACGGTTTTCTTTGGGCACCTTCACATCGGTGTACATGATGGTGTGGGTGTCAGAAGAACGGATGCCCAGCTTGTCTTCCTTAGCGCCTATCGCTACACCTTCCGAATCCGTCTCGACGATAAAGCAGTTGATGCCCCGGTGCCCTTTTTCCGGATCGGTCTGCGCCATCACCAGGTGCAGCTTGGACGTACCGCCGTTGGTGATCCAGTTCTTGGTGCCGTTGAGCACGTAATGGTCGCCCATGTCCACAGCCGTGGTGCGCTGCATCGTGGCGTCACTGCCCGCTTCCGGTTCGGAGAGGCAGAAAGCGCCAATCCATTCGCCGGTAGCCAGCTTGGGCAGGTACTTGGCCTTTTGGGCTTCGGATCCGTAGGTTTCAATGCCCCAGCAGACCAGAGAGTTGTTGACAGACATGATGACCGAGCAGGAATTGTCGACTTTGGAGATTTCCTCCATGGCCAGCACGTACGACATCGTGTCCATGCCACCGCCGCCGTACTCTGGCGACACCATCATGCCCAGGAAGCCCAGCTCGCCCATTTTTCGGACTTGCTCAGTAGGGTATTCCTGCCTGGAATCGCGCTCAATTACGCCGGGTTTGAGTTCTTTTTGGGCAAATTCGCGTGCCGCTTCCTGCACGGCCAGTTGCTCTTCGGTGAGTTCAAAAAACATATTTTTTGGTTTATTCAGTTGAAGGCAGTGAGCCAACTCAAAATATTAACAAATAAGCTATATATACTTAGCGAAAATACGCTATTTCCGGCACAAAATAAAATTTTGGAGCCCTGCCTTTGTTGGTGTTTAGTAAAAACTGCTCTTCGTCCGGCGCCCTTCTCCACCGATGGCGAATTCCATGCCCATCTGTACCGCTGCGTGGTGCTGACTACGCCGGTTGACCTCGCCTTCCCGTCCCTGACTGATATCCATCAGGTCGTAAAATAGCTGGCCATGGGCAAAAATGCGCCCGTGGGAAAACAGCTTCCTCGACAACCGAATGCCACCAATGGGCCCGATGTGAAAAGCCCGCCCCCCTACGTCTTCGGGAAGGAGCACTTTGCTGTCGTCAGCGAGGTCTTGCAGGGCGACCAGCTGAGTCGCTGTGAATTCGTTTTCCAAAGCGATCCGCTCAATTTCCTGATGGAGAAACTGGAAAAAGCCCGCCTCGCTTTCGGAGCGTTGAAAGCTCCAGTCAAAACCAGCACGCAGCCCCAGGAAGACTTCATAGTCAAAGGGGCGGTCGAGGCTGCTCCCGCCCGCACCATAGCGGGTTTTCAGAAAACTGTACCGGTAGTCGAGGTGCAGGTTCATGCCCTTGCCGCCTTCCCGGAAATAGCCAGGGCTCGCGCCTATCTCGATGGACTGTGGCTGCAGCTGCAGGTCAGAAGACTCTCCAAAGCTGTAGCGCAGGAAGAAGGTCGCCACGGTCTTATTGTACCCATTGCGGCCGAACTCCTCGCCCATTTCCAGCTCGCTCATCGGCTCGGCAGCACCCTGCAGCAAGGCTTCGAGCGAGGCCCCCAGCTTAACCAGGTTCCACATGGCCTGAAAGTGGGGATTGGCAGACAAGGGTGCCCGGTCGTCCAGCGCAAATACGGCGTTCATCTTGACGCCGAAATCCAGTTGTGCATCATCCAATACCAAGAGGTAGCGGGTGCTGTGCTCGCCTACGCGGCCCTGTGCCCAGGCAGCCGACAGGCTCAGTATCGTGAAGATCAGTAGTAGTACATTTTTTCTCATAGTCTATTGAGTTTATTTCCGCCGCCGGGCGGATCGTTGTGCATTATTTTGCTTCCAGCCAAAGCCAGTGCGCCAGCGTACGCCCACATGCGCGTAGGTCTGTAGCATAGGGTCAGTCCCTTTTACGACGGTATGCCGGCTTCGGGCCACCTCTATACCTCCAATCACAGAAAAGCCTCCACCAAAATTGACCGGTACGGTAGCCCGGGCAAACCAGCCCAGAGAAGGGATGGTGCGCGGATCCCGGAATTTTCCGAATACAATATTTTGCAGCGCTACCGCTACCTGATCCGTGATGTCTTCCACCGGTGCCAGCAGGCCGCCTTCCATCAGGCTGTCCAGCTTTTCGCTAATGAAGAGGATATTGCCCAGATCAACCATAGGCGAGGGATCAGCGGTCAGCCGAAGCCCACCGGTCAGCTCCGCATCTATGGATATCTGCTCGTTGCGCCCGAAAGCGACAAGGGGGCGGTCGCCCAGGAATAATTTTTTGAAATGAACGTACACTTCCGCATCATACCGGTTGGGGAAAAAGGGCTGTGCCCGCCCGGCATCAGACAAAGCCATCTGCGCCAGGTGCGCTGCCAGAGCTTCGGCGTCGCCGCGCAGGGAAAGGCGGACCGACTCGATCTGATTGCTTAATTTTTTGCTCTCCGCCCGGTCAATATAGCGGGGGTCAGAAACCGCTACACTGCCTCCAATGAATTTGTAGCGCACAAAAAAGCGGGCCATCCGGACATTGCGGCGCTGCTGCCGTTCCAGCTCCTGCTCTATTTCGATGCGCAGCCCGGGAAAGAGGTTTTTCAGCCAGCGGGGCGCATTAAGATCGAAAAAGGCAAAGGCGCTGTCCACTTCAGTCTCCGCAATTTCCAGCTCAGAAAAGCCAACGATTTCCGAAAGCTCCCCCCGAAAACTGGCATTGGAAATACCGGTGGTGGTCTCCATTCCAAACTCAAAAGCCTGAGCAGGCAGCAAGCCCGGCAGCAGCAGGAGGCAAAGACCACAGATTTGGGTTACTATTTTATTCATCACTTCATTTCAGTTTTATCGGATCAGGTGGACTTCGCCCTCGACGATGCGCCGAAAGCCATTGGGGTAGCGCACAATGCCGTAGTAGGCGTAAGTGCCGGTGTTCATAGGCTCGCCCAGCCGGTTGCCGTCCCAGCCGTAGTTTTGGTCATTGAGGGGCACTTCTTCTTCCTCGAAAAGCAGCCCGCCCCAGCGGTCGTACACCTGAAAGCGCTCCACAATTTCACCGGAGCCCCCGTCACTGTACAGAATTAGCCGGTCGTTGATGCCGTCGCCATTGGGAGAGAAGGCAGTTGGCCCGTAGACCTCCCCCAGCACTACCGTGAGCGGCAGGGCAGCTGATGCCAGGCAGCCGCGGCCATCTTCCACAATCACCCGGATATCCAAATTTCGGGTGGCAATGAAATCAGTAGTGGGCTGGCCGGTATCAATTTCACCGGGCACCCACTGCAGGCGCTGTACATCGCCTATGGTGTTGGCGGTCAGGGAAATGGACGTAGTTGGGCGCACTTCAATCGGTTCGTAATCCAGGCTGACGCCCAAAGTATCGGGCCGGGTAATGGTTATGGGGAACTCCTGCACACAGTCAAACAAATCGCGGATGACCAGCAGGTAGTCTCCGTAGCTTAGGTCTTTGAAGCGTTGGGAAAGCGTGTAGTTCTCCCCTCCGTCGATAGAGAAAATCGCCTGCCGCTCGGTGCTGTGCAATTCGATTTCCACCTCCCCCAGCTCGCCGGGGCAGACAGGCTGTTCAATGAAAAGCTGCACTTCCGGGCCATCGGGCTCCGGGATGTCCACCTGCCAGTCCAGGGCACAGCCCAGGGTGTCTGTCACGGTAACCGCAAAGGTGCCCCCGGTTGCCGTTGCCAGCTCGCTGCCACTGCCACCGGGCCATTCAAAACTCAGCCCGGGCGGGTAAAAGTAGGCAAAGGCGGTATCGCAGGTTTCTTCGATGAGCAGCTCTGGCTCCGGCAGGGGGTTAGCGGTAACGAAAAGCGGCACCGTAGTACTGCACCCATTCAGGTCCGTTGCTGTCAGGCTGTATTCACCGATATCCGTCACTTCAAAATCCGTCACAAAGGAGAAAGCAACCGGCACTTGATTTGGATTGACCCACTGCAGGCTCTGGAAAAGACTGTCATTTTGCGTAAGCAGAAAGACCGTATCGCCCAGGCAGGCGGCGGAGGCACTCACCTCGGGTGTCGGCGGCAGGAGCACCTCCAGGTTCATGGTGTCCAGGTCTTCGCAGCCCTCTTCATTGAAAGCGTGAAGGATGTAGGCACCCTCGTTATCCGGATTCAAGGCTGGCGTTTGGTAAATAGAGTCTGTGGTGGTCGTCCCATCCGGCAAGGTCCAGTAGTGGCCCTGCCCGCCGGTCCCGGCAAGGGAAAAGGTGGCACCATTGCAAAGGCTTTCATCGGGGCCAGCCTCCGCGAATTCGGGGTCGGTCACCAGAAAGGAATCGCGTACCGTACAGCAGTCATCCGTCGCTGTGAAGTAGTACCAGCCCTGATTCCCTTCGAAGGGGTGATTGGTGATAAGGCCGTTGCCCACCACGTTACCGGCAGCATCTGTCCATTCCATGACGGCATCCTCCGCAAAGCAACCTTCCGGCACACCGGCAAAGAAGTAGATGGCGTTGGCATTGCAATCGGGTATGCCCACGGGGTTGAAGCTACAGTCACTCACCGGCTCCGGGCAGTGGATGTAGGTGGAAAATTCGGTAGAGGCATTATTGGGATCGCTGTACACGCTGTACTGCACCTGCAGCCCGATGGCGCAAAAAGGCGCGGTCCCGCTAATCCGGCCCACGCCGCTCAGCGTCTGCAAATTGCCGGGCAGAGCGAAGGGCGGCTGCCCCAGGGCCTGCAGCCACATTTCCATTGTGTTGATATCAGAGACTTCTGAAACGATCAGGCTATCATTGTCAATCAGGGCGAAGCCATCGAGGCAGCCCACGCAGTTGCCAAAAGCGAGGGAGCCCAGTGATTTGAGCGAATGGTCTGGCAGGATGGCCAGCACCTCCACCCGGTCTACCTGCTGCCCGCCGAAGGCATTCACATCCACGATGTAGGATTGCTGCTGCTGGGTTTCCGCGAAGTAAGTGGTATAGAGCAGGGTATCGCGGTTTTGGGCGGTCGTTGTGTTATTGCCGTCCTGTGGGTCCACATAAGGTTGTCCGCAGTCACCAAGGGTGATAGGCTGTGCCGGTAAAACAACGGGGACACAGAGTAGCAGCGCTACAGCGCAATAGCATTTCAGCAGGTAGAAGTCGTAGTCCTTCATCAATTTAACCTTCTGGCATCGTTTTCTCCCATAGCAGTTGGCTACTGCATTGGGAAAGGCAGTCTTTGAATTATAGGGTGCTCCCCGGTGCGGGGCGAGGGTGTGGAGATTATGACGCTGGCAAGGCTTTGGCCTTACCGGACTGTAAAGGTATTACTTTTCCATAAGATGCCAAGGGAATCTGGCGCTAGTTTTTTGATAAAGAGCGTTGGATATATTAAACCTGTTCTTAGTTTGTTGACCTTTTCTGTTGCTTTGCAGGGGTTTTGCCCATTGTTTATCTTTGCAAAAAAACCACATGCCCGAAACCTCCACCCTTGCTTACGCGCGCGAAATGGATGCCCGCGACCCGCTGCGCCACTTCCGCGACCGCTTTTTTATTCCGCAGCACAACGGACAGGAAAGCCTCTACCTCTGTGGCAACTCCCTGGGGCTACAGCCCAAATCAGCCGAAGCGGCACTGAAGCACGAACTCGACCACTGGAAAACCCATGGTGTGGAGGGGCACTTCCGGGGCGATCTGCCCTGGATGGATTACCACAAATTTCTGACCGAACAAAGCGCGCATGTAGTGGGTGCCAAACCAGAAGAAGTCGTGGTAATGAACACCCTGACCACCAACCTCCACCTCATGATGGTCAGCTTCTACCGGCCGGACGCCAACCGCTTCAAAATCATTATGGAAGCCGGGGCTTTCCCCTCTGATCAGTACGCGGTGGAAAGCCAGGTAAAATGGCACGGCTTCAGCCCGGAGGAAGCGATTGTGGAGGTGCAGCCCCGCCCCGGGGAAGACACGCTGCGCACTGAAGATATTTTGGCAACGATTGAGGAGCATGGAGCACAAACTGCACTGGTCCTCTTTGGGGGCGTCAATTACTTCACCGGGCAGTTGTTCGATATGCAAGCCATCACCGAAGCGGCGCACCGGGCGGGGGCTTATGCCGGTTTCGACCTGGCCCATGCTGCGGGCAACGCCCACCTAAAGCTTCATGACTGGGGCGCTGATTTCGCGGTATGGTGCAGTTATAAATACCTGAATTCCGGCCCGGGCGGACCAAGCGGCGCCTTTGTGCACGAGCGTCATGGCAACAACCCCGACCTGCCCCGCTTTGCCGGCTGGTGGGGCCACGATGAGGGCGAGCGGTTCCTGATGCGCAAAGGGTTTCATCCGATGCCGGGCGCGGCGGGCTGGCAGCTGAGCAACGCACAGATTTTTAGTTTTGCTGTGCACAAGGCCAGCCTGGATATTTTCTACGAAGCAACCATGCCTGCGCTGCGGCGAAAGAGCGAACAGCTTACTGGCTACCTGGAGGAGCTTTTGCATAGTTTGCCCACCGGGCGTTTCCGCATCATCACCCCTGCCGATCCGGCGGCGCGGGGGTGTCAGCTTTCCATCTACACAGAAAAGGAGGGCCAAACGCTGTTTGACACACTGTCAGAACAAGGGGTTGTTGCCGACTGGCGGGAAGACAACCTTAGCGGCAAGCAGCTGCCCCCCGGTGAAGCGGGGGTGATCCGGGTAGCGCCAACGCCCCTCTACAATACCTTTGAGGAGGTTTATCGCTTTGTTGAGCTGCTGGGAGCGGCTTAGGCGCTTTTAATAGGTCAATATTTTCTCTACGGTTGTTTGCGGCTTGATCTCGACCTCTATCGTTTCGTCGTGACCACTGTGCGCACCGAGCGTCCGGATTCTGACTTCATACAGGCCGGGGGTTAAATCATAGGTACGTGGGTTGGTGCCGGGGCTGGTGTAGGTACGGCTGCCGGCCATGTTTTGGCGGAGTGCTTTGTCCACTACATTTACCGTTGCGTCGATCAGTTCGCCGGTTTGGGTTTGCACCCCGATGATCAGCGTTCCTACCTCAAAGTTATGCACTATTTCCCGGGCGGCACCGCCGTCAAGTTTGACATTCCTTAGTGTATCAATCTTCCCTGCCCCACTGACCTTCAACCCTTCAAAAGTGATGTGGTAAGTGCCGGGGTCTACTTCCATGGCTTTAGTGCCGCCGTAAGTACGGGCGTTGGCGACCGGCTGGCCAAAGTCTGTAGGATAAACCCTGGCAATGCCATCGGTGAGTTCGCCATTGATCGTTGTCGTCACGCTTATTTTAGCGGCATCGAAGCTGACCGTCCGGTGCAGGCGCTCCTCAGCGGTAAGCGTAACCTCAAAACTCGTCCCTTTGATATCGGTATTCTCCAGTGGGTGGACATCCACTTTAAATTGACCGGCGGGGACGGCGAGCCAGCCAGTGTCCCGGTAGGTCCGCCCTCCGGCGACCGCCTCTTCACGATCCGCTGGGTATACTTTAATCCAGGCATCGACAGGCTCCCCGTTTTTGGTGGCAAAAAGGGAGAGGTTCTCAGCGGCTTTGTCGACAGTGGTTTGGGTAGCCTCCTGAAGGGCGGCAGCAAGCTTATCCACATCTGAAGCATCGAAGTACTGCCCGCCTCCGGCATCAGCAGCGCACTGCAGGGCGGCGGTTTCTTCTTTTATACCAAACCCGACGATATGCAGTTTGAAATCAATACCCGACAGCCGGGCATCTGCTACAGTCTGGCACAAATCCCCGTCACAGGATTCAATGCCATCGGTAATGAGAATGAGCGTGGCTGTTTTCTGTTGCGCTTTGAGCCGGTCCATGGCCATGCGTGCAGAGCGGGCCAGGGGTGTTTTCCCGGTGGGGTTTAAGCTGCGTACGGATGCGATCACCTCCTCCTTGGAAGTATTGTCGAGGCCGAGCAGCCATTCTACATCATCGCAGTTGTCCTTTTCGCGATGCCCGTAGGCCATGAGGGCGACCGGCTGGTCTGCTGAAAAATTCGCTACGGTAGAAGAAAGGGCTTCGGCGGCGAGTACTTTTTTGGTCTCATCGCCTAGTTTTTGCCACATAGAGCCGCTGGCATCATAAATGAGCAGCATAGGAGCGGGTGCTTCCTGAGCAAATGCAGTTAGGGCAACAAACAGGGCCGTGAAGATTGGAAGAAGGGTTTTCATGGTGTTGGGTTTTGGGAAAATCGGTGTACAATGCCTCTAAAATACAACTTTTCGGCTATTGCCCGGTGCGGGCTTTTGATTAGGCCTGCACTGACTCTCGTGCACTAAAAATTCCTGCTCATTAAACCCCTGGCAGGTTCCCGCGTCAAAGGAGCGTGCTTAAGACTGTTTGTCCTCCATGTAGCGTAACTTTCCTGCGGTGGCATCCGTCTTTTTTACGAACCTAAAAACCCTTATAGCTATGATGATAACCGAGAATTGTGCAACCGGTACATTAGAGCCCTATGTGCCAAGTGCCAACAAGCCCTGGAATAAAGCCCGGGTACAGCACCTCTTCCGGCGGATGGGCCATGGCATTGCACCCGAAGACATTGAGGGAGCCCTGCAGCAAGACCCTGAGACGCTGGTCGACAGCCTGATTGATGAGGCGCTCAACCTCCCGCTGCCTGATGAGCCCGAATGGGCCAACTGGTCTACCGCCGATTACGATGATTTTAACACCCAACGCTTCGAGCAGGTCATCGGCTGGCTAACCGAATGGCTCAACGGCATGCTACAGTTTGGCTTTCGCGAAAAGCTGGCGCTGTTTTGGCACAACCACTTCGTGACGAGCTTCAACAGCTATCAGTGCCCTTCCTACATGTACCAATATACCACCCTGCTGCGGCAGTATGCCCTGGGCAACTTCAAGGACTTCACAGTGGAAATGGGCAAAACGCCCGCGATGCTGCTCTACCTCAACGGTGTGCAAAACACCCGTTTTGAGTCCAATGAAAACTACGCCCGGGAGCTATTCGAGCTCTTCACACTCGGGCTGGACAATGGGTATACGCAGACCGATATAGCCGAAGCTTCCCGCGCGCTTACCGGTTGGAACGGCCTGAACGGCCCACCCTACTGCACACCGATCAACTTTGTCCCTTTCTTTTTTGACAATACGGACAAAACGGTCTTCGGCCAAACGGGCAACTGGAGCTACGATGACCTTCACGATATCCTGTTTGAGCAACGCCCTGATGAAATCGCTCAGCATATTTGCACCAAAATATACCGCACCTTTGTGCACCCTGAGGTGGACGAGGGCATAGTGGCAGGGCTGGCGCAGACTTTCAAGGATCATAACTTCGAGCTCGCGCCGGTTTTCCGGCAATTGTTCAAAAGCGAACACTTCTTCGATGAGTACGTGATTGGCACCGTCATCAAAAGCCCGGTGGAGCTCTTCCTCAATATCATCAGGGAAAGCCGGTTGCCTGTTGATGGTGAAGTACTGCAGATCGCAGGCTACCTTGCCAATGACCTGGGCCAGCAAATCCTATCTCCGGTGGATGTGAAAGGCTGGCCGGGCAACCGCGACTGGATCGACACCAATACCATGACCGAACGTTGGCTGTCTCTGGACTTTATCGTCGGGCGGTACTACTTTGACTACAAGCCGGAGCTGATACAGCTGGCGAAGGATTTGAGTGGCAACTCCATTGACCCGTACGAGGTCACGTCTTCCATCATTGATCATTTTATCAGTGGCGGGCTGAGCAATCCGGAAGCTTACGACCGGGCCACTACGGTTTTCAAGTGGGAAGTCCCGCAGAACTACTTTGATTCCGGCGAATGGAACCTGGACTGGGACACCGCCGATGAGCAGATTGCCATTTTGCTGCGGCACCTATTCCGTTTACCTGAATTCCAATTGGCTTAATCCCATTCCGAACCACCAAAATAACAACACCATGTGTGACCACCATAAAACGACAGACAAGGGCCGCCACGGCAGTGCCCTCGAACACGGCGAAGCCCACGAGCGCGACCACCGGGCCTGGAGCCGCCGTACCTTCCTGCGCAACCTGGGTATTTTCAGCGGCGGTGCGATGATGCTCAGCCAAACGCCCGTTACTGCGATGGCTAATTCTCCGCTGGCCTGGGGCCTAACCAACTCCCCGGGTGACCGTATCCTGGTACTCATCCGCTTCAAGGGGGGCAATGATGGCCTGAATACCATCATCCCGCTTTTCGACTACGGTACCTATCAGATGGCCCGCCCGAATATCCATATCCCTCAAGCAGAGCTGACTACCCTGGACCCTGACTTCGGCATGCCCAACTTCATGAGCGACCTGCAGCCGATGTGGCAGGACGGGCAGATGAAGGTCGTGAACAGCGTAGGCTACCCCGGCCAAAACCTTTCCCATTTCCGTTCCACTGATATCTGGACTACCGCCAGCGATAGCGATGTAGTGGACACGAGTGGATGGCTGGGGCGTTTTCTGGAAGGGCAGTACCCCGATTTTGTCACCAACCCACCGGATATCCCCCCTGCGGTACAAATAGGCGGCAGCGGCACCTTCCTCTTCGACAATACCGATGGCAACAACATGAGCGTACAGGTGGAAGACCCGGACACGCTCCTCGAAATTGCTCAGGACGGAGAGCTCTACGACCCGGTCAATGTACCGGAGTGCTACTTTGGGGAGCAGATCAGCTACCTGCGCACCGTAGCCAATAACACCTTCCGTTACGCCGAGATCATCTCTGAGACGTACAACAGTTCTACCAATGATGTGGACTATGAAGGGCAATTAGGCAATCAGCTGGCGCTCGTGGCGCGGCTGATCAAGGGCGGCCTGGGCACCAAGCTCTACATGGTCACACTCGATGGCTTCGACACCCACGCCAATCAGCCCAACCAACACGCCAACCTCCTCAACAACCTGGCCAACAGCATAAAGGCCTTCTACGACGACCTCGCTACCGCTGACCGTGCCAAGGATGTGCTGGCGATGACCTTCTCAGAATTTGGGCGCCGCATTGAGCAAAATGCCTCCAATGGCACCGACCACGGTGCGGCAGCGCCCCTGCTGCTCTTTGGCCCCAGCCTAAACGGCAATGGCTTCCTCGGCGACCACCCCGATATGCAGGACGTGGACAACGCCGGCAACCTGAAGTATGGCACTGATTTCCGACAGATCTATGCTTCCGTTCTGGAAAACTGGCTGTGCGTTGACCCCGGCATCGTCGATCAGGTGATGGGGGGGTACTTTGACAGACTGCCCGGTCTTGGGCTCACCTGTTCGCCAGTACCTGTCTTTGAAGCCCCCGTTTACCAACTCAAGCACTGGGCTTCCTACGATGGGCGAAGCCAGGTGGGCATCCACTACGTTTTGCCAAAAGGTGCCAATGTGACCGTACATATTTTCAACATGCTGGGACAGCCGGTGACCACCCTTTTCCGGGGCTATCAGCCTAAGGGGCAGCACCAGCATACCTTCCAGAGTGCTGGGGCGAAGATTGCGGCGGGCTACTATGTGTACAGTATTGAGGTGCAGGGGCAGGCGTATAGCCGGAAGATTGTGATGACTCAGTAATGGGGTAGGTTATGAAACACAGATTGGACTGATTTACGCAGATTTGCACTGATTCTCCGGGAGGGCCTTCCAGCGGGGCCCAGTACAGCAGATCAGTGTCATCAGTCAGATCAGCGTCATCAGTGTACCATTGCTATGCGTGGGGAGTTGGAACACAGATTGGACTGATTCACGCAGATTCACACTGATTGCCGGGAGGGCCCCTACAGCGGGGTGGGTCCAGCAAAGCAGATCAGTTTCATCAGTCAGATCAGCGTCATCAGTGTACCATTGCTATGCGTGGGGGTTGGAACACAGATTGGACTGATTTACGCAGATTTACACTGATTTTCCGGGAGGGCCTTCCAGCGGGGCGGGACCAAGTGCAGCAAATCAGTGCGATCAGTCAGATCATCGCCACCAGTATACTCTTTTGCCACCAGGTTTCTTATTTTTACAAGGTACCAGCATTTACGTTTATGCCCAATACCATCACCTACCGTGCCGCCTCCGGCGACTATGACCTGCAAGCCATCATGCAGCTGCAAAAAATCAACCTTTCGGCAAAAATTTCGGCGGAAGAGCTGAAGGAGCAGGGCTTTGTTACCGTAGACCACGACATAGGGACGCTGCGGGATATGAATACGCCTTTTGGACATAGCACTGCCTGGGACAACGATAAGCTGGCAGGGTACGCGCTGGTAATGGAGACCCGTTTCCGTGACCGTATCCCCATCTTATTCCCGATGTTTGAACTGCTCGATGGTATCGTTTGCGAAGGCAAGCCACTACAGGAATGGGCTTATTTTGTGATGGGCCAGGTGTGCGTAGCCAAGCCTTACCGGGGCAGTGGCGTTTTTGGCGGATTGTACCGGGATATGCAGGAGCGCCTGTCCGGAGATTTTGACTTTATCGTTACTGAAATCTCTACCCGTAACCCCCGGTCGATAAGGGCACACGAGAAAGTTGGTTTCCAAAATATACACGAGTATACCGATCCGTGGGGGGAACACTGGGTGGTGGTTGCTCTTCGGTTAAGGTAACTGGTCTAGCAGTTCACCAGCACTCTTTTGCTTGTAGGTGCCTTCCTGCCGGAGCTCCTCCAGCAAGGGTTTGGCCAACTCCGTTTTTTCCTGTTTGAGGTAGGTAAGCGCCAGGTACCATTTTCCAGCCGGAGCATATGCGGTTGCTGAACGGGCTGTTTGTGCCAAAGCCTGCTCAGCCAAGTCTAGTTGCCCAGATTGAAGAGCCGCGGTGCCCGTGTAGAGGTTCAACAACTCCACCTGAAGCGTACCCTCCGGCAGCGCCCCAAAACGAGTGAGCGCGTCCTCGTAGCGCCCGGTATTATAGGCAGCCATGGCCTCCGTCAGTGCATCGGCGTCACTGCCCATCGTCGTCACCCGGTCGGGGTAAGGTTCAAAATAGGATGTGGCCAGCGCAGAAGCCGACTGCTGCGGGCTGCTAACCATCCAATAGCCGGCTGCCAGCAACACGAGTACAGCGGCTGCGGCTGCCGCCCACCTGCGCATCGGGATCACCCTGCCTGACTTTTGCTTGCGGTATGCGTTAAAAGCTTCAGCAACCTGCCCCCGCGTACGCTCTGCCGCATAAGCCGAAGTCAGTTGGTGGGCCAAACGGTGTTTTTCAACCGCCTCCTGCAGCCTGGAATCATCCCCCAGGTCTGCTTCAAATGCCCGACGCTCTTCTTCCGTCTGTTCACCAGCCAGGTAGGCTTCAATATCTTCAAAGGTGTACTGATTCTTCATCGCAGGTTTTTTAACAGATCAACTAAAATGGGGTTGTCATCCATTTGGGCATGCAGTGCCTTGAGGCATTTGTTCTTGCGGTTCATCGCGGCCTGCGCACTGCTGTAGCCCGCCCGGAGCGCGATCTCCTCCATGTTGTAGCCAGAAGCCCACAGGAACAAGACATCAGGGCACTTTTCGCCCAGGCTTTCAAACACTTCGAGCAGTGTCTGCCGCTTATCCGCAGCTACCATGGGCGTCTCAGGCGTGGACAAATCCACCGTTTCGAAGCTAAGCCCCGCTTCCTGATCCCGTTCCCGGTCCCTGCCCATCTTTCGGATGCGCTTAAACCAAACGCCTTTGGCAATCGCAAACAGGTAAGTACCCAGTGCGCTTTCGCCTTTATATTGGCTTCGCCTGATATTTAAGACCAAAGCCGTAAGCGCCTCCTGAAAGACATCCTCTGCATCAGCATCGTTGCCGCTATGCTGAAGGACAAAATGCATGATTTTTGGATACTCCTTATGAATAAGGTATTCAAGAGCGCGGGCTTCTGAGCGCCCGCCGGCACTAATGCTTTTCAACAGTGCCTCATCCGTTATGATGTTCTTTCTAAACATAAGTACCCGTTGATCGATAAAATCTAACCGCTGATCTACACTTTCTACAAAGCTAAAGAAGAAAATGACAACCTGCAGGTCGTTTTTCAGGTGGCTCAATAAGCGCTTCCTTGAGGTATTGCTATCCTTAAAAGTATTTTGCTTCAAAAAAACACAACCACAAATCTCTGTAAATCAACAAACTAAAATTAAAATCTAAAAAAAGATAAAAAAAACGCTACCCGGCGGTTAGGTTTCGCAGCCGGTGCTGTACTAAGGGGCGACAACAGCGATTTATAATCCCGTGAATTTTTTCACACTCATTTAAAACTAAAAATTCTTTACCCATGAAAAGCCCAATTTTTGATCGTTTGACTTTTGCCCCCCTTTTATTGCTGGCACTTATTGCAGCCTTTACGTTCAGCAGCTGTGAGAAGGAAATTATTGAGCCCGTTACTCAAATTGACACGCCTGATATAGTCGTTCAACCGGTGATCCCTTCTGACTTTATTGCTGAAACCAAGGTAAGCACCCATGACTTCCGCCCGCTGCTGATGGGTATGCAGGAAGATGGATACATGCCGGTCTGGATTGATGCCTTTACGCACACTGCTGGCAACTCTGTGGACCAATACCATGAAACCCTGTACAACGTCGTTTTCGACAAGAACCCTGGCAACCTCAAGTGGGAAATGCACATCGGGCTTACCGAGAACCAACTGAGCAGCAAATTAAGCCTGCTGCTGGAAGGCTATAAGGTGCACCAACTGGAGAGCTACATTGATGGTGCCAACCGGAAGTTTGCCGTCATCTTTGTTGAGGGGTCTGCTGCTGACCAGTACTTCATAATTGATGAGAAAAACGCAATTTACCAGCAGACTTACAATCAGAGAGTTGAGCTGGGATATCGACTGGTGAGCCGTTCCGTAGTGCATATAGGTGATGAGCGTTTCTACACCGCCCTGATGGACAAAAAAGATGTGGGCCTGTCGGTACCTTTCTCCAACCTCGATGAGGATGGTATCCAAACCCAGATGGAAAACGCGAAGGCGGGTGGCAGAATGGCCGCGTACCTCGATATCTCACAGGTCGGCACCACTTCCAACATCCGCTTCAACCCTATTTTCAACGAAGACACGCATTCCAGCTGGTATGCCCTGAACAAGCTTAGCGAGGAGCAACTCGGTGACGCTCTGGCAGAAGCTAAAGCAGATGGCTACGACGTTACCTTCCTGTGCGGCTACGATGAAAAAGGCCTGATCAATGGCAATGAAGTTAACTTTGTCAAGTACGCAGTAGGCTTTAAGAAGTAAAACGGTTTTTTCACCCGGGAGCAATCAAACTTAAATTGCTCCCGGTTTTTCAACTGCTTCAATTCATGAAAAACACAATCCTATTACCCTTGCTGCTGATTTTGCAGCTTTCCGCATTTGCACAAGTCAGCCCGGACGACTCCCTCGCATTGGTTAGCCTTTATGAAGAGACCAATGGCACTAACTGGGCTAATGACGACAACTGGCTCACCTCCCCGGTCAGTCAATGGAACGGCATCACCGTGATTGACAACCGCATTCAGGCCATCCGGCTTCCGGACAACAATCTTACCGGCGCAGTTCCCAACGCCGTAAGCACCCTGATTGCCCTGGAAGTCATCGACCTGAGCGGCAATGCCCTTACCAGCCTTCCCAACCTGTCCACTATGCCGCTGCTGAAAGAGTTGCAGGTACAGGACAACGAGCTGGAAAACCTCCCAAATATCCCAACTAATACCTTCGACAGCATCCGGTGCGAAAACAACAGGCTCGAGTTTGACGACTTGCTCCCTTTAGCCGGCTTGGCCGCCACTACATTTACCTATGCACCTCAGGCACCCTTTGGGGAATCCGGTTTTGTCTATGCGTTTGACGGAGATAACATAAGCCTTACGGTTAACACACCCGGCACCGGCCTCAGCTACAGCTGGTTCTTTGAAGGCACGCTGCTTACCTTGCCCAGCCCGCTTCCTGACCTGAGCCTTGTCAGTGTTTCCGGCATTGATGAAGGGGCGTACCTAGCCCAGGTTACCCATCCTCTGCTACCCGCCCTGACATTAGAAAGTGCCCCACAGACCCTGCTACTCTACGATCTCGATAGCCTGGGCGGTGCCTTCGTCCCCAATCAGATGATCATTGAATTCACCGATGATGCTACAGATTTTGAGCGGGATACCCTTAGAGCTTACTTCCAGGCAGAACTGCTGGACAGCTGCCTTTGCGGTGTCATAGAACTATGGGAATTGCCCGATACCAGCTATTTGCCGGAAGGCGGCATTGTAGTGGGCCTGGAAGAAACCAAGGAAGCTGCGAAAACGAAGTCAAAAGTGGAAGAGCTCAACAACAATTATGTGCTCCCACTGCAAGACCAGCAACAAACCCACCCGGCAACTCCAATGCCGCCCTCAGGCCCGGGTAGGAAGAGAGGCCGCAACTGGTCGCCAAAAGTAGCGGTCATTGATGTTGGCATTGACAATACCCACCCGGACCTTCAGGGGATGCTGGCTCAGAATGAAGCGGAATTTCCGAATGGCATGGATGACGATGGCAACTGCCTGGTTGACGATTTCGAGGGCTACGACTTTGCAGAGAAAGACAATCAGCCACTTGACCCGGTAAACGGGCACGGAACGCACATTGCAGGTATCATTACAGACGGCGACCCTCCGGGCACACTTGAGCTGCTGAGCATAAAAAGCCATCAGGACGATGGGCTCGGGCTATTATTCGAAGCCCTCTGCGGTATTTACTACGCCCGCGATCAGGAAGCTCAGGTAGTCAACCTTAGCTGGGGGTACCAGGGGCTGCCTTCCCCGGTGCTGGAGAATGCCATCCGCAGGGCTGGCGAGAACTGCAGAACACTCTTTGTAGCCTCGGCAGGCAATGATACCACGAACAATGACATCATTCCTCACTACCCCTCAGGCTTTGATCTGGACAACCTGATTTCGGTGGCGGCTTTAGATATTACGGAGTCTGTCCTCGCCGACTTTTCCAACTACGGCATCCACACCGTTGATATTGCCGCGCCCGGCACGCGAATCTTTAGTACAGTCCCGGGCGGGGGATACGAATTCCGCGATGGGACCTCCATGGCAGCGGCAGCCGTTTCCAGAGCAGCAGCATTGCTCTGGAAAACCAAGCCGGAAGCTACCCATTTGGACATCAAAGCTGCACTCCTGAACAGTGCCACCCAGCTTCCGGCGCTTGATAGCCTGGCATCGGGTGGAAAGCTCAACCTGACAGCCGCCATCGATATGCTGGAGGGCATGCCGATCGACAGCAGCTGCGCTCAGGTCAGCTCCTCGGCTTTCGCGATGCCGGTACAGCATGGGCTGAGTATGGAAGCCACGCCACAGCCCTTCGGTCAGCACCTCAATATTACGCTGGACAGTGACCGCTCGCAAATGGTTTGGCTTGAGGTGCGCTCTGTGCTGGGGCAGCTCATTTGGCAGCAGCAGGTTGACGTATACCCGGGCGCACAAACCGTTGAGCTCCATGTGCCCAATTGGGCATCGGGATGGTATGTCCTATCGGTAAAATCCGAACAACATAATTTTGGTATGCAAATTTTGAAGCAGTAATTCCTGTCGGTGGGCCTCTTGATGACGGTCCACCGGCCTTTTTAAACCCGGAAAAACGCTCTCTGTAGCGCTATTAAGCGCCGGATATCCTACCTTTATTGGGCAAATACGCCCAATATGATGAGAAAACTATGGTTTTGGGGCGCGCTCCTGACCACGCTTGCTTTTTCCGCCACCGGAAATGCCTTCCCATCCTATCCTTATTCCGATACTTCTTACAGCACTCACTTACAGGAAGCTCCCTGTGCTGTTGCCGATAGCCTTGCATACCATCAGGCTATGGCCATCTATGACTCCCTTGATGCGGAACAGGCAATCGACTTTCTAGCAACTTTTTTCTCACAGCGGAAATCGAAGGCTTGCGCCGAGACAGCCTTTCTGGGTGATCTGTGGCACAAGTACGGCGTGTTTCTATACCTCACTGACCAATACCGTCAGGCGGAGCTGGCCTACCAACGGGCTTTAGCAATCCGCATCGCTGTACTGGGCACCCACCACCCTGATGTAGCCCGTTCCTACCACAATCTTGGGGTGGCCCTAAAGGAAAAAGGCGATTTCATTAATGCCCTTCCCCCGCTAAAGGAAGCGGTGGCGCTCCGGCAAAAACTGGAAGCCTCCGCAGGCGTGGCAGACAGCTACTTTGAGCAAGCTGCGGTCTACAACGCCATGGGGGAATACAACATCGCTCTGGAATACCTGCACGCAGCCTTGCCTGTTTTTCGGGCGCACTACAGCGATCAAAGCTATGAAGTTGCTCAAACCTACAATGAGCTGGGCATTGCCCATTGGAACCTTGGAGAATATCAACCTGCACTGAAAAATATACAACTAGCCCAGGCTGTTTTTGTGGCCCTCTATGGTACTGAAGATACGGACGTTGCCCTTACCCATATCAACCTCGGGAATATTTACGATGACCTCGGGGCAGGAGCACAAGCGCTACGCCAGTACAATGAAGCGATATCCATCTACCAGCAACATGAGGGCTACGATCTTTCCCTTGGGCTTGCTTATAATAACCTTGGTGTCGTCCTGCGAAAACTGGGCCGGTACAAAGAATCCCGGGAGGCAATGGAGCGGTCCCTCAAAGCAAAAAACCGGGCTCTGCCAGCAGGGCCTCATCCCAACAAGGCGGCAACCCTCGACAACATCGGCGACTTGTACCTGGAAATGGGGCATCTTGATAATGCCATGCAACAGTACCAGCGAGCTATTTTCCACCGGGTTCCGGGCTTTACGGACACCCTGGGCTACAGCAACCCCGCGATTACCAATGCCGGCATCAGAGGGAGCTGGCAGAAGCTGCTCATTGTGATGGCTTCCAAAGCCAAAACGCTAAAAGCGCTCTATGAAAAGACCGAAGACCAAGCTTATCTTGATCAGGCCTTATCCACCTATTACATCTGCGAGCAGGTCGTGGCCCAGCTACAGCAGCAGTACGAGACCCGAAAGTCGAAGCTCTTCCTTCAGGAAAATGCCCTCCCGGTCTACGAAGAAGCCCTGGAAACTTGCTTTCTACTCTATCAAATCACCGGAAAGGACACCTACGTTGAAGATGCTTTTTTCTTCATTGAGCAAAGCAGGGCTACGCTACTCGCGGCTACCTTACAGGATGCCGAGGCCAAAAATACAGCGGGCATTCCTGCTGCAGTACTGGCTCAGGAACAGGGCTTGAAGGCCAATATCGGATACCTTGAGTCAAAACTGGCGCTATCGGCTGACACCGCCCGTCGCGCACCCCTGCAAAGAACGTTAGCTGACTTGCGCCATCAGCTGCAGCTGTTCACTGCAAACCTGGAAGACCAATACCCCACCTACTACTACGAAAAGTACCAGCGGACAAAGGCTTCAATGGCTGATCTCGTCCGGTTAATGAGTGCCGCTAATGCCGGTTGGGTTTCCTACTTTGCCGGCGAAAAGCAATCCTACGCGCTGTTTTGGAATGGGGCAGACTGGAAATTATCGGCCCTGCCTGCGCGGGCACAATGGGAGCCTTTGATCGTTGAACTGACCCGGGCACTCAGCCAGCAACAGCATAACCTCCCACTGGAAACTTTCCAATCTATTGCCTGCCCGCTTTATACCGTGCTCTGGGCACCTATAGGCAAAACCCTGCCTGAACGGGTCTTTGTAAGCCCGGCCGGTGCCATCCACCATCTGCCAATCAGTATTTTGCCAAGTTCAAAAGACGGGGCCCACTGGAAGCAGTTGCCCTACCTGCTCCACAGGCACCAAATTTCCTATGCCTATTCGGCCTCGGTACTCCTTCAACAGGAAAACCGGACCGCACCCTCAGTCACCTCCTCTTTTCTGGGCATAGCGCCCATTTTTTCTGAAGACTCGGGGCTTGCGGCACTGTCCTACAACCAGCAGGAAGTCAACACCATAGAACAATCCTGGAAAGGCAGGGTCCTCACCGGCCCACAAGCAACCAAACAGGCTTTTACAGAGCTTGCAGGCAACTATCAAATCCTGCACCTCTCCACCCATGCCAGTGCGGCGGAGGGCGGTTGGATTGCCTTCAGCAATACCCTGTCAGGCCAGCCGGACAGCAAACTATACCTTTCCGAACTCTATCCGCTAAACCTTGCTGCCGAAATGGCCGTGCTGAGCGCCTGTGAGACCGCTAGCGGTGAACTGTCAAGAGGAGAAGGAGTGATGAGCCTTGCCAGAGGATTGTCCTACGCCGGCTGCCCCAGTACCGTTGCCACTTTATGGCCGGTGCTCCAAGGCAGTAGCTCGCGTATTATTCTTGAATTTTACGACTTGCTCAAAGCAGGCAAAGCAAAAGATGCCGCTTTACAGGAAGCTCAGCTTTCCTACCTCATGAGCGAAGAGACAGACCTTATCGGGGCACACCCAGCACTATGGGGCGGGCTGGTGCACCTGGGCACGCCAAGACCTATTCCGCAGCCGGGGCAGCAGGGTTATTTGTGGTGGGCACTTGGTGCAATCGCTATTGGTATGCTACTTTGGCTAATTGGCCGCCGGGCTTTCCTTAGCTGGGCGCAACAGGAAGAATAAGCCTACCAGCATAAAGGGAATACTCAGCAGCTGGCCGGTGCTCAGGCTCGCGTTCACCGCCGACTCAAACCCGCCCTGACTAGTCTTGAAGTACTCCAGCCCAAAGCGGATGACACCCAAAACCAGCAGCAGGAACAGCCCGAACATACGGCCCAGGCGGTTCTTCGCATCGGTTTTCCAGTACACCCAGTACAGCAGAAAAAAGGTGAGGAGATAACTGATGGATTCATACAGCTGCACCGGATGGCGGACCGGCACTTCGCTGAGCTCCACGCAAAACTTGCCACTGGCCATTTCCGCCACTTCCACACAGCCCTGCCCGGCACGCTCCATGCAGACCGAGCACTTTTCCCAGAGATTGGTCTCATTGCGGGGAAACTTAAAGCCCCAGGCGACGTCGGTTGGCTTGCCTACGATTTCGGAGTTCATCAGATTGCCCAGGCGGATGAAGCATCCGGCAAGAGCGGTGGGAACCACCACTTTGTCCAGCACCCAGAGGACAGAGCGCTTAGATTCGAAGCGGGAGAAAATCCAGAGTGCGATGATGATGCCTATCGCTCCGCCGTGACTGGCCAGCCCGCCTTTCCACACCATAGGAATTTCGGTAAGGTGCTGCGAATAGTAATCCCAGTCGTAGAAGAACACATGCCCCAAACGGGCACCCACCACAGCCCCCACGACCATGTAAATGAAGATACGGTCCAGCCACTCTTCAGGCGCATTTTCGGCCTTGAACATCGCCTTCACAATGTACAGGCCTGCCAGAAAGCCGGCAGCGAAGAGCAGCCCGTACCAACGCAGGGTTAGCGGGCCGAGGTTAATGATTTCAGGGGAAGCCGTCCAGGTGATGTGGGCCAGAATATCTTGCATAGGTATTGACTTGTGCCCCAATATTAGGCATGTTTTAGCGGTTTTTGGGCGCTTATGGGTTAATTTTTTGATAATTTGGATGCCCACGGAACGAAGAGCTTCCATGGTTTAACCCATCAAACCCTTACAAATGCCTGTGATTGACAAAGAACGCCCTGTACTCGTCACCGGAGCTTCCGGCTACATCGCTTCCTGGATTGTCCGCTTCCTGCTGGAAGAGGGGCATACGGTACATGCAACAGTCAGGGATCAATCAAAAACGGAGAAAGTCGCTCACCTTACTGAAATTGCCAGCCGGGAGTCGGGCCAGCTCAGGCTTTTTGAGGCAGACCTGCTGAAAACCGGGTCATTCTCGGAGGCCATGGAGGGCTGTGCGCTCGTTATCCATACAGCCTCGCCCTTCCAACTCAACACCAAAGACCCGCAGCGCAGCCTGATCGATCCCGCCCTGAAGGGCACCCGCAATGTACTGGAAACGGCCAAACAAACCCCCGGGGTGCAGCGGGTGGTGCTGACCTCAAGTGTAGCCGCGATCTATGGGGATGCCATAGAATTGGAAAGCGCTCCCGGCCAGATTTTCACGGAGGAGCAATGGAATGAAAGCAGTTCCCTCCAGCACCAGCCCTATTCCTACTCCAAAACCGTAGCCGAACGGGAAGCCTGGAAAATTGCCGGTACACAGCCGGAATGGGACCTCGTTGTCATTAACCCCAGTTTTGTAATGGGCCCTTCCCTGAGCCAGCGGGTGGACGGCGCAAGCGCTCAGTTTATGCAGTCTATGGGCAACGGGCAATTCAAAGCGGGCGCGCCAGACTTGTACTTCGGGGTGGTCGATGTCAGGGAAGTCGCACGTGCCCACCTGCTCGCTGGTTTCCTGCCCGAAGCAGAAGGCCGGCACATCCTCGTGGCTTCAGCGCATTCGGTGCTGGAAATGGGCACTATGCTCAGGGAGGCGCCCGGAGGCCAATACCCATTCCCCAAAAAGAAACTCCCCAACTTCCTGCTTTATTTATTCGGGCCCTTCCAGGGTTTTTCGTGGAAATACCTGCGCCGCAATCTTGGCTACCCCCTGCGCTTCAACAACCGGAAAAGCCGTGCAAAACTGGGGCTGAAATACCGCCCGGTGGCGGAGACCCTCCGTGAGCACATTCAGCAATTAGACGAAGACGGGTTGCTGTAAAACAGCCCGCTAGTGGATTGAGCCGTAAATATTTGACAGTTAAAGACCGGGCACTACAGAAGGCTCAGGTGTAAAAATACTATCAAATAATTCGGTCTAGTCGCACTAGCCAGCATGAAAGCGATGCAGGCCAGGCTTAGCACATCCAGCGTAAAAAACAGTTGACGATTCATTAGGTTAAGTAGCGTTTATTGTAAAAGGGCATTCGATTTTAAATTACTCAATCCTTGCATCATGGCGCCTCCCGGGGATTGACTCTAAGCCCCCGCAACCGGTTCAGCGCAGCGGCCAGTTCCAGGGGCCGGAATGCCGCGTAATCACCATGTGGCTCCTTCTGCAAAACGCCAAGCCCCTGCTGTTCGATATCCTGCTTGACCCGTTTCAGGGCTTCCGGCAGGGTTGCTTCGCCCAGGTAGCGGCGCAGGTAAAGGAGGGCATCCGCAATAGCCGACAGCTGCCCGTTTTCCACCAGTTGGGCGACAGCGGACAGGTCGATGTCATGCTGCCCAAACTGAATGCTGCGGGTGTCAAAAGCCCGGACTTTCTCCCGTTTCCCTTTTTGGGCATTCAGGCTTTCGGGCAGGGGCACGCGCCGGGATTGGTTGGGAAAGGTAGCGGGCTTTTCCGCCGGGCGGGGCTGGGGGAACTCCTGCGCAACGGATTTAGCTCGTTCAGTAAGGTCTTCCGGGCGGTAGGCGTTCATACCGATGACGGTGTCTGCTGCATCCAGGTAAAGCCCGGAACCGCCGAGCACTAACACCGTACTGACGCCCTCCTCCTCGTACAATTGCCGGATGCGGTCCACAAAGGGGGTGATGGGTTCCCGCTGCTGCGGAATGAGCGCCTGCATGCGCTGATCGCGGATCATAAAATTGGTGGCGGAGGTGTCCTCGTCAATGAGCAGTGCTGTTGCTCCTGCTTCCAGCGCTTCCATCACATTGGCCGCCTGAGAGGTAGAGCCGCTGGCATTTGGGGTGGAAAAATGCTGCGTGGACTGTCCGCCCGGCAGGTTATTGATGAAGGGGGAGATGTCTACCCGTTCAATGTAGCGCCCGTCCTCTGCCCGGATTTTAGCAGCACCCGGCTGACTAACCACAAAGGAGCGGCCATCACCGGGAATATGGTTGTAAATGCCGAGCTCTATTGCGCGCAGCAGGGTAGACTTGCCGTGAAAGCCCCCACCTACGATGAGGGTGATCCCTTCGGGAATGCCCATACCAGTCACGGTGCGGTTGGGCAGCGCCACTTCCACCCGCAGGCTTTCGGGCGATTGAAAAGGCAGCCCGCCAGACATGGGGCGGTCATCCACCCCGCTGGCCCGGGGCAGTAGGGCACCATCGGCTACAAAAGCGACAAGGCCTAATTCCGGGAGGCGGGCCCGAAGCGCATCGGCATCCTCGTTGGTGAAAATATGCTCCCGAAGGATGGCTTCGTCCTGCACCTTGAAGGGCAGGCTGTGGGCTACGATTTGAGGGATTTCCTCCTCAAAGATAGCTGCTGCCTGCCGCCCGGCAATACGCCGCCCGAAAGCCGGCAGCCCCACCCGGAAGCGGGCTTCAATCCAGTCTTCACCGAGCACCACCGCCGTGCGTTCCAGGATTTCCTGTCCGGGCTGAGCGATAAATACCGCCCCGCTTTTGCCACTGCCCCGGTTGCCTTTGCTGAAGCGCCGGCACGCCCGGCCGAACTGCCGGTTGAGGTAATCGCACAGAGCGACCCTTCGGCTTTTGTTAGCCCGCGCCCAATCGGGGAAGGCATTCCGGACGCGCACGCGCACCCGGCTTGGGGCCGCAAAGGGGTCGCCCTGCACATGATCGATGGACAAGTCAAACCCTTCAAAGGCATATGACCCACGGATGTCCTTGTAGGCTTTGTAGCTTTTGCCGTCGAGGTGGTGGAGGGTGGATTGTAGTTGTTGGGTGGTTTTCATGAGGGGAAAATAAAGAATTATGTCTATTCGCCCAGTGTCCTTGCTGAACCTTACTTTGGATTTTGATTTCGGTTTAGGTCCTTACCCGAAATGCTATTTGATCTAATTGAAGTAAATTATTACTTGAAAAACAGTTGTGCATAAACCGATACCATTCATATACTTGACTGTTGGATGAAAGAAAGAACACTGATCTTATCTTAAGACAAAGTAAAAGTCCCGATGATACCTTGTAAAGTAAAAAGCATTTTACTAAATTACGGCTATCAGCCCTGAAAGCAGAATTTTAGTCAATGAAAAAAAATCCGTTAATCACAAGACTTGAGGAAAAGAATAAAGTATATTCAACTCGAGAACTGAAAAGTTTAGGTTTTACTCACTATAGTATAAATAATCTTATAGCAAATCGTGTAATTGAAAAAGTCAAAAGAGGGTATTACATTTTCACTAACAGTGAATTGCCAGACAATCTTATTGCTCAGCAATTGATACCTAGTGGCATTTTTTGCTTGCATTCGGCGGCATTTATATTTAATTATAGCACTCACGTTCCATTTGAATTTCACATTGCAATAGAAAAAAAGGAGAAGTACACTCTACCTGATTATCCTCCAATTAAGCTATATTATTGGAAGGGACCACAGTACCAGTTAGGTGTAGAGACAATAAAATATAATGCTCATGTCATAAAGGTCTACAGTAGGGAAAAAACAGTTTGCGATTTTATCAAATTCCGCAGTAAGCAGGAACGTGCTGTGGTAAATCAAGTCCTTGAGAACTACCTGGAAAGCCAAGATCGCAACCTAAATAAGCTGCATTTGTATGCCGAGAATTTGGGAATAAAAACTGTACTAAAACAATATTTAGAGGTACTTCTATGACAAATCCAGACTATGATAGATCTTGGAGTGTTTAATTCACGCCTGAAGGACTTTTACGATATTTATATGTTCATTGAAGTATGTAATGTAGTCATTCTGGAAAAGGCAATCAACAACACTTTTAAAAGGAGGGAAACTAGCTGGACAAGAAATCATCCAGTATTTCAAGATGAATTTTACACAGACAAGTCAAGACTAAAGCAGTGGGGAATCTTTCTCAAAAAGAACCAGTTGGAGAGTATTGATTTTGCCTCAGTAAAAAGTAAAATTATAGAGCATCTTTTCCCGATATATGAAAAGGTGGGAATTCGCCCAACTTAGCCTGCCATGACAATATTCCTGAGTCGTATTGCGGTCTCAAGCCCGAGTGAGCAAATATTAAAAAAATGAAGTTCCCCAAAAAACTAGTGGATTGGGCCGTAAATGCCTGACTACTTAAAAGGGCTTCAGGGGCAAAAAAACTAGCAAGTAATTCGGTCTAGTCGCACTAGCAGGCTTCAGGGAAAGACATTACCTCACCAAATTTTCCCTATCTTCCCCACAAAAATGCTCGATCAGCCCAGCCCGATCCGTGAAGGGGAAGCCCTCGATCAGGAAGCCCTGCAAACCTACCTGCGGCAGCACTGGGATGGCTTCCGGGAAATTAAAGGCATCCAACAATTCCCCGGCGGCTATTCCAACCTGACTTACCTGCTCCAAACCAATGCAGGGGAAGCGGTCCTCCGCCGCCCGCCCTTTGGTGCCAACATCAAGAGCGCCCACGATATGGGGCGGGAGTACCGGGTGTTGTCCAAACTTAAGCCTGTGCTGCAAACCATTCCAAAGCCCATCGTCTACTGCGAAGACGAGGCGGTCATCGGCGCGCCCTTTTACCTGATGGAACGGGTGGAAGGCATCATCCTAAGGGGAGCTTTGGCCAAACAGCTGCAATGGGCACCTGAGCAAATGCGGCTGATCTCGGAGTCTGCGGTGGATACGCTGGCAGCCCTTCACCAGATTGATATTGAAGCAACCGGGCTTATCGAACTGGGCAAGCCCGAGGGCTACGTCGGCCGGCAGGTAGAGGGGTGGATCAAGCGGTATTACAAAGCCGAAACGGACAAGGTGCCTGCTATGGACGAGCTGGCGGAGTGGATGCAGGCCAACCCGCCCGCAGATGGCCCCGCCGGGCTGATCCACAACGACTTCAAATACGATAACCTGGTACTAGACCCGGAGCCACCCCATAATATCTGCGCCATCCTGGACTGGGAAATGGCTACCGTGGGCGACCCGCTGATGGACCTGGGCACTACCCTAGCTTACTGGACTGAGCCGGAAGAAGCCCGCCTCATGCCACTGGCTGCCGCCAACCTGACCTGGCTGCCCGGCAACCTCAACCGGCAGGAGGTGCTGCACCGCTACGCGCAGCAGCGTGGGATAACCCTCGCCAATCCGGTCTTCTACTACGTCTTTGGCACTTTCAAGATCGGGGTGATCGTTCAGCAGATTTACTCTCGCTACCAAAGAGGGCATACGCAGGACCCGCGCTTTGCGAATTTACTGCAGGCGGTGCGGTATTTTGGGCAGCGGGGGCGGGTGGCGTTAATGGCGGATCAGGTATCCGGGCAGGGTTAAACTACTTGAAGGAAGAAATTCCTATTTCAGATACCCTTTTCCTTGTAGTTATGACTATTGAACAACCAAACGCTTCACTTCCTGATTCGCTCCATCCCTGGTAATTGCCTGCACCCAGTATATGCCGGGTGTAAGCGGCTCTAAATTAATTGCAAAAGGTCCGCTGCCCCCAGCTATTTTTTGAGAGAGGGCTAACCGGCCGGTCCCATCAAAAAACCTTAATAACACATCCTCACCTACCTGCAACTCAGCATAAACTTTTTGAGCCGTGGGGTTTGGAAATAACTTCCACCGTTGAGCGGAAATATCGTTTAGACCACTTGCTAACAGAACCTCAAAACTGAAGCTCGCAGTACATCCATTTGCATCCGTAACGGAAAGGCTGTAAAACCCTGGCTCAAGCGACGATAAGAAAGGCCCGGTGTGGCCGTTGTCCCATTCGAAGGCATAAGGAGGTGTACCACCAATAAGACTGTCTAAAGAAATACTGCCCAGGCTACTCTCGGTTGCAGGTTCTATTGTGGCAAAAGCGTTAATTGAATCTAAGGCTGGCACTTCAAAGAACAGGGTGTCCTGGCATAGGGAGCTGTCCGTCACGACCGCTACGTATGCACCTGATAGGAGCTGGGTGTTTGACGCTATAAGCTGGCCGGCGGTGTCAATGACCTGATAGGAAAAGGGCGCAATACCTGACGCTGTCAGTACCACTTCGCCATTAGCTTCTCCCGGGCATTCCGGAGGCAGGACTTCCAATGCGGCAAGTTCTAGTTTCGGCTGCTCAAAGGCCCCAAGATCAACCGCCCCGTCTTGTATCCGTGGTGCCCCCACCAGATCTGTAGTCAGATTGAATGCCTGAACGATAGAGTCCAGCCCGGCATCAATCGCTGGTGAGCAGGAGGACAGCCGGAAATCCCCACCATCAATATCTATAATTTCTGAATCTGTAGCTAAAATCACCCCTTCTCCGCAGGCCTCATCGCCGCCGGGCATA